>NZ_JALHBK010000043.1:0-49849 GCF_031570565.1 Nonomuraea sp. 3-1Str
GCCTGCGGACCTTGACCGGTTGTGTCACCTGGCCCCCCGAGCGCCGATCGAACGTGATCAGCACCATCCAACCGGCAAGGGCGCTCTACACGCCAACCCGGCGATCATTTCCGGTCACAGCACTAGCGGACCCATAATTCGTAGCCGCCGTCACCGTCGCCGTCGCAGTGGTAGTCGGCGTAGTGGTCCCAGTAGACGGCCACGATGCCGGCGGCCTGGCAGGTGACCAGGCTGTCGTAGGTGCCGTAGTAGCGCCAGCTCAAGATCGAGACGCCGGCGGTCTGAGCCGATGAGGTGGTCAGCGGTGAAGCGGCGGCGGCTGATGCCGTGGCCGGGATACACCCCATACGCCTACCCGTTGCGGTGGAAGGAGTCATTCGTCTGGCGGGCCGTCACCGGTGTCGCCGGCCCGGCACGCTGCGCGCTGGCCGTGCACGTGCCCGACTCCTCGCACGCCGCCGCAGTCGCGATCTACCGCCTCCATCGGACAAGCAACGCCGACGGCGATTCGATCGCCGACCTTCCCGTCGACCAAGCCGCCCACCCTGGCGGCTGGCTGGTGCACCATGTCTCGGTTCCCGACGCCACCGACCTGTCGGTCGAACTCGTCGACACCGGACCAGGCGATCGCACCATCGCCGCCGACGCCATCTCCATAGCCTGTCCTGGCTGACACGCAACCTCGGGTACGGCGTCTCAGGTAAGGGTGCTCGATCTCGCCGACAGGCCCACCATCAGGCGATTCGTCGACCGTTCGGCGTCTGATTCCCGCCGTACGGCGGGCGCCTGGCCTCGACACGACGGCCAGGCGCCCGCGGACGGTGCCACGTCGGGACTCAGCCGGTCTTCACAGCCTGGTGGACGGCCGTTGCCCGATCACGGTCATCGTGCCTCTTCGTCCCGGGGTCGCCGCCGGCCCGTGTCCTGCCACGGGAACGGGGCGCGGTCGGGTTCGACCCAGCCGGTCCTGGCCTGCGCGGAGGCCAGCGTCGCCGGCTGGTAGAAGCGGGTCAGCAGCCGCTTGTCGAGCAGGGCGGGGTGGTGGTCGATGAACGCGGTGAAGTCGTCTTCGCCGTGTTCGGCCGCGTGGTGGCCGACCAGTTCGACCCAGGCCCGGCTCATGGTCGCGTGGTACTTCTGGGGCACCCTCGCATAGCGGGTGGTGCGCTGGATGCCGTCGCTGACCAGGCCGACCGCCGCGGGCACGCCAACCCGTCGAACGGCCAGCCAGGTCAGATGGACATGTTCCCGGTGGCCGAACCGCTCGGCGGTCGCCATCACCTCGGCCATCAACGCATCGAAGTCAGGGGCGCCGACGACGTGTTCGTCGGCGGGGTGCATGGTCATGAGGGCACCTCCGTCAGGGCTTGCAGGGCGGTGCGCAGGTGAGCGATGGCGTCGTCCGGCAGGCCGCCGAGCGCGCGGTGCTCCAGGTCGGCGATGGCCTGGCGGATCGTGGTGGCGGCCAGTCGCCCGGACGAGGTGAGTTCGATGAGCACCGCCCGGCGGTCTCCGGGGCGGGTGCCGCGGGTGATGTGGCCGCGTCGTTCCAGGCGGTCCAGCACGCTGGTCAGCGTGGTGGGGCGGGTGCCCACGGCCGCGCCGAGTTCGGACACGGTCCGGCCCCGGCCGTCGGCCAGGTTCGCCAGCGCGTTGATCTCGGAGGCGGTCAGGTCCAGGTCGACGAGCTCGGCGGCGAGCACTTGCAGGGTGGCGTGGGTGGCCCGCTGCAATGCGAGCAGAGCCGACCACTCAGATGATACGGATTCGGACTTCACGATGTCGGATCATACGATTTCGTAGCATCTGCCGCAAGCGAGAACCATCACCTCCCACATCGTGAGTGCCGAGCTGCTGACCCGGGCGACCCACGCGGTGATCAACCACGGCAAGCCGCGGGCACCTGGGTCCGGCGGCGGGCGCCTGGGCGCTCGTCCGCGAGCAGAGCCGGGCCCGCCGGCCCACGGGTTGGCCGCGCCAGGGCTGTCCCGGCGGTTGACGCCGCCGCCGGTGGTCAGGCCGCCGACCAGCCGCCGTCGACCGGGACGAGGGCGCCGTTGATGAACGAGGCGGCGTCGGAGGCGAGGAAGAGGGCGGCGTCGGCCATCTGCTCCGGCTGGGCGATCCGCTCACCCAGCGCGAGCACGGGGGCGAGGCGGGCGGCGCCGGTGGGGTCGAACGAGGCCGCGGTGGCGATGCCGGTCATGGTCGGGCCCGGGAGGATGGCGTTGCAGCGGATGCCGTCCTTGGCGTGGGCCCAGGCGACGCTGCGGGTCAGGCCGGCGACGCCGTGCTTGGAGGCGGTGTAGGCGGCTCCGGCGGCGCCGCCGCGGACGGCCGCCTCGGAGGCGGTGTTGACGATCGCGCCGCGGCCCTGGCGCAGCATGTGGGGCAGGACGGCGTGGGTGACGAGGAAGGTGCCGGTCAGGTTGACGCGCAGGACCCGCTCCCACAGCGCGAGGGGGATCTCGGCGGGCAGGGCCATGGTGTCCATGATCCCGGCGTTGTTGCACAGCACGTCGATGCGGCCGTAGGCGCTGATCGCGGTCTCGACGAGCGCGGTGACCGACGCCTCGTCACCGATGTCGGCGGTGGCGGGCAGGGCCGCGTCACCGATGTCGGCGGCGGTGCGGGCGGCGCCGTCGGCGTCGATGTCGCAGACCACGACGCGGGCGCCGGCCTTGGCGAAGGTCACGGCCATCGCCCGGCCGATGCCGGACCCCGCTCCGGTGATGAGGGCGACACGGTCGTCGAGGGTGTGGGCGGTCATGGGCGCGTCCTTTCGATCGGGGCGGGCGACGGCGGCGCGCGTCCGGCGGTGAGCCCCGGCGACCGGACTTCGTCGTCCGGTTGCACCGTAGCCCGGGCCGCCGACCCGTGTCGAGCGTCACGGGAAGCCAACCGGACGATTCGGTCCGGTTGGTACCGTAGCTTCCATGTCCCACGCACGCCGACCCAACAGAGGCCCGAGCGCCGCGGCGGAGAACCGGGCGGCGCTGATCGCGGCGGCCCGCGAGCTGTTCGCCACCGACGGGTTCGACACGCCGCTCACCTCGATCGCGAGGGCGGCCGGCGTCGGCCAGGGCAGCCTCTACCGGCACTTCCCCGACCGCGTCAGCCTCGCGCTGGCCGTCTTCGAGGACGGCGTCAGGGAGCTGGAGGGGCTCGCCGCCCGGCCCGGCACCACGCTCGACGACATGCTGGCGCTCATGACCGAGCAGGCCATCTCCTCGATCGCGTTCATCGACATGGTCGGGGCGGTCGGCGCCGCGGTCGACCCGCGCCTCCTCCGGCTGCGCGATCGCGTGGCGGAGCTGCTGGAGGGCCTGCTCGCGGAGGCGCGGGAGTCGGGCCGCGTACGTGACCACGTCACCACCGAGGACCTGGTCACGGTCATCGGCATGATCGCGGCACTGCTCGCCAGGATACCGGCGGACACCCGCCGCCGGACGGCCGAGCGCGCCTGGCTGCTGTTCCGCCAGGGCATGGACGCCTGACGCGCGGGACGCTTCACGCATCGGTCGCCTGCTCCGCCGGCCGGACGCCGGCCCGCGGGCCGGGCGCGGCGACGTCAGCGCGGGGGACCCGCCCGGGTGGCCACTCCGCGGATCATCGGCACGGTGACGGGCAGGTTCGGGCGGGGCGCGAACGTCCGGACGTCGTGGACGGCCAGGCCGGCGTGCTCGATCGTGGCCAGGCTGCGCCGGTTGAGGTGGCATCCCGCGCCCAGGCGCCGCCACAGCGGCGTGAGCAGGTCCTGGATCCGGCCGCGCGCGCCCGTGCCGCGTACGTGCTCGAAGAACACGAACCGGCCGGCCGGCTTCAGCACGCGCCGGACCTCGGCCAGCGTCCGGCCGGGGTCGTCGACCGAGCACAGCACCAGGGTGGCGACCACGGCGTCGAAGCTGGCGTCGGCGAAGGGCAGCCGCTCGCCGCGCGCGGCGAGCACCCGGACGGGGACCGCCGCCCCGGCCGGCCGGGCGCGCAGGCGACGGCGCATGGCGGCGTCGGGTTCGGCGGCCACCACCTGGCCGGCCGCGCGGTAGTGGGCGAGGTTGGCGCCGGAGCCGGCGCCGATCTCCAGGACCCGCCCGCCCAGGCCCCCGACCAGCTCCTCTCGTACGGCTCCCAGCCAGTACCGCTCGGCGACCCGGGTGATGGCGTCGTAGCACATCGCGAAACACCGGTGCCCGCGCCCGTCCATGACCGGCTCCCTCCGTCCGCGTCCGGTTCGGCCCTGACCTCCAGCCAAGCACTCCCGCCGCACCGGCCCGAGACGGGGTCCGCACGGAGGCGCAACTCTTGGGTTGCGCATTCAGGGGTCGATGTGCAACTCTGAAGTTGCACGCAAGGACGAGTATGAAGGAGTCTCCTCATGAGCGAGGATCGGATCGAACGCGAAACGCTGATCGCGGCGTCCCTGGAGCGGGTCTGGTCGCTGGTGGCCCAGCCCGGGTTCTGGGTGGCCGACGAGGCGAGCCTGCCCGGCACCGTGGCACGGGAAGGAGAGTCGATGGTGGCCAGGAACGCCCAGCACGGCGACTTCCCGGTGCGCGTGGAGACGGTGCGTCCGCCGACGTACCTGGCCTACCGCTGGACCAGCGCGTTCCCGGGGGAGGAGTTGAGCGAGGACAACAGCACCCTCGTGGAGTTCACGCTGACCCCGGAGGGCGACAAGACGCGGCTGCGCGTCGTGGAGAGCGGGTTCGCGACACTGCCCGGCACCGAGGAGCTGCGCACCCGGAACCTGAAGGACCACACCGACGGCTGGCCCCAGTGCTTCGACGCGCTCAAGGCGCGCGCCGAGCAGCCGTCCGCGTGACGGACGAACGTCGCGGCGTCGCCGGGGAGGTCGACAGCGTCCTGGCCGCGTTGGCCGACCCGACGCGACGTCACCTGCTCGACCTGCTCGCAGCGCGGGGCGAGGCCACCGCGACGACGCTCGCCGAGCGGCTGCCGGTCTCGCGGCAGGCGGTGGTCAAGCACCTCGCCGTCCTGGACGCCGCCGGGCTCGTCTCCGGCAGCCGGGTCGGCCGCGAGGTGCGGTACGCGGTCCGCCCGGCGGCGCTGGACGCGACGGCGCGGTGGATGGCCGCGCTCGCGGCCGACTGGGACCGGCGACTGGCGACCATCAAGCGCGTCGCCGAGGCGGCGGAGGGGGATGCGCTCCAGAGCTGAAAATCTACAATGTAAAGGGCGCGGGCTGGGACCTGCACGAGTGGCGATCGCCGAGCTCACGAGCCTGCTCGCAGCCGGCGACGGTAACCGCTGAGCCGCGTTCTACGGTCCTTCTCGGGGGCGACGGCGGAGGCGGACAGGAGCGTCGCAGCGGCGAGGCTGCCCCAGAGGGCGGCCGAGCCGTGGGAGGCGAGAGCGGTGATGACCGCCGGGGAGACGGCGAGGCCGAAGCCCGTGGAGAGCTGGAAGCGGGCCAGGGCGCGTCCCAGGACGGGGGCCGGGGCGAGGACGGTGACGAGCGCGGTGGCGCTGCCGGCATAGATGATCTCGCCGATGGTGCAGACCACGGACACCGCGGCGACGGCCGGGGCACTCCATCCGTGTCCCAGGGAGGTGGCCGCGAGGAAGCCGAGGTAGGACGCGGCGAGTACCACACCGGCGAGAGCCAGCATGGTCCGCCGGGAGAAGCGGGACATCAGGACGGTGACCGGAACCTGCAGGGTGACCACCAGCACCGTGTTCGCCACGAAGATGGCCGCCGACCACACCGGGGACGCGTGCAACTGGGCCACCAGGACCAGGGGGAGCGCGATCTCGGGGACGTTGAGGCAGAAGACATAGATCACGTTGGCGGCCAGCAGCGCGCGCATCCGAGGCGCGGGCCCGTCGATCCTGTCCCTGGCCGGAGCAGCGGCTGGATGCGCGTGCAGGTGGACCGACCATGCCAAGGCCGCCGCGGCGAGATAGGCGAGCCCGGTGACGGCTGCCAGCGCCTGCAGTGCGGTGGTGCCGCCCGCCAGGCATGCGGTGGCGAGGAGGGCGCCCACGCCCAGGCCGGCGTTGCGCAGGGCGCGGGCTCCCGCGAGAGCGGCGTCGCGTTCGCGGCCGTGGGCGACCGTGGCCACGAGAGCCGCGTGGGCGGCCGGCCACGCCTGGTTGCCGATGCCGAGGAAGAGCGCCGCCGTCGCGAACAGCCAGACGTGCCCCGCCGGGGCGGCCAGCAGCAGCGCCACGCCCACCACCCGCACCAGCATCGACGCCGCCACGACCGTGCTGCGTGCGCCCCGGTCCAGCCATCGGCCCACCGCAGGCATGCACACCAGACCCACGACGACGCCGGCCGTCATGGCGATGCCGGTGGCCGACGCGGACAGCCTCAGCACCGTCACCCCGTAGAGCAACAGAAAGGGCCGCAGCATGCCGGTGCCGAGCGCGTCCACGGCCAGGGCTACGGCATAGCGGGGGCCTCCGGAGGCGCGGACGAGGGCGCGCGGCTGGATCTTGGTGGTGGTTGCCATGGCATCAACGATGCGTTCGGCCGCCGCGCCGACCGCGTCGGTTGACGGACACCGTCAATCGACGCGGTCGTCGGCCATCCGACCAGCGATGATGGAGGGATGACGTTGAGGATCGACATCGGCGGCCTGCCGTCCGGGCGGCTGCGGTTCGCCGCCTCCCCGCTGGCCGAGCTGACCGCGATGCTGCACGTGCTGGCCGAACCCGGGCATCACCCGCAGCTCGCCGGCTGGGCCGGGGACGTCTGGGCCGGGCTGCGGCCGGAGCTGGCCGAGCGGCTCAGGGAGGCGGAGTTCCTCTGGCGTTCCTCACGAGCCGACTTCCTGGTCCCCGCTCGTCCCCGGCCGACCCTCGCCGAGGAGCTGGACGAGGTGGACCGGATCGACGATGAAACCTATGTGAGCGCCGCGCTCATCACCACGTGCGGCAGCAACCGGGTCCATTTCGGCGCGCCGTCGCCGCTCGCCGACGCGGCGGCGCGCGAGCGGGCCCTGGACCTGGCCCAGGCCCGCGGCGCGCTCCAGGAGGCCTTCGCGGAACGGCTGCTCGCGGACCCGGCCGCCGTTCGGGCGCGGGTGCGTGACACCCTCGAACAGTGCGCCGAGGCCTTCTTCGACGCCGCCTGGGCGGGCGCCGCCGTGCAACTCGCCACCGACCTGCGCCTGAAGAACGACCTGCTGAAGCGCCAGGGCATCGGGGCGGCACTCGCGTCGGTCTCCGGCGCCGTCACCCTGGCGCCGGACGGCAACTGCATCATCGTCGACAAACTGCAGGACAATGCGACCTCCGCCCACGGCACCGGGGTCACCTTCCTTCCCAGCGTCTTCGGCCGCCCGCACCTGGTGGTGATCCAGGCGCCCGGGTGGCAGCCGGTGGTGCAGTACCCCGTGGCCGAGGCAAGCCCATCGGAGCCGGTGTCGCTGGAAACGGTGACGCTCCGGCTGGAGGCGCTCGCGCATCCGGTACGGCTGCGGCTGCTGCGCACCCTCGCCCGCGGCCCGCACACCACCGGTGAGCTGGCCCACGCCTGGGAGCTTTCACCCCCGGAGGTCTCCCGCCACCTCGCTGTCCTGCGCCGCGCGGGCCTGCTCACGGCCCGGCGGCACGGTCGCTACGTCCGTTACACCGTCAATCTCCCCGATCTGACGGCGCTGGGCGCCGACCTGCTGACGGCCGTACTGCGCTGAGCAGCTTCGGCCAACCGGACCGCGGGCGACCGCCGACCTGCCGGCCAGGACCCGGACCTCACCGGGCGCCGAGTGACTCCTTGAGGTAGGTCATGGCGTCCACGGGCTCATCGGCGAAGAACATCAGCTCCGAGAGGGGACGCGGCAGGAATCCCTCGTCCTCCATGCGGCGGAACTGCTCCTTCAGCCCGTCGTAGAAGCCCGCGGTGTTCAGCAGCACCACCGGCATGTCGGTATGCCCGTGCTTCTTCAGCTCCAGGATCTCGGTCGCCTCGTCCAGGGTCCCCGTGCCACCCACCATGATCACCACCGCGTCGGCCTTGGCCAGCAGCAGCCTCTTGCGCTCGGCGAGGTCCTGCGCGATGACCATGTCGTCCACGCCGGGCCGCACCTTGTCCACCAGAAAATGCACCGAGACGCCCATGAGGCGCCCGCCGGAGGCGTGCACCCCGTCGGCCACGACCTTCATCAGCCCCACGTTGGAGCCGCCCCACACCAGCGTGTGGCCGCCCTGCCCGATCAGCCGCGCGAGCTCGCGGGCGGGCCGGGTGTAGGTCTCGGCGAGGTCGGCGGCGGAGAGGAAGACGCAGATGTTCATGACAACACCGTAGGGGCTGCCCGTGGCGGACCTGGAGAGAGGCGTCAGCAGTGACGGCATGTGAGACGGCGGCTTCCGCGGGGCAGACCGGCCGATCATGACGCTTAACCCTCCGGACATCCACGCATGTCATGATCTCCGGGATCTTGAGCAACCTCTGACAGGAGCATGATGACGGCATCTGCACGCCGCGCGTTACGCGCCGTTCTCGCGGGCGGCCTGACGGCCGCCGCGCTGGTCTGGCCGGCGGGCGCACAAGCGCAAGCGGTTGCGGCCGCCACCGTCTCGGTGGACTTCACCAAGCCCGTTCACACGATCTCTCCCGCCGACATCGGCGTCTCCATCACCGGGTACGGCGAGGGCTCGTACATCACCAACGACACCAGGCACCGCGAACACGTGCGCAGGCTGGGCGTGGGCCGCATGCGTATCGAGCTGCACTACCAGACGCCGGGCGACCACAGCAGCCCCATCGTCTGCGGCGGCTACAGGTGCGCCACCGAGGTCTCGGGCGACGCCTGGATCGACGTTATCCGCGACCTGGGCGCGGAGCCGGTCGTCATCCTCCAGGTGGACGGCCGGCAGAGCGCGGAGGTGAACCGGGACGACGCGGTCGCCCTCCACCGGCACTTCGCCGCCTCCGGCAAGCCGATCCAGCGGTTCATCCTGGGCAACGAGCTCAACTGCTCCTGCACCCCGGACAAGCCGCAGATGACGGCCACGGAGTACAGCAGGCGATTCAACCTCATCGCCGACGCGCTGCGCGCCGAGAACGCCTCCGTCGCGATCGGCGGCCCCGCCACCTCCTCGAACGACCACGACTACATCCGCACGTTCCTGCAGGGATCGGGCGCCCGGGTCAGCTTCGTCGACTACCACGACTACGGCAACGGCTTCGACCCCATCACCGACGACGCGCTGCTCGGTGACGTGATCCGCGACTACGAGACCGACATCGAGGCCGTGCGCGCCACGGTCCGCTCCGTGCTCGGCCACGACCTGCCGATCCAGATCGGCGAGTTCAACTCCGACTACGACGACCCGGACGGCCACCGCACGCTGACCCACTTCAACACCCTGTGGGGCGCGGCGGCCCTCGGCCAGATGCTGCACGCCGGCGCGAGCGCCTTCCAGTACGGCGACAAGAACGGCCGGCTCGGCCTGACCAGCACCAAGGGCGAGGGCGGCATCGCCCGCAGCGAGCCGCTGCCCATGTACCACGGCATCGGCATGTACACCGGTGAGGGCCTGTTCAGGCCGTTCGGCACGACCGTCGTCCAGGCGAGCGCGAGCACCGCCAAGCTGCACGTCTTCGCCTCCGACCACGCCAGGAACGTCGTCCTGGTCAACGTGGGCGACGAGCCGCTGGAGACGGCCCTCACCCTCACCGGGGCGGCGAACGGCACCGCCGCGATCTGGCAGAGCACCTCCGACGCCTGGACCCCGCACCGCACCGGCACCGCGACGATCTCCGGCGGCCGGGCCACGGTGACGTTGCCGGCCGGATCGGCCACCACCCTGGTCCTCGACGAGCAGGGCCTGTCGGCGACGTACTTCGACAACGCCGACCTCACCGGCGCCAGCGTCACCCGCGTCGACCCCACCGTGAACTTCGACTGGGGCTCGGCCTCCCCGGACCCCGCCATCGGCGCCGACACCTTCAGCGCCCGCTGGAGCGGCAAGGTCGTCGCCGACAAGGCGGAGACGTACACGTTCATCACGACCAGCGACGACGGCGTGCGGCTGTGGGTGGACGGGCGGCTGCTCATCGACGCCTGGAGCGACCACTCCAAGCGCGAGGACACCGCCGCGATCGCGCTGAGCGCCGGCTCGCACGACCTCAGGATGGAGTTCTACGACGGCGGCTACGACGCCATCGCGGAGCTGCGCTGGACGAGCCCGAGCATCCCCCGCGAGATCATCCCGGCGGACAGGCTCCGCACCGGCTGAACCAGCGGGCCGCCTGCCGGGAGCCGGCGAGGGCGGGGGCGGCGACGCCGCTGCGCCGTCCTACGGCCGGACCTCGTACACCAGGTTGAACGGCGTCTCCGCGGCCCGCCGGAACCGAGTGAAGCCCGCCTCGGTGACCAGCTCCCGCATCCTGGCCTCACCGGCCTGCGCGCCGAGAGCGTAGCCGCCCGGCTGGGAGAGCGCGTTGGGCACGCACAGGAACGTGGAGGCGCTGTAGTACAGCCGTCCCACGGGCGTCAGGTTCTCCTCGACCCGGTCGAAGGCGAACGGCTCGACCAGGAGCCAGGTCCCGTCCGCGGCCAGCGCCTCGCGCACCCGCCGGGCGGCGCCCAGGGGGTCGCCCATGTCGTGCAGGCAGTCGAACATCGTCACCAGGTCGTAGTCGGCGCCGGTGAAGGTGTCCGCGCCGGACACCTCGAAGCCCAGCCGGTCGGACAGGCCGGCCTGGGCGGCCCGCTCGCTCGCCAGCGCGATGGACTCGGCGTGGTAGTCGGAGCCGAGGACCGTGCTGCGCGGATACGTCTGCGCGATGAGGGCCGAGGACGAGCCGAGACCGCAGCCCACGTCGGCCACCCGCGCCCCGGCGGCGAGTTTGGCCTCCACCCCCTCCAGGGCCGGGATCCAGCTCGTCACCAGCTGGGCCACGTAGGCAGGCCGGAAGAACGCGTCGCAGCCGACGAAGACGTCCTCGTGGTGCTCGTGCCAGCCGACTCCGGCGCCGGTGCGGAAGTCCTCGGTGATGCGCGGTTCGGCGCGCAGCATGCCGAGGGCGAGCAGGAACGCCGCGGGCAGGTTGGGGCCGTCCGGGGCGGCCAGGCAGAACGCCTGCTCCTCCGTCAGCGAGAACCGGCCGGTGCCCGGATCGTAGCCGACGTACCCGCCGGCGGCCTGGCCGCGCAGCCACTCGGCGAGGTAGCGCGGGTCGCAGCCGGTGCGCTGCGCGAACTCCTCGGGCGTGGCGGGACCCTCCGCGAGCGAGCGGTACAGGCCGAGCCGGTGACCGATCACGATGGAGCCCGCCGCGTTGGTCGCCGCCAGGTCGCTCGTGAACCGGCCCAGGAACTCCGTCAGCTTGTTCTGGTCCATCCGGTCCTCCTCGCCGTCGAGCCGGCTCGTGCCGGCTGCGACAGCAAGGGTCGGCGCGCGCCCTCCGGCGCGCTGTCCTGGTCCTACCAGGCAGAGTTTGCCCTGGTACGCGGGATGCTACGCATGGGTTGCCGGGCGTGGCGTGTCGTGGTGCCGTCACCCGGCCAGGGGGACCCGCCGGGCGAGCACCTTGCGGTGGCTGATCCGCCAGCCCCGGTCCACGCGCACGACGGTGTCCTCGTACGTCACGCTCCCGCTCGTGCCGTCCGAGCGGATGCCGATCCCCTTGGACCGCGCGCTCACCCGGCCGTCGGGCCGCTCGCCGAGGACGACGTTCGTGACATGGTGCCCGACCGGGTTCAGCTCGCCCAGGGCGCGCGCCGCCTCGGCGCATGCCGCCACCCCCCGCAGGACCCCCTGCCCGAAGTCCGTGACGTCGTAGGTGACATCGGTGGTGAACACCTCGTCCAGGCGGTCGAGGTCGCCGCTGTCGCACAGGTGCCCGTGCATCGCGATCAGCTCGGCGATCAGGAAGCGGTCTTCACAGGTGAGGGCCATGACGCTCCTTTGCTGGTGAGGCGGCAGCCTCCCGTCATAGCGCGCTACCATAAACGGGGAACTCCCCACTTAGCAACCAGGGAGCACGACGATGGCGGATGCGGGCAGGACGGCGGGCACGCGACGACCGCGCAGGACGGACGCGGCCAGGAACGCCGAGCTGCTGCTCGCCGCGGCGAGAGAGCTCTTCGACGAGCGCGGGCCAGACGTCCCGCTGGACGACGTGGCTCGCCGGGCGGGCGTCGGCAACGCGACCCTCTACCGGCACTTCCCCACGCGGAGCGACCTGATCGTGGCGGTGTACGCGGAGGAGGTGACGACGCTCTGCGAGCAGGGCGCCGCTCTCCTCGAATCCGAACCGGCAGCAGAGGCCCTGTTCACCTGGCTGGAGAGCTTCGTCGTCCACGTCGCCACCAAGCGAGCCCTGGCACTGGCCGGGACCGACGACAACGACGAGCGCCGCACCGAGCTGTTCGGCCACTGGCACACCTCCATGCGCTCGGCCGCGCGGAAACTCCTCGCCCGGGCCCAGCGGACCGGCGCCGTCGATCCCGGCCTCACCGTGGCGGACCTGCTCGCCCTGACGAGCGCGGCCGCCATCGCGGCCACCGGTCCGGAACACGCGCGACGCCTGCTCCGGCTCATGCGCCACGGCTTCGCGGGCCCCCAGCCCTCTCCCACCGGCTGACGGCCGGGAGGACGCTCACGGACCGGCGGGCCCGTACCGCACAGGCTCGCCCTTCAGCGCCGACCACAGGCGAGTGCCGAACTCGAAGTGCCACCACTCCTCGGCGAGCACGACGAAGCCCTGCCGGCGCAGGCTGTGGTACAGCAGGCGGCGCAACGCCCGCACCGGCCCCGGGACGTGCTCGAAGGCGGTCGCCCCGGCCAGTTCCGTGAAGTCGTCGAAGACCGTCCCCAGCGCCAGCGCCCTGCCTTCCCACGTCAACGTGAGATCGACCGCCCCGCCGGTCAGATGAGGCGGCGGTGCCGCCGGATCCCCGGAGGGCCGCGCCACCATGGTGGGCCCAGCGGGGTCGCCTTCCGGGGTGAGCGCGTCGAACAGCTCTCGCTGCAGCGCAAGGGGGCGCCAGGCGTCGAAGACCGCGATCCCGAATCCCTCCGGCAGCGTGGCGGCGGCCTGGCGCAGCCGCCCGAGCGCCTCGGCTCTCAGCCACTGCCCGCCGGTCGCATGGCGCCGGCCCGCCTCGGCGTAACTGTGCAACACCTCCACGCCGGCACCGGACACCTCGGCGAGCCGCTCCGCCTGGTGCGTCACCTCAGGGGCCGGGCCGAGCGCGGCCGACCCGGGCATGAGCGGCGGAATGGCCGTGCGGGTCATGGGAGCCGGCGGAACGGGGACCTGATCGGCTCCCAGAAGCCCGGCCTGGCCGGCCGTGGGCCTCCCCGTGCGGGCCGGGTGCCGGCCTGCGAGCTCTCGCGGCGGCGTGCTCACTAACCCCTCTTCCACCACAGGCTGAAAGTCATCGCCAGCGTACGCCCAGTGGGGCCGGCCGGAGGAGCGCCGCCGCCGGGGAAGTCCCCGTCGAGAACGTCATGTGCCCGCGTCATAGACTTGTCCGACGTGACGTCGAAGCCGCGTATCCCCGATGTTCTGGCCGCCCGTTATGCCTCGCCGGAGCTGGCCCGGTTGTGGTCTCCCGAGTACAAGGTCGTCGCCGAGCGGCGGCTGTGGCTGGCGGTGCTGCGCGCCCAGGCCGAGCTGGGGGTGGCCGTGCCCGAGCAGGCGGCGGCCGACTACGAGAAGGTCCTCGACCAGGTGGACCTGGAGTCGATCGCGGCGCGTGAGCGGGTGACGCGGCACGACGTGAAGGCCCGCATCGAGGAGTTCAACGCGCTGGCCGGCCACGAGCAGGTCCACAAGGGTATGACCTCGCGCGACCTCACCGAGAACGTCGAACAGCTGCAGATCCGCGACAGCCTGCTGCTGGTGCGCGACCGGGTGGTGGCGCTGCTGGCACGGCTGGCAGCGCTGGCCGAGGAGCACCGCGAGACCGTGATCGCCGGCCGCTCCCACAACGTGGCCGCGCAGGCCACCACGCTCGGCAAGCGGTTCGCCTCGGCCGCCGACGAGCTGCTGGTCGCCCACCGCCGGCTGGAGGAGCTGATCGCCCGCTACCCGCTGCGCGGGATCAAGGGCCCGGTCGGCACCGCCCAGGACATGCTGGACCTGCTCGGCGGCGACGAGGACAAGCTCGCCGAGCTGGAGGGCCGGGTGGCGGCCCACCTGGGGTTCGAGCACAGGCTGACCAGCGTCGGCCAGGTCTACCCGCGTTCCCTCGACTTCGAGGTCGTCTCGGCGCTGGTGCAGCTCGCCGCGTCCCCGTCGTCGCTGGCCAAGACGATCCGGCTGATGGCCGGGCACGAGCTGGTGACCGAGGGCTTCAAGGAGGGGCAGGTCGGCTCCTCGGCGATGCCGCACAAGATGAACACCCGCTCCTGCGAGCGGGTCAACGGCCTGGCCGTGGTGCTGCGCGGCTACGCCTCGATGGTGGGGGAGCTGGCCGGCGACCAGTGGAACGAGGGCGACGTGTCCTGCTCGGTGGTGCGCCGGGTGGCGCTGCCGGACGCGTTCTTCGCCTTCGACGGGCTGGTGGAGACCATGCTGACGGTCCTGGACGAGTTCGGCGCGTTCCCGGCGGTGATCGCCACGGAGCTGGACCGCTATCTGCCGTTCCTGGCCACGACGAAGATGCTGATGGCGGCGGTGCGGGCCGGCGTGGGCCGCGAGACGGCGCACGAGCTGATCAAGGAGCACGCGGTGGGCTCGGCGCTGGCCATGCGCTCGCGCGGCGCGGCCAACGAGCTGCTGGACCGCCTCGCGGCCGACGAGCGGTTCCCGCTGGACCGGGCGGCCCTGGAGGCGCTGCTGGCCGACCGGGTGTCGTTCACCGGCGCGGCGGCCGGCCAGGTGACGGCGGTGGCGCGGCGGGTGGCCGAGGTGGTGTCCGCCCATCCGGAGGCGGCCGCCTACCGGCCCGGCTCCATCCTGTGACCCCCGGCTCGCGCGGTACCGATCGTGGGGCGTGAGCTGAGATCCGTGGCCGAGGTGCGGGCCGCGTGCGGTGACGACGACCTGCCGGTGTGGGTGGCGCAGGACCTGACGGGCGGCGCGCGGGCGTGGGCGCTGGGCGAGGCGGTGGTGAGCGCCGCGCCCGCGGTGTCGCGCCGCGACCGCATCGGCGTGTGGGGGAACGCCTCGGACGCCGTCGAGCTGGTACGGCACGCGCTGGCGGAGATGGGGCCCTCGTACCGGCCGTTCGGCGAGGCGGGACTGATGGCCGAGGTGGCGTCGAAGGTCGACGGGCTGCAGGTGGCGGGCGGCTTCTCCTGGATGAGCCTGCCCGCCGGCCACGTCCCGCCCGACGCGGGGGCGGGTGTGGGCTGGCTGGGGGAGAGGGCTGAGGGGGAGGTGGCCGAGCTGCTGGCCGAGCACGCGCCCACCTCGTATGCGGTGCCGGGCGCGCCGGGGGTGCGCCGCTGGGCGGGCGCGCGGGTGGGCGGCCTGCTGGCGGCGGTGGCCGCGGAGGCGTGGAGCGCCCCGTCGGTGGGGTTGCTGGCCGGGGTGGCCACGGCGGCGCCGTTCCGGGGACGGGGTCTGGCGGAGCGCGTGTGCCGGTGGGTGACGGCCCGGCTCGTGGCGGCGCACGGGCGGGCCGCGCTCATGGTGGACGACGACAACCAGGCGGCGATCGGGGTGTACGGGCGGCTCGGGTACCGGCGCACCCGCGTGCTGGCCACGCACGTCCTGTGAATCTACATTGTAAAGGCGCTCCCCTCTGTCCAAGCCCGCCGAAGCCAAATCGAACCCCGTCGCATCGAACGCGCAGGCGAAAAACGAGGTGAGGCGAAGGCCGGCCGTGAGGCACAGTTCTGGGGTGATGTGCGATTTCGTACCAGGTATCGACCTTTCCCGCGCCTTCTACGGTGAGGTCGTCGCGCCGCTCGTCGGGCGGGCGCCGCACAGTGCCGCGTTGATCGGGCCGGGGTCGGAGGTGCTGGCGTTCGACACGGCCCGCTCGGCCGACCACGACTGGGGACCTCGGGTGCTGCTGTTCGTGGCGGCCGGCGAGGTGGAGGAGGTGCGGTCGCGGGTGGTGGCGGGCCTGCCGGAGCGCTTCCGAGGCTTGCCGACGGTGTTCGGCTACCACGGTGTCCTGCGGCCCGGCGTGGAGGTGGCCGAGCTGGGGGAGTGGCTGGCGGGGCGGCTCGGGTTCGACCCGCGCGCCGGGGTGTCGCTGCTGGACTGGCTGTCGGTGCCGTGGCAGTCGCTGGCCGAGGTGACGCGGGGGGAGGTGTTCCACGACGGGCTGCCGGACGGGCTGGAGGCGGCCCGGTCGGTGCTGCGCTGGTATCCGGCCGACGTGTGGCGGTACGTGCTGGCCTGTCAGTGGCGGCGCATCGCGCAGGAGGAGCCGTTCCCCGGCCGGTGCGGCGAGGTGGGCGACGAGCTGGGGTCGGCGGTGGTCGGGGCGCGGCTGGCGCGGGAGGTGATGCGGCTGGCCCTGCTGCTGCGCCGCCGCTATCCGCCGTACGCCAAGTGGCTGGGCAGCGCGCTGGCGCGCCTGCCGGGCTCGGCGGAACTGGGGGAGTCCTTGGGCCGGGCGCTGGCGGCGCGGACGTGGCGCGAGCGCGAGGCGGCGCTGGCGGCGGCGTACGGGAGGGTGGCCTCGACGCAGAACCGGCTGGGGCTGGCCGCGACGCTGGATGAGCGGGTGCGCGGCTTTCACGACCGGCCGTTCCGGGTGATCGGGGGCGACCGGTTCACGCAGGCGCTGCTGGAGGCGGTGTCGGATCCGGTGATCCGGGGGTTGCCGCTGGTGGGGTGTGTGGACCAGGTGTCGGACTCGGTGGATCTGCTGCTGTCGCCCGCACGGGCTCGGGCGGTCGCGGGGGCGGCGCTCGGCCTGGTGGCCTGAGGTGCGGGCGGGGGCTGCCGGCCCCCCGCGGGTGCCGTGTTGCACCAGGCCGGGTGGATGTGTCGAGGATCGCAACGATCGTCCTGATGCTTGCCCTGACGGCCCGGCTGTTGCGGCGGCGAGGCGGTCACGGCTCGGACCCCGCTGAGGCGGTGTGACAGAGAACCCGACCGGGCTCGATCGGCGGTTGAGGTTGGGGTCTGAGGAACGTCCGAACCGGATCGTGCGCTTCGGGCGCCGGCAGGCTGGACGCGATCCTGCCGCCAGCAGGCGGTGAGGGCGGGCCTTCGAGGAAACTGAGTGCAAGGGGATCGATATGCCTGATGGATGTGATGGATGGCTGGGGGACGGGAGGAAGCCCGGGTGAGTGCCGCGCGGTTGATCTTCGCAGCGCAGGCCTTACGCGGCCTGGCGTACGGACTGGCCGCCGTCCAGCTCGCCACGCTGCTGCTGGCCGAGGGGCTGCAGGCCGCCGGGGTCGGTCTCGTGCTGGCCGCCGTGATGGCCGGGGGCGCGCTGGCCGGCATCGCCCTGGCCCGCTGGGGCGACCGGTTCGGCCGTCGCCGCTCCTACGCCGTGTTGTGCCTGGCCCTGGCCCTGTGCGGGTCGCTGATCGCGGTCGGAGCTCCGGTGTGGCTGCTGTGCCTGGCCGCTCTGTCCGGCGCGCTGTCGGTCGAGGTGGTCGAGTCCGGGCCGTTCACCACCGTGGAGCAGGTCATGCTGGATGGCAGCGGCGTGGCCGTGCGCGGTTTCGGCCTCTACAACGCCGTCGCCGCCACCGCCGGGACCGCCGGCGCGCTGCTGGGCGCGCTCCCGCCCTCGCGGTTGCTGCTCGGCGGGGTGTTGCTGGCCGTGGGCGTGGCTGGTGCGTTGCTGGCCCTGCGGCTGCCCGCTTCGCTGGAGGTGGCCTCGACTCAGGTCTCCGCGCCGGTCCGGCCCCGCCCGGTCGTGGTCCGGCTGGCGGCGCTGTTCGCCGTGGACAGCCTGGCAGGGGGTTTCGTTGCGCAGGCCTACCTGGCCTACTGGCTGGGCGTCCACTACCAAGCTGACACGGCGAGCATCGGGCTGCTGTTCGCGGGCTGTGCCGTCCTGCAGACCGCTTCCTTCCTCCTCGCGCCGGTCCTCGCGGCCAGGATCGGACTGCTGAACACGATGGTCTTCACCCACCTGCCGAGTAACCTGCTGCTGATCGGCGTCGCCTTCGCCTCAGAGTTCCCGGTGGCGGCGGGGCTGCTGCTGGCCCGCGCCTGCCTGTCCTCGATGGACGTGCCCACCCGCCAGGCCTACGTCATGGCCATGGTCCCGCCCGCCGAGCGCATCACCACAGCCGTCGTCACCAACACCGCCCGCTACCTGACCCGGCCCGCCGGTCCCGCGCTCGCCGGGCTGCTGCTGCCCCTGGGTCTGGGCTGGCCGTTCCTCATCGCCGGGACCGCCAAGACCCTCTACGACCTGACCCTGTGGCGGATCTTCCGCCGCGTCGAACTCCCCACCGAAGGCACATCGTGATCTAGGTGGCCAGGGCCGGCTTCGCCGCGTTCTTCACTGTTGACGTGGTTGTCAGTCGTTGGGGACAATCGATCTTCGGTGATCATCCAGAGGATCTGAGGGACCTGGCCCTGTGACGGTCCGACAACCTGCCCAGTACGGGCAAGGTGCCAACGCCAGGAACGATGAGGAAGGTCTGATGAGTGTTCAGCTCGATGTTCCTGTGCTCGCTGGTTCGTTGGTGCGGCTGGAGCCGTTGACGATGGAGCACGCGGCCGACCTGGCGGCGGCCGCGGAAGAGGACCGGGCGTCCTACGGGTTCACGCTGGTTCCCCGCGGGAGCGAGATGCGGGGGTATGTGGCGACGCAGTTGGCCAGGCGTGGGTTGACGCCGTTCGCGCAGGTCCGGGTGCGTGACGGCAAGGCGGTGGGGTGCAGGGGCTTGTGGGATCCGCGGTCATGGCCGGATCGGCCGGCCCTGCGAGCGATCGAGATCGGCTTCACCTGGCTCGCGGCGTCGGCGCAGGGCAGCGGGATCAACGCCGAGGCGAAGCTGCTGCTGCTGGGGCATGCGTTCGAGTCCCTGGGGGTCGCGCGGGTCGATCTGAAGACCGACGCCCGCAACCACCGGTGCCGGCGGGCGTTGGAGCGACTCGGTATCGGCTTTGAGGGTGTCCTGCGCAACTGGTCGATGTCCTGGGCACCCGGCGAGGAGGGGATGTTGCGGGACTCGGCGATGTTCGCGGTGGTCGCGTCCGAATGGCCGGCTGTCCGGCAATCCCTCATGACCCGGCTGGCCTCAGTGGGCACGCCCGGATGAGTGTCCGGCCCGGCGGCGTCGTGATCGACGTCATCCTTGGCCGGGCTCGGAGTCAGACGGTCTCACCCAACTGTTCGGCCAGCTGCTCCAGTCCACCCTTGATGAGTCGCCCGTACTCGTCGTCGCCGAGTGCGCCGATCCCGGCCCGCGCCTGCCGGAGGTGCTCGCGGGCGCGGTCGAGGTCGCCCAGCTTGCGGTAGCACTCGCTGAGGTTCAGGTGCAACGACGGATACAGGGCGGCCACCGAAAGCGGCACTCCGGCCTGGGCCACCCGCTCATCCGTGATCAGGCCGACGGCGGCAAGCGCCCGCAGATCCCACATCAGCTCCTGGTGCACGTCATCCTGCACATCGGCCATCGAGTGGGCAAGGACGCAGACATGCAGCGGGTCGCCTCGCTCGCCGCCGATGTCGTCCCAGATCTGCGCGAACAACTCGCGAGCGGCTTCGCGCCGGCCTTGATGGTGATGCAACTCCACCCCCCGGCCGATCCGGGTCATCGTCGGGTCGGCGGTCATGAGCGGCTCCCTCACGGTCGCAGGTGATCATGGTCAGCCTACTTGCTCTACGTCTCGTACAGACCTTCAAGCCGCTGACCAGCGAGAACGATCGGTAACCCCAGACAGCCGTCGAATATGACCCCGTACGGCGAGATCCAGTTGCGGACTGACCGTCGCCTGGATCTGACCGGCCTGCCGGTGAATGCACGCTGACAATCAGCAACCTGCGATGTCACGCAGAACTGTGTTGGGGCGCTAGGCGGCGGAGGCCGCATAGCTGCGGAGGAAGGCCCGCACGCCTGCGGTGACGAGCCGGGTGACTTCCTCCTGGGGGAGCGGGATGGCGCCGTAGAAGGTCTGCTGGTTCACGTCGTGAGCAAACCCCAGCGTCAGACCCAGCACAAGCTGCGGACGAGACCCGCGCGGTGGCCAAGACCACCCTGCACCGGCTCGCCCCCTTCAGCCCGCTCCCGATGCAGCTGCCCTTCCGTCCGGAAGGAGACATACCGCGCGTCAACTGGGGTCGGCTGCACGGATCACCGGAGTCGAGTGCATGCCGCTCACTCCTGCTGCTGGAGCTCCATGACGTCGGCGACCACGCAGCTGGCGTTGTCGGGACCGCCGGAGCCGTTGGCGAGGGCGATGAGTTCGCGGACCGCCTGCTGCGGCTCGCTGATCTCGGAGAGCACCCGGCGGGTCTTCTCGGTCGGCACGACGGTCGACAGGCCGTCGGAGCAGAGCAGGTATCGGTCTCCCTGCTGAGCTTCGTGCAGGCGCATGTCAGGAGTGTCATCGGCTCCGTGGCCCAGGGCTCGAATCAGCAGCGACCGCTGGGGGTGGGAGGCGGCTTCTTCCGGGCTGATGCGTCCTTCCTCGACCATCGACTGCACCATGGTGTGGTCGTCGGTGATCTGGAACAGCCTTCCCTCGCGCAGGAGGTAGACGCGGGAGTCGCCGATGTGGATGAGGGCCAGTTGCGAGCCGGTCCAGAGCATTGCGGTGAGTGTCGTGCCGGCCTCCTCGGAAGCGGGGTCGACCCCGGCGATGCCGTTGACGGCCTGCTTGGCCAGTTCGACGGCGTCTTCGAGGACGTCGAGGAGGTTGCCCTCCGAGATGCTCTCGGTTTCGAGGTGCTTGAGCGCGTCGACGGCGGCCGCGCTGGCTGGGGCTCCTTGATTGCCGTAGCCGTCGGCGACGGCGAGCAGGCGGGTCCCGGCGTAGGCGGTGTCCTGGTTGCTCTCGCGGACCAGGCCCGTGTCGGACAGTGCGGCGTAACGGATTCCCAGAGGCTTGGCGGTCGAAGACATGGCAGGGTCCTTCCATGACAGGTGGTCGATGAGGAAGGCGGCCAGGTCCCGCCGTGCGGCGGTGTCGGCCTCGACCTGGACCCAGAACGTGCGGATCTCCTGGGCCGCCGGGCCCGCATCCAGCGTGCAGACGCGCTGGATGCGCGCCAGCGGCATCCCCAGGCGGCGAAGCCAAGCGACCAGCCGGGCCTGATCCAGCTGCTCCAGTGCGTACAGGCGGTATCCGGTCACCGGGTCGACGCGGGCGGGGGCCAGCAGTCCGAGCTCGTCGTAGAGACGCAGCGCCTTCGGCGACAGCCGGGACGCCTTCGCGAATGCCCCGATGGTCAGCAACCCCATGCTCGCTCCTCCTCATGCCGAGCACATCGCCCGGCCCCACCTAGGCTGTGGCCTCCCCCAAGGTGAAGGTCAACCAACGATTTCGGGAGGAGCGTGGTCGGCCCTCAGGAGCTTGGCGTATTCGGTCTTTTCGTCGGAGCGGGTCATGGGGCGGCCGGGGCCTACCGGGTGTACTCCGAGTTCAGCAGAGCGGTGGCGATGGTCACCTGCACCGGTTCGAGGTGGGTCTTGCCGTCCTCGATGTCCCACAGGGCGTTCTGCAGGACACGGCCGAGCGTCCAGCCGGCGGCCCGTTGCCGGTCCAGGCCGAGGGCCTCGGTCAGCAGGTCGAAGCGGCGCAGCGCGGTGCGCCCGACGTCGCCCGCCGCCACCGCGTCCCAGCGGCAGTCCAGCGCCGGCAGCAGGTCGAAGCCGGGGTCACCGGCCAGGGGCTCGGGGTCGATGGCCAGCCACGGCTCGCGCTGCCCGGCCAGGACGTTGCCGTCGTGCATGTCCCAGTGCAGCAGGCGGTCGCCGCACTCGCCGGCCAGCTCGGCGACGGCCGCGGCACAGGTGAGCACCAGGCGCCGCTCGGCGGGGTCGCGCAGCGCCCGCACGGCCCTTGGAGCCTGGCCGAGCATGGCGGCGGCGATGTCGGACAGCCGCCGCAGCCCGGCGGGCGCGGGCACCGCGGTCAGGCGGCCCATCAGGCCGGCCAGGATGCGCATGGCGGCGTCATCGTCGGGGAGCGCGGACAACGGGCGCGTCGCGTCCAGCCGTTCCAGCAGCTGGGCGCCGCTGTCCGGGTCGTGGTCGAGCAGGCGCACGACGCCGTCGCCGTTCCATGCCCGCAGGCCGGCGGCCACACCGGCGGTCTCCTCGCGTACCTGTTGGAGTTTGAGGACGGCGGGCGCGCCGCCGGCCTGCAGCACGGGCAGGACGAGCGAGGCCATGCCGTACGCGGCCGGGCCGTCCGGCCGCAGCTCCCAGCGCCGTAGCAGCTCGCCGCCGAGGTGGGGCAGCCGGGTGACCCAGGCGCGTGCCTCGGGGTCCTGGCCCCCGTAGGAGGCGGCGAAGACCTCGGGGACGTCGATGAGGATCGACGTGGTCATCTCTCTCCTCAGGCTATGAATCTACATTGTAAAGGGCGTGGGTCGGTTTCAGAATGATCAACACCTTCCATTCAACCCTGCGCCGACGGCGAACGGGCGCCTCGGGATGCACTGTCCCGGCGTACGGTCCACAGCATGATGATCGACGGTTACGGGATCGCCTACGACGAGGCGGGGCCCTCCCAGGACGACGCTGTGGTGTTCATGCACGCCGGGGTGGCGGATCGGCGCATGTGGGAGCACCAGTTCCGGGCGCTGTCCGACCGGTACCGGGTGATCCGCTACGACTGGCGGGGCCACGGCGAGTCCGCTGACGCCGACGGCGAGGTGTGCCACCACGAGGACCTGCTGGCGGTGCTCGACGCGCTGAAGGTGCGCAGCGCCGTACTCGTGGGGTGTTCGATGGGCGGCGCGTACGCCGTCGAGGCCGCGCTGGCGGCGCCGGAGCGGGTGGCGGGGCTGGTGTTGTGCGGCTCGGGCCTGGCGGGGCATGGGTGGCCGGCGTCGATGGTGGAGCAGGCGCGTGAGCGGGTGCACAGCGCGGTGCCCGCCGACCGGCTGGCGCGTTACCGGCGTGGCGGGGTGGCGGATGTGGACGCGGGTGACGTGCTGGCGATGGCGCGGGCGCACACGTTGTGGCAGGTGGCGGGTCCGGAGCGGGGGCGGGCGGATCTGGAGGACGGGGTGTGGGAGGGGGCGGTGGAGATGTGCCGTCTGGTGTTCGCGCGGTCGTGGGGCGGGCCGCCGGTGGTGGAGCGGGGGCTCGTGCCGGCGGCGGCGGGGCGGGTGGGGGGGATCGCGGTGCCGGCGCTGGTGGTGAACGGGCTGTCGGATGTGGCGGGGATCCAGGAGGTGGCGGGTCTGCTGGCCGAGGGGATCGCGGGGGCGCGGCGGGTGGATCTGCCGGAGACGGGACATCTGGCTCCGCTGGAGCGGCCGGTGGAGGTGACGCGGCTGCTGGAAGGGTTCCTGGTGGAGGTGCTGGCGGCCCGGTAGGGGGCCGGGGTGGACTCTCCCATGGGGGGAGAGGCCATGCTGTGGGGCGTGGACGAGGATCTGCTGCCGATCGGGGTGTTCGCCCGGTTGGGCCGCTTGAGTGTCAAGCAGTTGCGGCATTACGGCGAGCTGGGGTTGCTGGTGCCGGCGTGGGTGGATCCGGTGACGGGTTATCGGTATTACCGGGCGTCGCAGGCGCGGGAGGCGTTGTCGATCGGGTTGTTGCGGTCGATGGACGTGCCGCTGGCGGTGGTGGCGGAGGTGTTGTCGGGGTCGCCGGAGGCGCTGGAGTCGGTGCGGGAGGAGTTGGAGGCGGAGCTGGCGCGGCGTCGCCGTACGTTGGCGTCGCTGGAGGTGGTGCTGGAGCGGGGGTTGCCGTCGGCTTCGGTGCGGGTGGTGGTGGAGCCGGCGTGCCGGGCCGTGGTGGTGCGGGAGCGGGCGCCGGATGTGGGTGGTGTGGCGCGGGCGACGTCGGCGGCGGTGGAGCGGTTGTCGCCGTTGGCGCGGGTCGTCGCGGGGGCGTCGGAGCCTGTGCGGTTGGTGGGGTTGTTCCCGCTGGAGTTGGACGAGCCGTTCGACGTGGCGGTGGCGCTGGTCGTGGACGGGGCGGTGGCGGGGGTTCTGCCTGGTGGTGCGCGGTTGGAGGTGCTGGCCGGGGGTGCGTTCGCGTGTGCGACGCATGTGGGTCCGTATGACCAGATCGGCCTGACCGCTCATGCGGTGCTGGCGTGGTGCGCGGAGCGGCGTCTGGCGGTGCGGGGGCCGATTCGTGAGGTGTACGTGTCGGATCCGGCTGTCACGTCGCCTGATCAGCTTGTTACTCATCTGATGATTCCTCTGGAGGAGGAGCCGTGAAGGTTGACCTGAAGACGTATGGTCCTGCGACGTGCCTGAGCGTCACGGGGATGGGGGAGCCGGGCGGGGCGGAGCATCTGGCGGCGATCGGTGCGCTGTATGCCGTGGCCGGTGGGATGGGCGGGCCGGCGGGTCCGTTGGAGGGCTTGTGGTGGGTGGAGGAGGAACGGCCGGGGCTGGAGGTGGCGCGGGAGCTGTGGCGCTGGCATCTGATGCTGCCGCTGGCGGGGGTTCCGGAGCCGGGGGTCGTGGAGGCGGCTCGTGAGGCGGTGCGGGTGCCGAGGTCGGCGGTGGATCGGGTGCGGGTGGTGACGTACACGGAGGGGGAGTGTGTGGAGGCCCTGCACGTGGGGCCGTTCAGTGAGGAGTACGTGACGTTGCAGGTCATGGAGGAGTTCATGGCGGAGCGGGGGCTGGTGCCGAACGGGCCGCATCACGAGGTGTATCTGACGGCGTTCGATGATCCGGCGCCGCGGACGGTGTTGCGTCAGCCGGTGCGTCGGGGCTGAGCCGGGCGATAACTATAACGGTATTTCTATACCGAGTTATAGACTGGATGCATGGTACGGCCACCGCTGACACCCGAAGAGCGGCTCCGCGGCGAGGAGCTCGGCCTGACCCTGCGTCAGGCCCGGGGTGAGCGCAGCATCGTCGAGGTCGCCGCCGCGGCGGGCATGTCGGCCGAGACGCTTCGTAAGATCGAGACCGGGCGCATCGCCACGCCGGCGTTCTTCACCATCGCCGCCCTGGCCGACGTGCTCGGCGTCTCCCTGGACCACCTGTCGGACCACCTGTCGGACCGGTTCGCGGGTCGTGTCACCCCGGCCGTGCCGGGGTGAGAGCGGGGGAGCGGCGTCCCGGGTGCGAGCTCGCGCCGGCCCGGTCCGACCCGCCGTGGACCTTCGGCCGGTCTGACGCGGCCTCGGTCTGACGCGGCCTCGGTCTGACGCGGCCTCGGTCTGACGCGGCCCGGTCCGTTCGTCCCCGGTGGGTCGCGTCCAGGCCGCGTCGTCTCGCCCGAGGGTACGGGCGGCGGGAGGGACGGTCACCCGATCACCTTGTCCACAAAGGCGGTCAGGTTCGTGCGGGTGCGGGCGATCTTCTCCTCCGGGGTGAGGGACTCCTCGATGGCGCCGTCTCCCGCGGCCTGCTTCTTGCCGCGCGCGTACAGGGAGCAGGCGAGGTCGGTGCACAGGTACTGCCCGACCGAGTTGCCCTGGCGGCCGGCCTCGCCGGTGCGGCGGGCGGTCATCAGCGCCACGCCGCCGCTGGTGTGCGTGGTCAGGCACAGTGAGCACATGCTGCGTGAGGTGAAGCCGCGTGAGGCGGCGGAGGTGACCCGCAGCGCGATCCCGACGAGGCCGCCGTCGTGGCCGGCGACGAGGTAGGCGCGTTCGGGGGCGCCCGGGTCTCGCCATCCGAGGAAGTCGAGGTCGTTCCAGGGGCTGTCGGTGAAGTCCTTGGGGAGGTTGAGGCGTTTGGTCTCGCCCTTGGAGCAGTTGACGAATGACGTGCGGATATCGCGTTCGGTGAGGGGTTCCATGGGCGGGGAGGCTAGCCGCCCTTAAGGGTAGTATGCAAATACTTAAACCCTGTAAGTAAGGCGAGGAGGGCACGTGGCACGTGCGGGGGTGACCGCGGAGCGCCTGACCCGGGCGGCGGCGGACCTGGCGGACGAGATCGGCTTCCACAACGTGACCGTCTCGGCGCTGGCGCGCGGCTTCGGCGTCAAACCGGCAGCCCTGTACGCGCACGTCCAGGACGCGCAGGACCTGCGGATCAGGGTGGGGGGACTGGCCCTGACGGAGCTCGCCGACCGGGTCGGCGAAGCGCTGGCGGGCCGCGCGGGCAAGGACGCGCTGGTGGCCTTCGCCGACGCCTACCGCGACTACGCCCGGCAGTTCCCGGGCCGGTACGCCGCGGCGCAGCTTCAGCTCGACCCGGAGACGGTGACCGCCGCCACCGCTTCCCCCGGCTCCGCGGTCGGTGCGGCCGTCAGCCCCGCGGTCGGTGCCGCCGTCAGCGCCGCCCGCCGGCACGCGGAGCTGACGCGGGCGATCCTGCGCGGCTACGGGCTGTCCGAGCCCGACCAGACCGACGCGGTTCGGATGGTGAACAGCACCCTGCACGGCTACGTGAGCCTGGAGACGGCGGGACAGTTCCGCCATCACCCGCGCGAGGTGGAGCTGTCGTGGGCACGGACCCTGGACGCCCTCGACACGGTCCTCAGGCACTGGCCGCCGGCCTGACGAGCGGCCCCACCCCGCCTGCCGGGCACGGTGAACGAGCGCGGCAGGCGGGGTGGGGCGCTCAGCCGCCGCGCTTGTGGTCGCGCAGCAGCGGGTGGACGCGCATCGCCACCTCCAGCTCACCCGGCAGCTCGTCGCGGTAGCGGCCGAGCGTGGACAGGTCGCTGTGGCCCAGCACCCTGCGCACCGCGTCCATGTCGACGGCGTCGGCCAGCAGATGGGTGGCCGTGGTGTGCCGTAACCCGTGGGGTGTGACCGAGCGGCGCTGCGCGGGGTCGACCAGCGCCTGCACCCGGTCGATCACCCCCTGGACCGCGCCGCGGGCCAGGCGCCGCCCGCGCCATGACAGCAGCAGCGCCTTGGCGTCGGAGCCGGTGGCCTTGCCCGACACCAGCGGCCGGCCCCGCTCCAGGTAGGCGTCGAGCGCTTCGGCGACGGCCTGCGGCAGCGGCACGTCGCGGGTGCGGCCGCCCTTGCCGAAGATGCGCCAGTAGCGGACGCCGTCGTTGGTGTAGAAGTCCTCCACGTTGGCGCGCACCAGCTCCGAGACGCGTGGCCCCATCGTGGACAGCAGCAGCACGATCAGCGCGTCGCGCGGCTCCATGCGCTGGTCGCGGCGTCCCTCGCGGGGCGCCTCCTCCAGTGAGCGGGCCGCGCCGATCAGGCCCTGGGCCTGCTCGCGGGTCAGCGCCCGCCGCTCCGGCCGCAGCCCGTCGCGCTGGCGTGCGGTGATCGTGGAGACGGTCATCGGGTCGAGCTGCACCCATCCGGCCAGCAGGGCGTGCTTGAACAGCGCCGACACCGAGCGGCGGAAGCGGGCCTGCGACGACGGCGACTGCCCCCGCGAGCCGCCCCCGCCCACCCCCGCACCGTCACTCGAGCCCGAGCCCGAGCCCGAGCCCGAGCCCGTGCCTGTACCCGTGCGTCTGCCGTCGGGCTTGCGGGCGAAGGCCAGCAGCACCGCGTCGATGTCCTGCCCTGTCAGGTCGTCCAGCACCCGGTCGCCGCCGGCCAGGTCGACCAGCGTGGCCACGTCGCGGGCGTACACCTCCGCGGTGGCGGGGGACAGGGCCCC
The DNA here is from genome assembly GCF_031570565.1 of Nonomuraea sp. 3-1Str. Lineage (NCBI taxonomy): Bacteria > Bacillati > Actinomycetota > Actinomycetes > Streptosporangiales > Streptosporangiaceae > Nonomuraea > Nonomuraea sp. 3-1Str. The sequence continues at coordinate 27,534 of NZ_JALHBK010000043.1, forward strand.
CGTCAGCGTCCGGGCCCGCACCAGCTCCACGTAGCGGTCCGCCGCCTCCGCCACCGTCACCCGTTCGAGCTCCGCAGGCCGCACCGTCCCCCTCCTCGCCTCGTGATGTCAGGCCGTACGACCCCGCTGGTCGTACGGCCTGACGCAAGATCCACAGGAGACGGTAGCGGCCGCCACCGACAGAAAACTCAGATGTCGCGGAAGGTCTCGATGCGCGCCCCGAGCGCGTTGAGCCGCTCGGCCAGATCCTCGTACCCGCGGTTGATCACGTACACGTTGCGCAGCACCGAGGTGCCCTCGGCGGCCATCATGGCCAGCAGCACCACCACGGCCGGGCGCAGCGCCGGCGGGCACATCATCTCGGCGCTGCGCCAGCGGGTGGGGCCCTCCACCAGTACCCGGTGCGGGTCGAGCAGCTTGACCGAGGCGCCCAGGCGGGTCAGCTCGGTCAGGTAGATGGCGCGGTTGTCGTAGACCCAGTCGTGGATGAGGGTGGAGCCCTGCGCGGCGGCGGCGATCGCGGCGAAGAACGGCACGTTGTCGATGTTGAGGCCGGGGAACGGCATCGGGTGGATCTTGTCGATGGGGGAGACGAGCTTGGAGGGCCGCACGGTGAGGTCGACCAGGCGGGTGCGGCCGTTGGCGGCCGGGTACTCCGCGCCGCGGTCGTGGTCGAGGCCCATCTCCTCCAGCACGGCCAGCTCGATCTCCAGGAACTCCACCGGCACCCGGCAGATCGTCAGCTCCGAGGAGGTGACGACGGCGGCCGCGAGCAGGCTCATGGCCTCCACCGGGTCCTCGGAGGGGGAGTAGTCGACGTCGCGCTCGATGGTGGCCAGGCCGTGGACGGTCAGCGTGGTGGTGCCGATGCCCTCCACCTGCACGCCGAGCTGCTCCAGGAAGAAGCACAGGTCCTGGACCATGTAGTTGGAGGAGGCGTTGCGGATCACCGTGATCCCGTCGTGGCGGGCGGCGGCCAGCAGGGCGTTCTCGGTGACGGTGTCGCCGCGCTCGGTCAGCACGATGGGCCGGGCGGGGGCCGCGCCGCGGTCGACGCGGGCGTGGTAGAAGCCGCCGGTCGCGGTGATGTCGAGGCCGAAGTGCTTGAGCGCCGACATGTGCGGCTGCACGGTTCGGGTGCCGAGGTCGCAGCCGCCCGCGTACGGGATCTGGAACTGGTCGGTGCGGTGCATGAGCGGGCCCAGGAACATGATGACGCTCCTGGTGCGGCGGGCGGCGTCGGTGTCCATGGACTCCAGCTCCAGCCGGGCCGGGGGCACGATCTCCAGGTCGTTGCCCTCGTTGATCCAGCGGGCGCGTACCCCGATGGAGGCGAGGACCTCCAGGATGCGGTAGACCTCCTCGATGCGCGCCACCTTGCGCAGGATCGTCCGGCCGGAGTTGAGCAGCGAGGCGCACAGCAGGGCGACGCAGGCGTTCTTGGAGGTCTTGACGTCGATGCTGCCCGACAGGGGGCGGCCGCCGACGACCCGCAGGTGCATGGGGCCGGCGTAGCCCAGGGAGACGATCTCGCTGTCGAGGGCCTCTCCGATGCGGGCGATCATCTCAAGACTGATGTTCTGGTTGCCGCGCTCGATGCGGTTGACCGCGCTCTGGCTGGTGGCCAGGGCGTCGGCCAGTTGGAGCTGGGTCCATCCGCGGTGCTGGCGCGCGTCCCGAATCAACCGGCCGATCCGCACAAGGTAGTCATCTGTCACAACAGCAGACCATATCTCACATATGAGATGTGATCGCGTCTGCCCCTGCCGACGCGCCGGACAACTCCCGATGCGCCGCCACGTTGTCCGGCGTCGCCTCGGGCTTGCGCTTGCCCACGAACGCGCGCCGCGCCTCGGCGAAGCCGTGCCGGTCGTCGAACATGTCCCGGCTCATCTCCGCCAGCTCCTCCACCCGGTAGGCGTCCAGCGGCTTGCGCCGCTCGTCCTCCTCCCGCTGGGCGCGCCGCGCCGCCAGCAGCCTGCCGTACGACGGGTCGTGCGCCAGCCGCTCGGCGTAGTCCAGCACCGCCCGCTCGAACTCCAGCCGCGAGCCGGGCAGCACCTCGTCGGCCAGCCCGAGCCCGGCCGCGTCCACCGCCCCGACCGGCAGCGCGTCCTGCGTCAGCCGCCGGGCCGCCGCCGCGCCGACCCTGCGCGGCAGCGTGTACGTCCAGTACTCCGAGCCGAACAGCCCCATCGTGCGGTAGTGCGGGTTCAGCACCACGCCCGCGCGCACCAGCACCCGGTCGGCGCCCAGCCCCATCATCACGCCGCCCGCGCCCGCGTTGCCGCCGACCGACGTCACCACCAGCTGCCCCGTGCACGCCACGATCTCCCGGCACACCTGGTTGATGGCGTTGATGTTGCGCCACGCCTCCATCTCCGGGTGCCGCGACGCCTCGATCACGTTCAGGTGGATGCCGTTGGAGAACACCTCGCCGCCGCGCACCACCAGCACCCGGGTGTCCTGCGCCACGGCGTAGCGCAGCGCGGAGGCCAGCCGGTGGCACTGCTCGCTGGACATCGCCCCGTTGTAGAAGTCGAAGCTCACCACGCCGACGCTGTCGCGGCGGTCGTAGGTGATCTCGCTGTAGCCGGCGCGTTCCTCCGCCCCGGCGGCGAGCTCGCCCAGCACCGTGACCGCCGGCAGCTTCACCGCGCCCGGCTCGTCTCGCCGCAGGTGCCCCACCCACACCGAGCCGTCGCCGGTGTGCACCAGCGCCGCGCCCTCACGCCGGCCGGCCACCGTGCCCGGCCGGCCGCTGATCGCCGGCCCGCGGTAGACGTCGAAGACCCGCATCGGCGTCTCGCCCAGCACGGTCCGTCCGCCGGGCGCGCCGTCGGCGGCCCGTACCCTCCGCAGCACCGCGTCGGTCGGCTCCTCCCAGGAGAACTCGCGGTCGGCGTGCCGCATCGCCGGGCGCAGCCGTCCCACGACCTCGGGCCGCCGGTAGTCCAGTGGCGCCGGTGTGAACGACGGGTCGGCCGCCTTGGCCGCGACCTCCACCACCAGCTCCACCGCGGCGTCGGCCACCGGCCCGTTGTACAGCGCCGACTTGCGGGGCGGCTCGGCCGGCATCGGGAACATGCGGTATCCCCAGATGGGGCCCGCGTCCATCTCCTCCACCGCCTGCAATGCCGTCACGCCCCAGCGGGGCTCGCCGTCGAGGATCGCCCAGTCCAGCGAGGAGGGTCCGCGGTCGCCGGGCGGGCCCGGGTGGATGATGATCGTGCGCTGCGTCCGCCACAGCGGCGAGGGCACCTTCTCCTTCAGGAACGGGCAGATGACCAGGTCGGGCTTGGCCAGCTGGACGGCCTCCAGCATGACCCGCTCCGACAGGGCCAGCTCGACGGTGACGTCGTGGCCGGCCCGGCGCAGCTCCAGCCAGGCGCGCTGGGTCAGGCCGTTGAACGAGGAGCAGAGCAGCAGGATACGCAACGCGGACTTCCTTCGGGTGTTCGTCACATCAAGGGGGGAGGGGGCCGCTGGTGGGGCGGGCCCGCACGGGCCGGGGGTTGTCAGCGGGGCCGGGGTGTCAGCGTGGGATGGTCGCGCGGCCGTCCCAGCGTTCCCGGGCGTTTAAGACAGTCCCATATGTCCCGTACATGCATCGATGCTGACATGTCCAGGCAAGTACTGCTGACATAACCCCGCAGAAAGCCGCGACATGCGGCACCAAAAATCCACAAATGTCCGGATTTTTGGCGGGCGGGCGCCCCGACACCACCCCCGCCGGCCCCTCCACCCCACACCCGCCGCAGAGCCGAAAACGCCCACGGTCCGTACGCCACCCACCCCCAGCCCGTCACCGAACCCGGGGGAGAGGCCCCCAACCCCGACACCCCACCTGAACGACGCCCACGTGTACAGTGTTCACCCGCGCGAGGCGCGACCACCCGCCCGCGCCCGAGGAGGAACCATGGGCCAGCGGCGCACCCAAGTCCTGCACACCGCCATCGACCTGCTCGACGAGGTCGGCCTCGACGGCCTCACCATGCGCCTGCTCGCCGACCGCCTCGGCGTCCGCGCCAGCGCCCTCTACCGCCACTACCCGAGCAAACAAGCCCTGCTCGACGCCATGGTCGCCCACCTCGTCACCCCACCCGACGCCGGCGCCACCCTCGACGGCCCCTGGGACCACCAGCTACGCGCCGTCGCCCACGGCATCCGCCACCTCATGCTCGCCCACCGCGACGGCGCCCGCCTCATCGCCGGCTTCCACGACCCCGGCGAGCACGCCGTGGCCTCCTTCCACCCCCTCATCGACCCCCTCCCCACCGCCGGCGCACCCCCCGCCACCGCGATGGTCGCCGTCGACACCGTCCTGGCCTACGTCAACGGCTACACCACCGAGGAACAGGCCCGCGCCACCGACCCCGGCGCCCCATCCCGCCCGCAACGCGACCAGGCCTTCCACGACGGCCTCGACCTCATCATCACCGGCATCCGCACCCACCTGACCACCACAAAGCCCCCCGCCTAGGACACCAGCAGCCCCACCCCGGCCAGCGACACCCCCACCACCACCGCCGTCGCCAACCCGCCCAGCACCACAGCCCGGCGACCCGTCCGCGCCAGCACCCGCAACCGCACCGCCGCCCCCATCGCGAACAACGCCGCCGCGAACAACACCATCTGCGCACTCCTCAACGGAGCCAGCCACCCGACCGGCACGACCCCCGCACTACGCAACCCCACCATCACCAAGAACCCCACCACGAACAACGGCAGCACCGGCGCCCTCCCACCACCACCCGAAGGCCCCTCCACCCGGCGACGCCACACCCCCACACCCGCGATCAACGGCGCCAGCAACACCACCCTGGTCAGCTTCACCACCACCGCCACCCCCAAAGCCGCCGAACCCGCCGTCTGCGCCGTCGCCACCACCTGCGCCACCTCATGCACACTCGCCCCCGCCCACCCCGCGACCCCCCCCGCCGGCACCCCCACCACCCCCCCCGCCAGCGGCAACACCACCATCGCCAGCGACCCGTACAACGTCACCAGAGCGACCGCCGTCACCACGTCCTCCTTCGCCCCGCCCACCACCCCCTCCATCGCCGCCACCGCCGCCGCCCCGCAGATGGAGAACCCCGTCGCCACCAGAACCGACAACCCCCGCCCCAAACCCAGCCGGCACCCCACCCACCACGTCACCGAGAACGTCACCGCCACCGTCCCCAGCACCAGCAGCAACACCGGCCACCCCAACGCCACCACATCCGACACCGCCAGCTGCGCCCCCAACAGCACCACACCCACCCGCAGCAACCGGCGCGCCGCGAACGCCAGACCCGGCTCCAACGCCGCCCCCCGCACCCCCAGATTCGTCAGCGCAGCCCCCAGGACCACCGCCGCCACCAACTGGCTCACCGCCGGAACCAGCACATTCACCACGACCGCCACCAGCACACCGGCCGACACCACCACAAGCCCCGGCACGAGCGAACCGGCGTCACGCGCCGGCCTGACAGACACCACCATGCGACGGATTGTCTCCACCCACCACACGCCCCGGTAGCCGCCGAACACGCACCGCGTCATACGGTGAACGCATGACCCGCCGGTGGCCCGACCTCGAAAGCCTCGCCCTGCTCATCACCGTCGCCGACCAAGGAAGCCTCGGCAAAGCCGCCACACTCCACGGCATCACCCAGGCATCGGCCAGCCGACGCCTCGACACCCTGGAACGCGAACTCGGCCTGCCCCTCCTGCACCGCACCACCACCGGCTCACGCCTGACCCCCCAAGGCCACCTCGTCCTGGACTGGGCCCGCGCCACCCTCGCCGCCGCCGACGACCTGCTCACCGGCGTGCAAACCCTGCGCCGCCACCGCGACACCCGCATCCGCGTCGCGGCCAGCATGACCATCGCCGAATACCTGCTGCCCGGCTGGCTCGTCGCCCTGCGCCGCGACCACCCCGACGCCGAAGTGGACGTCCAGGTCGTCAACTCCGAAGTCGTCTGCCGGCTGGCCCAGCACGGCGACATCGACGTCGGCTTCATCGAATCCCCGTCCGTGCCGCCAGGACTCACCGCCCGCACCATCACCTCCGACCGGCTCGTCGTCGTCGTGGCCCCCCGCCACCCCTGGACGCGCCGCCGCACCCCCCTGCACCTGGCCGACCTCGCCGCCACACCCCTGGTGGTACGCGAACCCGGATCCGGCACCCGCCACGCCCTCGACCGCGTCGCCACCGGCCCCGACGTCGCCCCGCCCGCCCTGGAACTGGCCTCCAACGCCGCGGTCAAGGTCGCCGTGCAGTCAGGAGTGGCCCCCGCCGTCCTCAGCGTCCTGGCCGTCACCGCCGAACTACGCGAAGGACGGCTCGTCGAGATCCCCGTCACGGACCTCGACCTGCGGCGCCCCCTGCTCGCCGTCTGGCGCGACCGCTCCCGGCCGCCCCGCGCCGCCGCCGAGCTCGTCCGCCTGGCCCGCGCCGCCACCACCGCACGCCGGGGGAGCGGGTAGAGCCTTGCAATAATTTACACAGACGGATAACTTTACTCATGTGGATAAAACAGTGTGGGCCCGCGTCCGGGCCCTCTTCCTCACCGTCCTGATCATCTCCCTCGCCACCCTCGCCGCCGCACCCCTGCTCGGCGCGAACTGGGTGGTCTGGCTCCGCGGGGGAGCGGTGGCCGCCGCAGCCGCCTGGCTCCTCGCCCTCACCGCACAGGCCGCCGCCGGCAAACGCTCCGCCTACCTGCGCATCCGCCTCATCACCACCATCGCCCCCATCGGCATCGCCCTCATCGTGGCCGTGCCCGACAACGGCTACCCCCCATGGATGAAAGCCGAACAGGCACTGGTCGGCCTCCTCCTGGCCGCCGTCGCGATCATCGTCAACCGCCCCCGCGTACGACAGGCGTACCCCAGGCGTGGCAAGCTGGGCTGACCATGGAAAGGCCCGCAGGCCGGCAGGCGGCCACCGAGGCGCGCAAAGCGCAGATCGCCACGGCGACCATCACCGTCCTGGCCCGGCGCGGCTACGCCGCCACCACCTTCGAAGCCATCTGCGAACAGGCGGGCCTCAGCAGCAAACGCCTCATCTCCTACCACTTCGCCAGCAAGGACGAGCTGTTCGCGGCCGTCGTACGCCAAGTCGTCCAGGACGCGGCCGCCTTCATGAGGCCCGCCCTGGACGCCGCCGACGGAGCCCGCGCCCAACTGGAGGCGTTCATCCGGGCGAACATCGCCTTCATCGCCGCCAACCCCGACCACGTGCGGGCCGTGCAGCAGCTCGCTCACCACGGCACGCCGGTGGGGCAGGACGAGAGCGAGGCGGCGGTCGACCGGCTGGCGGAGCTGCTGGCCGGCGGGCAGCGCACCGGCTCCTTCCGGCCGTTCGAGCCCCGGCTGATGGCCGCGACGGTGCGTTCGGCCATCGACGGGGCGGCCGGCCGGCTGGCCGAGGGCATGGACGCGCGGCTGTGCGCGGACGAGCTGGCCGAGACGTTCGACCGCGCCACGCGAGCCTGACGGCAGGCCGTTCGCCGCGTCCGGCGGGACCGGAATCATACCGAACAGAACCCACCTTCTGTCCGGTATGGGATATTTTCCGGCTGTATGGGGTGGTCAGAGGCGGTTGACGAAGCGGGTGGCCGCACGGTGGCTCATGCCGGTCTCGCCGCGCACCAGGAAGACGGCTTCCTGGATCTGACCCATGGCCTTCAGCTCGCGCGCCTGGTCGACCAGGTCGGTGCTGGGGGCCAGGCGGTTACGGGGCCGCTGGGTGAGGCGGACCGCCAGGATGATCAGATAGATGATCGCTACGGTGACGACGGCTGTGAGCGCGATGAGGCCCGGGGTGGAGATCGCCAGGCTGAGCATGGACTGATCGTAACGCGCCGGCGCCGCCTGCGTCAGGGCGGGTGGTCAGAGCTCGCCCTCGTACGCCACCTGGATGCTGTCGACGAAGGCGACGGCTTCGTCGTGACCCATGCCGGTCTCGCCGCGCACGAGGAAGACGGCCTGATCGGCGCGGCCGTCGCTTTTGAGCCGTCGTACGCGGGTGGCCAGGTCGGCCGCCGGCCCGGCGGGCTGCCGGGGGGCTGGCTGTTGGGGGGCTGGGCCCTGGAGGGCGGGATGGCGGATGGGGTGGCCGTGGGCGAGTCCGTCGACGGCGAGCTTGGCGTCCCTGAGGCTCATGCCGGTGTGGGTGCGCAGGACCTTGATCGCCTCGATCTTCTTGCCGGCGGCGGCCAGGTGGCGGATGCGTGCGTCCACCTCCTGGGGGCCGGCGGCCGGCTCCGCGGGCCGGCGCGCGGCGCGTGCGGCGGCGAAGACGATGATCGCGACGGCGAGGAGGGCGAGGCAGAGCATGAACAAGAGCTCTGGGAGGCCGAGGTTCATGTCCTCATCCTAGGCAGGCCAAATGCGGCGTGATCGCGACATTTCCGAATGCTCGATAATGAACATTATGTCAAGTAAGTCGGATTGTGACGGTGCGTGGTCATGACGGAACGCTTGACCATCGGTGAATTTCCTGTCCCCCGGCGCCTGTGGCGTTTAGGGTGGGAAGCCTGCTATCGCGCCGCGAGAGGAGCAGCACGTGGGGACCGAATCTGTTTTATGTCCGGTGTGTCAGGGGGTTCTGCCGGCCTCCGGCCGGGAATCGTACACCGCCCTGCGGGGCCGGTTGATCGTGACGAACGGTTACTGCGCAGGTGGGTGCGAGGAACGGCGGGCCGCCACGGAGCCGATCCGGCGGATGCCGCGTCAGGCTCCGGCGATGCCCGGCGCGGGTCAGGTTCCCGCGGGTGGCGCGGCGATGGCGCCGGTCCCCCAGGGTGCGGCGCCGCAGCACGCCCCGCAGGCGCACGGCGTTCCGGGGCACGGCGTTCCCGGACACGGCGGTTCGGGGCACGGCGTTCCCGGACACGGCGGTTCGGGGCACGGCGGCCAGTATGAGCCGTACGAGCAGGTGGCCGAGGCGCGGCTGGCGCCGGTCGTGCGGATCTCGGGCTGACGGTCCGGCACTGAGGCGCTGAGGCACTGAGGGTGTGTGGCCGCTGACGCTCCGTGGTGGGGCGTCCGGGCGGTGGGTTGTGCCTGTCCCCTGCTTACTGGTGGCCTTCGGTGGTGTGCCAGTAGTCGCGGGTGCGGACGGCGAGGCCGTGGGTGTCGAAGGTGGCGAAGACGCAGCCGGCGAGGGTGACGGGTGTGCCGTTGTCGTGGGCGTGGACGCGGAATTCGATGGCCGCGTGGTCGCCGTCGACGATGGGGGTGGCGAAGGTGACGTGGGGGTCGGTTTCGCCGGTGAAGGACCAGCGGATGTAGTCGGCGATGGCGCCTCTCCCCCGGTGTGGCGGGCGGAAGGGCATCGAGGTGTGTTCGGCGTCGTCGGCGTAGAGGGCGATGATGCTGTCGGCGTCGTGGTGGGTCCAGCCGTGTTGCCAGGTGTCGGCGAAGCGTTGTGCTGCGGTCCGCGGGTCCATGCGGGTCATTGTGGCGGTTCTCGGGGTTTTGTGGGGCGGTCCGGGGGGTGCCACTCCCCCGGGTTCGCGTCTGCGGCTGAGCACGATCGGACACGGGCCCGAAGGCGGGCCGGAGTCGTGTTCGGTCGTCAGGTGGTGGGCGGCTCGTAGGGGCGGGTGGCGGTGACCGCGGTGAGCGGGATGGGGCCGTAGACGTGGGGGAAGCCGTTCTCGACGCGGACGTCCAGGCCGGTGGGGTCGATCTCCAGCACCAGGAGCGGCTCGGTGACGCCGGTGTAGAAGGCGTCGTGGACGCCTTGGAGCTGGGCGGGGTCGCCGCTGCAGTGGATGAAGCCCTCCTGTTCGAGGGTGCGGCCGAGGGTGGAGACGCGGTAGTCGCCGGCGGTGCGGGCGGCGTGCCAGTCGGCGGCCAGGGCGAGGTGGAGGAGGGTCACGGGGTCCACTCGCTTTCGAGCATGGCGTAGATGACCTCGTCGGTCCATTCGCCCTTGACCTGCTCGTTGTGGACGAGGTGGGCCTCGCGGCGCATGCCGAGCTTCTCCAGGACGCGGGCGGAGGCGGTGTTGCGGCCGTCGAGGCGGCCGACGATGCGGTGCAGGCGCAGGCCCTCGAAGCCGAGGCTCAGGAGTTCGCGGGAGGCTTCGGGGGCGTAGCCGTGGCCGTGGTGGTCGGGGTTGAAGATGTAGCCGATCTCGCCTTGGCGGTGCTCTTTGCTCGTCCAGACGAGGATGACGGTGCCGATGAGCAGGCCGCTGTCGCGCAGGGTGACGGCGAGGTTGAGGGCGTCGCCTTCGTCGGAGATGGCGGTTCGGCTGATCTTGGTTTCGAGTCCGGTGCGGGCGGCGTCGAGGTCGCGGGCGTCCCAGTAGAGGTAGCGGGTGACGTCGGGCCGGGATTCGAAGGCGTAGACGGCGTCGAGGTCGGATGGGGTGAACGGGCGCAGGAGGAGACGCTCGGTGGTCAGGGGGTAGTCGGGTTTGAGCACGGAGGCAGTGTAGAGAGGGGGGCTGGGGGGTGGCGAGTCGTTTGTGGTGTCTTGTGGCGGGTGCCGGGGCGCGATCAGGCTTCGCCGTCTGGGGGGCTCTGGCGTGCGGCGCTCTTTCGGCGCGGCTTCGCCGAGCGGGGCGGGATGGTGCGCATGTGGTCGCGGACGACGGTGAGGACACGAGCGAGGCTGTCGATGTCCGCGCGCGTGAGTGGTTGGAGGAAGAGTTGGCGCAGGACGTCGATGTGGCCGGGGAACACCTGGGCGAGCACGTTGCGTCCCGCCTCGGTGATGGTCACTGTCACGCCTCGGTCGTCCTCCGCTGACGGGCTGCGAGTGACGAGTCCGGCCTTTTCCAGCAGCCCCACCTGGTAGGTCAGGCCGCTGCGGCTGTACACGACCCCGTCTGCCAGCTCGGTCATGCGCCGGCTGCCGTCTGCTGCGTCCCCGAGTGTGGCCAGGAGCTGGAACTGGACGTAGCTGAGGTCGCCGGCGTCGCGCAGCTGCTGTTCCACCGTGTGGCGCAGGAGGCTGCTCACCTCGATGAGCGCGAAGTACGCGCCGAGTTCGGCGGGGTCGAGGGGCCCTTCTTCGGTCATGCCGTCATCGTACTTGCTTCGGGTTCGAAGCAGTGGTAGCTTCACCTCACTGCTTCGAATTCGAAGCATATTGGCGCTCTCGATGGAAGAAGTTCGTCATGAAGGCAGTGCGATTCCACGAATACGGCGATGCTGATGTCCTGCGCTACGAGGACGTGGCGCTGCCCGTGCCCGGCGCTGGTGAGGTTCGCATCCGGGTCGCGGCGACGTCGTTCAACCCGGTCGACGCCGGTATCCGCAGCGGTGGTCTGCAGGGCCCGTTCCCGGTGACGCTCCCCCACACGCCGGGCATCGACGTAGCCGGAACGGTCGACGCGCTCGGTGACGGCCTCGACGCGGTGGCGGTCGGTGACGCGGTCGTCGGATTCCTCCCGATGATCGGTGACGGCGCAGCCGCCGAGTATGTCATCGCGCCCGCCGAGGTGCTGGCGGCCGCGCCTTCGAGTGTGCCGCTCGCTGACGCGGCGGCCCTGCCGCTGGTGGGCCTGACCGCATGGCAGGCGCTGTTCGAACTCGGCGGGCTCACCGCCGGGCAGCGCGTGCTCATCTCCGGTGCCGGAGGCGCTGTCGGTGCCTACGCGGTGCAGCTGGCGAAGAACGCCGGCGCGTACGTCATCGCCACGGCGAGCCCGCGCAGCGCGGACCGGGTCCGGGCCGCCGGTGCCGACGAGGTCGTCGACCACGCCGTGACCGACGTGGTGGATGCGGTGGGCGAGCCGGTCGACCTCTTGCTCAACCTCGCGCCGATCGAGCCTTCCCAGCTCGCCGGCCAGGCCGCTCTCGTGCGCTCCGGCGGGGCCGTGGTCAACACCACGGTGTGGATGCAGGCGCCGAGCGACGAAGCGCGCCAGGTGCGCGGGCTCAACGTCTTCGTCCGGAGCGACGCCAAGCAGCTCGCCGGCCTGGTGGCGGCGATCGACCGAGGCGAGCTTCGCATCGACATCAGCCGCCGGGTCCGGCTCGAGGATCTGCCGGCGTTGCATGCGGAAGTCGCCGCCGGTGCCGTGTCCGGCAAGGTCGTCGTCCTTGCGCCGACCGCCTGATTTTTCTCACCTCCACCTCGAAGGCCCGCAAGAACGCGCGCGTTGCCCTCCACCTTCCAGCGCATTGTCCACGGGCGGGAAAGCTCCAGGCGGGCGATCACGGGATCGCCCGTTCGCGGGGTCCGCAGGCAGGTGCATGTGGGAGCGTCTGGGGGTGGTCGGGCGGCGGTGGGATCCGGGCGGGGTGTTCGCGGTCCTGCTGTGTGCTTCGTGCGGTGTGGGTTGAAAAGGGAGTCGAATGCGTGTTCCACTGGACGGTGTGGGCTGGGACGCGCTTTCGCTGGTGGACGCGGTTGACGATCGTCCGCTGATCGAGCGGCGTGCGGTGCTGCGCGGCGGGTTCTACGAGATGCAGGCGCGTACGGCGATCGAGCGGGTGCCCGCGGGTGCGGGGGTGGCGCAGCGGTGGGCGGTGTCGCCTTATCGGGGTTGTGCGCATGCGTGCCGGGGGTGCGGGGCGCGGGGCGGGCATCGGCGGCTGGGGTTGGATGCGGGGCGTGACTTCGACACGCGGGTCGTGGTGCGGGCGAACGTGGTGGAGCGGTTGCGGGGTGAGCTGGCGCGCTGGGGTGATGAGCCGCTGGCGGTGGGGGTGGGGGGTGACTGTTACCAGGAGGCGGAGCGGACGTATCGGTTGATGCCGGGGGTGGTGCGGGCGCTGGGTGAGGCCGGTGTGCCGTTCACGGTGTACACGAAGAGTCCGCTGGTGTTGCGGGACGCGGAGTTGCTGGTGGCGGCGGGTGCGCGGGGGGCGGTGTCGATCGCGTTCGTGGACGAGCGGATCCGGCGGGCGGTGGAGCCTGGTGCGGTGGGGGCGCAGGCGCGACTGGAGCTGGTGTCGGCGCTCGTGGAGGCCGGTGTGGAGTGCCGGGTGCTGATGGCGCCGGTGTTGCCGTTGCTGAGTGACGCGGCTGATCAGCTGGCGGCGACGGTGCGGCGGATCGCGGCGGCGGGTGCGGTGGCGGTGGAGCCGGTGGTGTTGCGGCTGCCGGTGGGGACGCGGTCGTGGTACCTGGAGTGGCTGGGTGAGGCGCATCCGGGGTTGGTGGCGCGTTATGAGGAGTTGTACGACGGGGCGGGGGTGCCGTCGGCGGAGTACGAGGGGCGGATCACGGGGCAGATCGAGCAGTTGTGCCGGGTGTACGGGATGGCGTGTGGGGTGTGGGAGCCGGTGGGGCGGCGGCGTCCGGGTGGGGAGCAGTTGGAGCTGGTCTGATCGGGGGGTTTCGGGCCTGGTGGGGGGTGTGGGTGGTGGTGTGCCGCTCCCCTGGGTGTCGGGTGTCGTTCGGATGTCCGTAGGCCTCGATTTGGGTCACTTTTTGCAGTTATGGTGGCAGCCTCAACCGGGATGATCTTTGTTCGGGAGGCTGAACCCCACGTGTCAGGCTTATCATCGAAGGCTCCGAAGACGCTGGCCGCGAGCGTCGCGGCGTTCGTGGTCGTGATCGCCGGAGCCGCAGCGGGGACGGCGGGCGCGTCCGCCGCGACCGTCGCCGACGACGACCCTGTCGTCTACTACCTCGACAGCGCCGCCGGCGACGACGGCGCCGAGGGCACCTCGGCCGACACGCCGTGGAAGACGCTGGCCGCGGCGTCGGCCGCGCCGCTGGTGCCGGGCTCGAAGCTGCTGCTGAAGAGGGGCGGGTCGTGGTCGGGGCAGCTGGCGGTCAGCGCCTCGGGCACGGCGGAGGCTCCCATCGTCGTCGACGCCTACGGCACGGGCGCCGCGCCGATCCTCATGGGTGACACCGAGGCGTGCGTGGACCTGCGGGGCAGCCACATCGAGGTCTACAACCTGCAGGTCGGCGTGAACCGTGACGAGGGCCGCTGCTCGTGGGCCGGGATCAAGGTGGGCGGCAGCGACAACGTCGTGGAGCGGAACCTCATCACCGGCGCGGCGGCGGGGGTGTACATCGAGACGGGCGCCCGCTACACGGCGGTGACCGCCAACGACTTCGTCGACAACAACCACATGAGCAAGCTGACCCCCACCGACGAGGACTCCAACGACGACTCGGGGGCGTTCGCCATGCTGGTGCAGGGCGACGACTCCAACATCGGGTGGAACACCATCACCGGGTCGGTGGCCTTCAGCTACGACTACGTGTTCGACGGCGCGGCGGTGGAGATCTTCATGGGCTCGCGCAACCGGGTCCACCACAACCTGGCGATCGACAACGACACCTTCACCGAGCTGGGCACCAGTCGTAAGCCTGACGGCACCTCCAACGACCCGGACGGCACGTCGGGAAACGTGTTCGAGTACAACGGCATCTACGGGTCGCGCGCCCGCTCGGGGCTGGTGACGCGGGGGCCGGTGCACGACGACGGCCGGATCGAGACCAACGGGCCGGTGTTCGGCACGGTGTTCCGCAACAACTCGATGAACCTGCCCAACGCCGACGCCGAGGGCGTGGTGTGTGACGCGGGCTGCACCAATCAGCATCTGAGGTTGTCGCAGAACATCGTGCTGGCGGGCAAGAAGAGCGCCTACGCCGATCCGGCGTTCACCGCCAGCGACCACAACGTCTTCTACGGCGGGCAGTTCCAGATGTCGGCCGGGACGGCGAACGTGCGCAAGGATCCCAAGTTCGATCCGAACCGGCCGTTGCGGCTGCTGTCCACCAGTCCGGCGATCGGGCTGGGTGTGACGGCGTTCGACGACATCGACCTGGACGGTGTGGCGGTCGGCAAGGACGGGCGGATCGAGGCCGGCTCGTACGAGTACGTGGCGGCGAGCTGACGCCGGCGGGGTGAGCCGTGATGGTGTCCCGTCGCCTGCCCGCGGGCCGGCCGGGCGGCGGGACGTACCGGGAAGAGACGTAGCGGGAAAAATCGGGGGGAAGTCGGTGGGCGGCGCTGCTAGCGTGCCGCGCATGGATGTGATCGACGTCGAGCGGTTCGTGGCGGACGGGTTCGCCAAGGTGGAGGGCGCGGCGGCGCGTGAGGTGGGTGACGAGGCGCGGGCGTTGCTGTGGCGTCAGGTCGGGTTGTCGCCGGATGAGCCGTCGGGGTGGACGCGGCCGGTGGTGTGGGCCTCGGATCTGACGGGTGAGGGGCCGTTCGGGGTGCTGGCGCGCAGTGAGCGGCTGCGGCGGGCGCTGGACGCGGTGGCCGGGCCGGGCGGGTGGGTGCCGCGTGGGAGCCTGGGCAACATCCCGGTGCGGTTCCCGGATGTGGCGCCGGCCGACGATCGTGGCTGGCACGTCGACGCCAACACCCCGGGTGCGGACGGCGGCTGGAAGGTGAGCGGGCGGCCGCACACGCTGCTGCTGCTGGTGCTGCTGTCGGAGGTGGGTGCGGACGACGCGCCGACGCGGATCCGGGTCGGCTCGCAGCGGGACTCGGTGGCGGTGCTGGGCGATGGCGAGGCGATGGACGCGATGGTGGCGGGGCCTTTGCTGGAGGAGGCGAGCCGGGGCCGGGCGGAGGCGTACGCGACGGGGGTGCCCGGTGACATGTACGTGGTGCATCCGTTCACGGTGCACGCGGCGCAGGAGCATCGGGGCCGGCGGCCGCGGTTCATGGCGCAGGCGCCGGTGATCCTGACGGAGCCCCTGTCCCCCGCCGCCGGGTCGCCGCTGGCGCTTGCGGCGTGGGGGACGCCGGCGTGAGCGAGGCGGCGGGTAGTGCGCAGGGCGGGGTGGCGGGTAGCGCGCGGAGCCGGGTGGAGGTCCGGGCGGGCGGGCCGCGGGATGTGGCGGCGGTGCTGGCGATGTTCGACAGCGCGGTGGCGTGGCTGGTGAGCCGGGGCATCACCGGGCAGTGGGGTGAGCGGCCCTTCACCGGCGACGAGCGGCGTACGGAGCAGGTGCGGCAGTGGGCGCGGGGCGGTGGGTTGCGGATCGCCGAGGTGGGCGCTGAGCCGGCGGGGTGCGTGAGCGTGGGGGCGCCGCCGGCGTACGTGCGGCCGGCGGAGGTGCCGGAGTTGTACGTGCAGGCGCTGGTGGTGGACCGGCGCTTTCCGGGGATGGGCGTGGGCGCGGCGTTGCTGGACCGGGCGCTGGGCGAGGCCGGTGAGCGGGGGGTGGCGGTGCTGCGGGTGGACTGTTACGCCGGTGGGGACGGCCGGTTGGTGCGCTGGTACGAGGAGTGGGGGTTCGAGCGGGAGGCGCCGTTCACGGTCGGTGAGTGGCCGGGGATGGTGCTGCGCCGGTCCCTGTAGGGGATGCGTGATCTGCGGCGTTACGTGGGGTTCGGCCGGGCCGAAGTTGCTTGAGAGGTCTGGGGAGCGAGAAGGGGGCCGGGTGCGGTGCCGGCCCCCCTTTGTGGCGCGGTGTTACAGGGCGCTGCCCTTCTTCCACTGCGAGAACGGCATCTGCCAGAAGCCCCAGCCGTTGTTCCATTCCAGCTCGCGGTCGGTGCCGGTGATGTCGACGACGTCGCCGCGCTGCATGGTGCTGTAGAACCACCTGGCCTGGTCGGGGCGGGCGTTGACGCAGCCGTGGCTGACGTTGCGCACGCCCTGGGCCCAGACGTTGTCCTTGGCGTGGACGTACTCGCCGGAGTTGGAGATGCGGACCGCGTGGTTGATCATGACGTCGTAGTAGCCGGGGTCGCCCTTCTTGCGGCCCGGGGAGATCATGCGGACGGGGTTGCCGCGCTCCATGGTCAGGTGGACGCCGGAGGTGGTGGTGTACTCGCGGGTGGTGGCCATGCCGGCGCTGATGCGCATGGTCTGTACGCGTTTGCCGTCCTTGTAGACGTACATCATGTGCTTCTTGGTGTCGACCTTGCTGATGACCTTGGCGCCGATCTTGAGGTTGGCGGTGTAGTCCTTGACGCCGTAGGTGCCCTTGCCGGCCTTGACGCCTTCGATGTCGGCGGTGAAGGTGACCTTCTGGTGGGCGGGCCAGTAGGTGGCGGTGCGGTAGATGACGACGGTGTCGTTGATCCAGCGCCAGGCGCCCTTGACGGGCTTTTCGGCCTTGACGCTCAGGGCGCGTTCGATGGCGGCCTTCTGGGTGACGGGCTGGTTGAAGGTCACGATGATGGGGGCGCCGACGCCGAGGGTCTCGCCCTTGGCGTTGGGGGTGACGTCGGCCACCTGGAGTTCGCGTTCGGGTTTGATGGTGGTGAAGGCGCTGGTGGCGGTGGTGACGCCGGACTTGGCGCTGACGGTGTAGCCGGTGGAGGGCTTGAGGGTGCCCTTGGAGACCCAGCGGGTCTTGTCGGCGTTGTAGGTGCCGGTGATCTCGTCGTCGGACGTGCCGGCCTGGACGGTGATCTCGTCCAGGGTGCCGCCGGAGGCGGTGATGACGATCTTCTTGTCGGGGCTGACCTTCGCGCTGCCTTCGGCGGGCGATATGGTGATCGTCGGCGCCTGAGGTGTGGCGGACGTGGTGGCCTTGGACGCGCCGGCGTTGCCCGTGGCGGCGTTGCCGCTGGAGCACGAAGCCGTCAGGGCCGCCGCGGCGAGCAGCGCGATGCCCGCGGTGGGCTTCTTCCAACCAGACGCGATGTTCAAGTCTGTCCTCTCCCCCATGCAGAAAACTGCAAACTGCACCTAAAGACCTTAATGCTGATGCATGTATGACGCGGTTGCATATGGGAGAGTTCGGTCACGTTTCGATCACTTGTTGCAGTCAACGGCAGGTCAGAGCAGGGTCAAGGACGGGTAAAGGAATGGCCGTAACGGCTCACCGCGCCAGCAGCATGATCGGCCCTGTGATCGGCCCTGTGATCGGCCGCGTGATCAGCCGCGGGTGAGGCGGTGGGTGAGGCCGGTGTGGCGGCGCCCGGCGCCCTTGGTGCGCACGGCCTGCGCCAGGGCGCGGCGGGAGCCGACGATGACGACCAGCCGCTTGGCGCGGGTGATGGCGGTGTAGAGCAGGTTGCGCTGCAGCATCATCCAGGCGCTGGTGGCCAGCGGGATGACCACGGCGGGGTACTCGCTGCCCTGGGAGCGGTGGATGGAGACGGCGTAGGCGTGGGCCAGCTCGTCGAGTTCGTCGAAGGCGTAGGCGACGTGCTCGTCCTCGTCGGTCAGGACGGTCAGCTCGTTGTCGTCGGGGCGGATGTCGGTGACGACGCCGACGGTGCCGTTGAAGACGCCGGCGGCGCCCTTGTCGTAGTTGTTGCGCAGCTGGGTGACCTTGTCGCCGACGCGGAAGACGCGGCCGCCGTAGCGGCGTTCGGGCATGCCCTCGCGGGCGGGGGTGAGGGATTCCTGCAGGGCGAGGTTGAGGGCGCCGGCGCCAGCGGCGCCGCGGTGCATGGGGGCGAGCACCTGGATGTCGCGGCGCGGGTCGAGGCCGAACCTGCGCGGGATGCGGCGGGCGACCACGTCCACGGTGAGCTGGGCGATCTCCTCGGGCTCCTCGCACGGGAACAGGAAGAAGTCCTTCATGCCCGCCAGGACGGGGTGGTGGCCGGTGTTGACGCGGTGGGCGTTGACGACGACGCCGGACTCCTGGGCCTGGCGGAAGATCTGGGTGAGCCGGACGCGGGGGATGTCGTCGGCGGCCAGCAGGTCTTTGAGGACCTCGCCGGCGCCGACGGAGGGCAGCTGGTCGACGTCGCCGACGAACAGCAGGTGGGCGCCGGGGGCGACGGCCTTGACGAGCTTGTTGGCCAGCAGCAGGTCCAGCATGGAGGCCTCGTCGACGACGACGAGGTCGGCGTCGAGGGGGTTGTCGCGGTCGAAGGTGGCCTCGCCGCCGGGCCGCAGCTGCAGCAGGCGGTGGACGGTGGTGGCCTCGTGGCCGGTCAGCTCGGCCAGGCGTTTGGCGGCGCGGCCGGTGGGGGCGGCCAGGATGACGCGGGCGCGTCTGGCGCGGGCCAGGGTGACGATGGAGCGGACGGTGAAGCTCTTGCCGCAGCCGGGCCCGCCGGTCAGGACGGCGACCTTGCTGGTCAGGGCCAGGCGGACGGCCTGGCGCTGCTCGGGGGCGAGCTCGGCGCCGGTCTGGGCGTGCAGCCAGGTCTCGGCGCGTTCCCAGTCGACGTCGGCGAACGCCTTGAGCCGGTCGTGGCCGCCGTGCAGCAGCGACAGCAGGCCGCCGGCCAGGGACAGCTCGGCGCGGTGGAAGGGCGGCAGGTAGACGGCGGGCACCACGTTGTCGCCGGCGGGGACGTCCTCGCGCACGACGCCCTCGGCGGCGATGAGCTCCTCCAGGCAGGTGGTGACCAGGCCGGCGGGCACGTCGAGGATCTTGACGGCGTCGCCGACGAGGTTGGGGGCGGGCAGGTAGCAGTGGCCGTCGTCGGCGGCCTGGGACAGGGTGTAGCGCAGGCCGGCCTTGACGCGTTCGGGGCTGTCGTGCGGGATGCCGACGGCCTGGGCGATGGTGTCGGCGGTCTTGAAGCCGATGCCCCACACGTCGTCGGCGAGCTGGTAGGGGTGGGTGCGTACGACGGTGATGGACTGCTCGCCGTACTGCTTGAAGATGCGTACGGCGATGGAGGTGGACACGCCGACGCCCTGCAGGAAGATCATCACCTCTTTGATGATCTTCTGTTCGGCCCAGGCGGCGGCGATCATCTTCGTCCGTTTGGGGCCGAGGCCGGGGACTTCGACCAGGCGTTCGGGGCTGGTCTCGATGACGTCGAGGGTGTCGGTGCCGAAGTGGTCGACGATCCGTTCGGCCATCTTGGGGCCGATGCCCTTGATGAGGCCGGAGCCGAGGTAGCGGCGGATGCCCTGCACGGTGGCGGGCAGCACGGTGGTGTAGGACCACACCTCGAACTGGCGGCCGTAGCGGGGGTGGGAGGTCCAGCGTCCGCTCAGCCGCAGCGACTCCCCCACCTGGGCGCCCAGCAGGGGGCCGACCACGGTCAGCAGCTCCGAGCCGGAGCGGTCGGTGGCCACCCGGGCGATGGTGTAGCCGCTCTCCTCGTTGGCGTAGGTGATGCGCTCCAGGACCGCATCCAGCGATGCGGCGAGCGAACCATCCGGACCAGGTCTCAACGCGAACCCCTCTTCGGCCACCGTTCCGGAGCCAGGGTAGAGCAGCGGGCGGGGCCCGTCGGCGCACGGCTGCTACGATCGCGCGAAGATCGCGGTCGTGCCCGGGGTCGGGTGCCGGGCCGGACCCCAGGGAGGCCCTCGCCGTGCAGCTCCCCCGCAGCCTCGGTCCCCCGCCTGCCCGCCGGCGGGAGCGGCGGTGAGCGGCGCCGGGCAGATGGCGCTGCTGGCCCTGGCCGGAGTGGTCGCCGGGGTGGTCGGCACCGCGGGCGGCATCACCTCTCTCATCTCCTACCCGGCGCTGCTCGCGCTGGGCCTTCCCGCTGTGACGGCGAACGTGGCCAACATCGTCGCCTTCGCCGCCTGCTGGCCCGGCGCGGCGCTGGCCTCCCGGCCCGAGCTGGCCGGTCAGGGGCCGTGGCTGCGCCGGCGGCTGCCGCCGGCGGTGCTGGGCGCGGCGGCGGGATCGGCGCTGCTGCTGTCCACCCCGCCGGGCGTCTTCGCCCGTATCGTGCCGTTCCTGGTGGCCGGCGGGGCGCTGGCGCTGCTGGCCCAGCCGCGGCTGGCCGCCTACCACGAACGGCGCCGCCGCGGCCGCCGGCCGGGCGCGGACGCCGTGGCGCTGCCTGTCGTGCTGCTGGTGATGTCGGTGTACAACGGCTACTTCGGCGCCGGGTCCGGCGTCATGATCCTCGCCCTGCTGCTGATCACCGCCGAGCCGCGGCTGCCCACCGCCAACGCCCTGAAGAACATGCTGATCGGCGCCTCCGCGCTCGTCTCGGCCGCGGCGTTCACCGTCTTCGGCGCCGTGGAGTGGGCGGCCGTCGTGCCGCTGGGGGCGGGCATGTTCGCCGGCGCCACCCTCGGCCCGCGCCTGGCCCGGCGGCTGCCGGCCGCGGTCGTGCGCCGGTTGGCGGCCCTGGTCGCTCTCGTCCTGGCGGTCCGGCTGTGGATCGAGGCGAACGGCTGAGCGTCGCCACCCCGGCCCTCACGCGTGGCGTGGGGGCGGGGGTGGCAGGATCACGAGGAGGGGGGTGTCATGGACGCAGATCCTGGCAGGCGGCGCTCGCGGGCCGGCCGTCTGCGGCGGTTCGGCAGCGCGCTGCTGTGCGGGGCGCTGCTGGTGGCGGCGGGGTGTTCGGGCGGCGGCGGTGACCCGTCCGCGTCGCCCTCCCCCTCGCGCACGTCCCCCACTGCGTCGTCCTCGCCGTCGTTGTCCGCCGCCGCCTCCCCCGGGGTGAGCGCGACGGCCGGCGGGTGCGCGGGCGGCGGGCCCGCGCTGCGCCAGGGCCGCAACACCATCGACTACGGCGGGCTGCGGCGCGTGTACCTGCTGGCGCTGCCGCGCGGGCGCGGCCCCCATCCCGTCCTGCTCGACCTGCACGGCCTGGGCTCCGACGCCGCCCAGCAGGCCGCCTACAGCCGCCTGCCCCGCGAGGGGGCCCGGCGCGGCTACCTCGTCATCACCCCGCAGACCGCCGAGGGGCGGATCGGCTGGACGCTGCCGCACGCCTACGGACCCGACGACACCGGCTTCCTGACGGCGTTGCTGGAGCGGGTGGAGCGGGGGGCGTGCGTGGACCGGCGCCGGGTGTTCGCGGCCGGGATGTCGTTCGGCGCCGGCATGTCCGCCGCGCTGGCCTGCGCCATGAACGGCCGGCTGGCCGGGGTCGCGGCGGTGGCCGGGCTGAGCATCGTGCCGCCGTGCGAGCGTCCCGCGCCCCTGACCCTGCTGGCCTTCCACGGCACCGCCGACCAGGTCGTCCCCTACGAGGGCGGCCATCCGTTCCAGAACTCCTCCGAGCGGCGCGGCCTGGCGCGGCTGGTGGTGCTGCCCCCGGTGCAGGACAGCGCGAAGGGATGGGCGCGGGCGCTGGGCTGCACCGGCGAGGGCGTCTCGGCGCCGGCGCCGGGGGTGCGGCTGCGCCGCTGGACGGGCTGTCGCGGCGGCGCGTCGGTGCGGCTGTACACCTTGCGCGGCGCCGGTCACACCTGGCCGGGGCCGATCGAGGTGCGGCGGCTCGGCTCGACCAGCCGGGAGCTGGACGCCACCAAGGTCATCCTCGACGTGTTCGACGCCGCTGCGCCGCGTTGACCGCGGCGTCGGGGATCAACGGAAGTCCCGTCGGCCGGGGTCCCGGCTGGCCGGCCACGGCTCTTCTTTCCCGTGTTCTCACCCAGGCGGTGAAGCCCTCGATCGCGTCGACGACCGCCTCGAAGCGGACCGAGTGGTACAGGTCGAAGGCGTGGTTGCCGCCGCGTAGTTCGGCGTAGACGACGGGGGCGGCCGAGGTCTGGCGTAGCCGGTCGGCGAAGTGCCGGGCGTCGGCCGCGGGCA
>NZ_JALHBK010000044.1:0-47713 GCF_031570565.1 Nonomuraea sp. 3-1Str
TGGTACCTGGCCTGGCTGACGCACAAGGCGCTGGAGGCCGAGCGGCCGACCGCGCGCCTGCGGGTGTGGACGTGGCTGCTGGCGCTGACCGCGGCGGCGATGAACGTCTGGCACGGCGCCGCCGGCAGGTCCACCCGCGAGTGGTACGCCTCCGTCAGCAGCAGCGGCAGCACCACGGCCTCGCCCAGCCCGGCCAGCGCCTGACCGAGGCTCGGCGCGGCGTGGTCCAGGTAGGCCGTGCGGACCGGCAGACCCGGGCGGGCCCGCCGGACCTCGTCCAGGAGCGCCTCCACGACGGCCGCGGCCCGCGGGTCGCGGGAGCCGTGCGCGACCGCCACCAGAGGCGGGTCCTGGTCCGCCCCGCCTGCCAGCGGGGCGGACCACACGCCGGGGACTACAGGTGAATGCCGCATTCGACCTTCCCCAGCCCCGCCCAGCGGCCGCTGCGCGGGTCCTCGCCGTCCGCGACCTGCCTGGTGCAGGGGGCGCAGCCGATCGAGGGGTAGTTGTCGTAGTGCAACGGGTTGATCAGCACCCCGTTGTCGGCGATGTAGTTGTCGACCTCCTCCTGGGTCCACCGCGCGATCGGGTTGACCTTGACCATCTGCCGCTTGGCGTCCCACTCGACGACCTTGGTGCCGGCCCGGCTGGGCGACTCGTCGCGGCGGATGCCGGAGATCCAGGCGAGGTAGGGCTCCAGCGCGCGGTTGAGCGGCTCGACCTTGCGCAGGTAGCAGCACAGGTCGGGGTTGCGGCCGAACAGGCGCGGGCCGAGGTCGCGGTCCTGCTCCTCGACGGTCCGCGACGGCTTGACGTCGATCACGTTGACGTCGTAGACCTGCCGCACCGCGTCCCGCGTGCCGACGGTCTCGGCGAAGTGGTAACCGGTGTCGATGAACAGCACGTCCACGCCCGGCTTGACCCGGCTCACCAGGTCGATGACGAGCGCGTCGCTCATCGAGGAGGTCAGGCACAGCCGGTCGCCGAACGTCGCCGCCGCCCAGCGGATGATCTCGCGGGCGGACGCCTCCTCCAGGAAGACGGCGGCCGACTCCACGATGTCCTGCAGGTCGAGGGTGCCGCGTTGTCTCCGGAGTCCGACCTCGATGTCCACCAGCGTCATATCGTCACTCCGATCCCCAGGAACTTCAGCTTGAAAGCGCGGGCGCACGAGCGGCAGTACCAGCCCCCACCGGTCGCGGACCCGCCGACGTTGAGTTCGCCCTCGTACGGTTCGAGATCCTCGTCGCCGCAGTAAGGGCAGTGGAACGGGACGGCGCGCTCGCTCATCGCAGGTCCGCCTCGTCCGCGCGCTGCACCCAGTCGGCGAAGGACTCGCCCTCCTTCTTCTGGGCGTCGTAGTGGGTGACGACCCGCTCCACGTAGTCGGCCAGGCCGGCCGCCGTGGTCTTCAGGCCGCGCACCTTCCGGCCGAAGCCGGCGTTGACGCCGAGCGAGCCGCCGAGGTGGATCTGGAAGCCCTCGACCTGGTCGCCGTTCTCGTCGACGACGAGCTGGCCCTTGAGCCCGATGTCGGCGACCTGGATGCGGGCGCAGGAGTTGGGGCAGCCGTTGACGTTGATCGTCAGCGGCTCCTCGAAGTTCGGCAGCCGCCGCTCCAGCTCGTCGATGAGGTCGGACGCGGTGGCCTTGGTCTCGACGATGGCGAGCTTGCAGTACTCGATGCCGGTGCAGGCCATCGTCTGCCGCCGGAACGTGGACGGGTTGACCTGGAGGTCGTTGGCCTCCAGCTCGGCCACCAGCGAGTCGACCTGGTCGGGCGCGACGTCGAGGATGACCATCTTCTGCTCGACCGTGGTGCGGACCCGGCCGGAGCCGTGCCGCTCGGCGATGTCGGCGATGACGTGCAGCTTGTCGCCGTCGAGGCGGCCCACCTTGGGCGCGAACCCGACGTAGAAGCCGCCGTCCTGCTGCGGGAAGACGCCCACGTGGTCGCGGCGCGACCCGCGCGGCTGGGCGGGTGCGGGTCCGTCGGGCAGGGGCGCGCCGAGGTACTCCTTCTCCAGCACCTCGCGGAACTTCTCCGTGCCCCAGTCGTTGACGAGGAACTTGATCCGCGCGCGGTGGCGCAGCCGCCGGTAGCCGTAGTCGCGGAAGATGCCGATCACGCCGGCCCAGACGTCGCCGACCTGGTCGGGCCGGACGAACACGCCGAGCCGCTTGCCGAACATCGGGTTGGTGGACAGGCCGCCGCCCACCCACACGTCGTAGCCCTTCTCGCCGCCGGGCAGCTCGACGCCGACGAACGCCACGTCGTTGATCTCGTGGACGGTGCAGTGGGCGGGGCAGCCGCTGATCGCGGTCTTGAACTTGCGCGGCAGGTTGGAGAACGCCGGGTCGCCGATGAAGCGGTCGTACACCTCGTTGATCTGCTCGGTGGCGTCGAGCACCTCCTCGGTGTCGATGCCGGCCAGCGGGCAGCCGAGGATGACGCGCGGGGTGTCGCCGCACGCCTCGGTGGTGGACAGGCCGACGGCCTCCAGGCGCTCCCAGATGTCGGGCACCGACTCGATGTCGATCCAGTGGAGCTGGACGTTCTGCCGGTCGGTCAGGTCGGCGGTGCCCCGGCCGTACAGGTTGGAGATGTCGGCGATCGCGCGCAGCTGGCGCAGGTCGAGCTGGCCGCCGTCGATCCGGACGCGCAGCATGAAGTAGCGGTCGTCCAGCTCCTCGGGCTCCAGGATCGCGGTCTTGCCGCCGTCGATGCCGGGCTTGCGCTGGGTGTAGAGGCCGTACCACCGCATGCGGCCGCGCAGGTCGGCGGGGTCGATCGAGTCGAAGCCGCCCTTGGAGTAGATGTCGATGATCCGCTGGCGGACGTTGAGCCCGTCGTCGTTCCTCTTGTTCTCCTCGTTCTTGTTGAGCGGCTCACGGTAACCGAGAGCCCACTGACCCTCGCCGCGCGGGCGCTTGTGGTGCCGGCTGGCAGGAGTGCTCATTGCGCGTCCTTCGCGTCATGGGCGCGCTCGTGCTTCCTCCCGCCTCGTCGTCGAGTGCGGGGGTTGCGAAGAGGAGTGCGACGCCCTCAGTCAGAAATCAGGGGATGATCAGCGGGCGTCACGACAGATGGCGCTGCGGACACGCTGAAGGTCGACGTGGCGTCGGCCGACGAGCATGGGGTCCGCTGGCATGTACATGAAGATACTCGGGCTGCCCGAGATGTCCAACAACGGTCCAGAGTCTGGACGTGATCATCCCTGGCGCGGCCAGTCCAGCGGCGACTCCTTCTCGTGCTCCGAGCCCTGGTGCTGGCAGTCGCACCACGAGCCTCCCCGGCACTCCTCGTGCCGCCGCTCCTTGCAGCTCTCGCAGATCACCCTTCGCATTATTCCTCGTAGAACCTTGTTCGGTTAGGGTGGCGGGCATGAGCGACACGGGACAGCCGGCGCCGGACCTGATGGGGGAGCTGCTCGCCGACCTGCGCGCGGAGACGGCATCCCTGGAGGCCCTGCTGACGCCGCTGAGTCTCGGGCAGTGGGAGCTGGCGACCCCCGCCGAGGGCTGGACGGTGCGCGACCAGGTCGCCCACCTGGCGTGGTTCGACGACGCGGCCCGCACGGCGGTGACCGATCCGGCCGCGTTCCGCGCCTCGCCGGAGGTCTCCGCCCTGGGGCCCGGCTCGGTGGACGAGCTGGCGTTCCGGTCGCGCGGCATGCCGGCCGGCGAGCTGCACGCCTGGTTCCGCGCGGCCCGCGCCCGCAGCCTGGACGCCTTCGCCGGGCTCGGCGCGCGCGACCGGATCCCCTGGTACGGGCCGGACATGTCGGCCGCCTCCTTCGTCACGGCCCGGCTCATGGAGACCTGGGCGCACGGCGAGGACGTCGCCGCCGCGCTCGGCGTCACCCGCGAGCCCACGCTCCGGCTGCGGCACGTGGCGACGCTCGGCGTCCGGGCGCGCCCCTACGGGTTCGCCGTGCGCGGGCTGCCCCTCCCGGCCGAGCCCGTACGGGTGGAGCTGACCCCGCCCGGCGGCGGCGAGCCGTGGACGGCCGGGCCGGAGGACGCGGCCGACACGGTGCGCGGCCCCATGCTGGACTTCTGCCTGCTCGTCACCCAGCGCGTCCACCTGGCCGACACCGCCCTCGTCGTCACCGGCCCCGCCGCCCGCGCCTGGGCGAAGATCGCGCAGGCGTTCGCCGGGCCGCCCGGCAAGGGGCGTCCCCCCAGGTCAGGGCCCGGCGCTCAGGGTCAGGCTCAGGGGGATGCCGGATGTCGCGCGACGCACGCGCGGTGACAAGCTGAAGGCATGCGCACGATTCTGAACGTCATCTGGCTGGTCTTCGCCGGCATCTGGCTGGCCCTCGGGTACGCCGTGGCGGGGATCGTCTGCTGCGTCCTCATCATCACGATCCCGTTCGGCATCGCCGCCTTCAGGATCGCCGCGTACGCCCTGTGGCCGTTCGGCCGGACGGTGGTGCGCGACCCCCAGGCCGGGGTGTTCTCCCTGATCGGCAACATCATCTGGTGCGTGGTCGCCGGCGTCTGGCTCGCGATCGGGCACGTCCTGACCTCCATCCCGCTGTTCCTGTCCGTCATCGGCATCCCGCTGGCCATCGCGAACCTCAAGCTGGTGCCCGTCTCCCTCCTGCCGCTCGGAGCGCGCATCGTGGACACCGACCAGGGCAGGGGCACAGGGACATAAGCTGTCGGGAAGAGCCGCTGCGAATACGTTGGTGTCATGACGTCCACCGATCTGCCCACGCGGGCGAGGAAGCGCATCGCCTCCGACGTCCGCGCCGGGCTGGGCCGGGTGCGCGGCACGAAGGCGTGGGCGATCGTGCGCGACGCCGTCGAGGCCGGGGTCGCCTACCGGGTGACCGGACTGGCGGGCGAGGCGGCGTTCTTCGCCCTGCTGTCGCTGCCCCCGTTCGTGCTCGGCGTCATCGGCGTGATCGGCAAGCTCGGCACGTGGCTCGGCCAGGACAAGGTCGAGCAGGTGCGCCGGTGGGTGATCGAGCAGTCCGGCATCCTGTTCACCAAGGACACGATCGACACCGTCGTCAACCCGCTCATGAACGACGTGCTGCGCGACGACGCCAGCAAGGTGTCCATCATCTCCCTGGGCTTCCTGCTGTCCCTGTGGTCCGGATCGCGTGCCCTGTATGTGTACGTCGATCTCATCTCGGTCTCGTACGGGCTGGGAGAGACGCGGGGGATAGTCCGGACGCGCCTGATGTCGTTCGGCCTCTACGTCGTCGGCCTGGCCATCGCCATCGTCGTCATGCCGATCCTGGTCATCGGGCCGACCATCCTCAGGGACGCGCTGCCGGGGCAGTACGCCGTCCTCATCGACCTGCTGTACTGGCCGGTCGTGGTCATCGGGTCGGTGCTGTTCCTGACCGTGCTCTACCACGTGAGCGTGCCGGTGCGGACGAAGTGGTACCGGGAGCTGCCCGGGGCCGTGCTGGCGCTGTTCCTGTGGATCGTGTGCGCCGCCGTGCTGCGCGCCGTGCTCGCCGCGTGGTTCTCGCCCGTCTCCGTGTACGGCTCGCTCGCCGCGCCCATCGCGCTGCTGCTGTGGCTGTACATCACGGCGCTGGCCGTCCTCATCGGCGCCATTCTGAACGCGGAGGTGGACAAGCTGTGGCCGGTCCCCGGGCGCGCGGTCCGGCCGGAGGAGGCGGTCGTCGCAGGGGGCGCCGTCACCACGCGCGAGTGAGCCGACACCACCACGTCCGCTATCGTCTGTAGACGTCGCGACTGGCGCATGAGGTGGACTTACCACCGGGGAGCGGAAGGGAGCGGAGGCCGTGCGCCTGGGTCTTCGCCGGATGTCAATGATGACAGGAGAGTCATGAGTTCTCTCGCTAGCGTCGACCCGCGGATCGCCGAGCTGATCCAGGCCGAGGAGCGCCGCCAGGCCGACACCGTCAAGCTGATCGCCTCCGAGAACTACGTCTCCAAGGCCGTCCTGGAGGCGACGGGCACCGTCCTGACCAACAAGTACTCCGAGGGCTACCCCGGCAAGCGCTACTACGAGGGCCAGCAGGTCATCGACCAGATCGAGACCCTGGCGATCGAGCGGGCCAAGTCGCTGTTCGGCGTCAACCACGCCAACGTGCAGCCCTACTCCGGGTCCCCGGCCAACCTGGCCGTCTACCTCGCCTTCGCCCAGCCCGGCGACACCGTCATGGGCATGGGCCTGCCGTTCGGCGGCCACCTCACGCACGGCTGGTCGGTCTCGGCCACCGGCAAGTGGTTCACCCCGGTCCGCTACGGCGTGCGCAAGGACACCGGTCGCGTCGACCTCGACGAGGTGCGCGAGCTGGCCCTGGAGCACCGGCCGAAGCTCATCTTCTGCGGCGGCACCGCCATCCCGCGCACGATCGACTTCGAGGGCTTCGCCTCCATCGCCCGCGAGGTGGGCGCCGTGCTGGCCGCCGACATCGCGCACATCGCCGGCCTCGTCGCGGGCGGCGCGCACCCGTCGCCGGTCGGCCACGCCGACGTGATCTCCACGACCACCCACAAGACGCTGCGCGGCCCGCGCGGCGCCATGCTCATGGCGTCGAGCGACGAGCACGCCACGGCCCTCAACAAGGCCGTCTTCCCGGGCCTGCAGGGCGGACCGCACAACCACACCACCGCCGCCATCGCCGTCGCCCTGCACGAGGCCTCGACCGACGACTTCAAGGCGTACGCCCACCAGGTCGTCGCCAACGCCAAGGCGCTCGCCGAGGAGCTCGGCAGCCGCGGCTTCGACCTGGTCTCCGGCGGCACCGACAACCACCTGATCCTGCTCGACCTCACGCCCAAGGGCATCGGCGGCAAGCCCGCCGCGCAGGCGCTCGACCGGGCCGGTCTGGAGACCAACTACAACACGGTCCCGTTCGACACCCGCAAGCCGTTCGACCCGTCCGGCATCCGCATCGGCACCCCGTCGGTCACCTCGCGCGGCATGGGCGAGGCGGAGATGCGGCAGATCGGCGCCTGGATCGACGAGGTCGTCACGGCCCTGGCCAAGGGCGACGCCGAGGACGTCATCGCGCGCGTCCACCAGGAGGTCAGCGAGCTGACCGCTCAGTTCCCGGCCCCGGGCCTGTCCTAGTCCGCACCGACGCCGGCGGCCCCGTCGCGGACCCTGTGGTCCGGGACGGGGCCGCCGTCTCTCCCCGCGGGGATCAGCCCAGGAAGAGGTAGTCGGCCCGGTACGGGACGCGCGCCTTCCGTCCCGGCTTGCACGGGCCCGCCGGTGCGACGCCGCCCTCGGTGTTGAGCCGCAGCACCTGGGTGACCCCCGACAGCAGGCCGCCCTTCGCGCCCGCCGGGGTGGCGGCCAGCACCAGCTCCGGGATGGCCCGCTCGCCGTTGGGGGCCTTGGTGACGACCTTGCCGCGCACCGCGCTGCCGTCCGGAGCGACCCACTGCGGCGGGCCGGCGGCCGGGGTGACGAAGGAGTGCGCGATGCCGCGCCGCAACCGGGCGTCCACGCCCTCCTGGGCGAAGGCGTACCCGCCGCCCGGCTGCTTGGCGCAGGCGTAGATCTGGGAGCCGCGCAGCACGTCGGCCGTCAGCGCGCGCGGGTGGCCGAACGGCTTGCCGGACAGCCGGCCGCGCACCGCCCCGCCGCCGAACTCGGTGGTGTGCAGGTTGCCGTAGTACCGGCCCGGGTGGGCGGCGATGCGCTTGACCACGGCGGCCGGCACCCTGGCCTCGCCCGCCACGCCGGTGATGCCGGCCGGCAGCCCCTTCGGCGCGGCGAACAGGTCGGCCACGACGGCGCCGTTCTCGCCGGGCACGCCCTTGTGGACGTGGCCGTTCGTCACCGGGGCGAGCCCCGACCAGATCGCGGTGTAGCCGATGGCCGAGCCGTGCGGGCGCAGCCACCACACGGCGCGTCCGTCCTTGTCGCCCCGCTTCTTGCCGTCCTTCGCCTGAACCTCCTGCCCGCCGTCCGCGCGCGAGCTCAGGGTCGCGCGGTTGCTGCCCTGGAGCACCCCGTCGAGATCGACGGGGCCCACCCGGTGGAACTGGCCGCGCACCGCGCCCTTCGGGTGGCGGGCGTCGTGGACGTTGGCGTAGAAGCCGCCCGGGTCCTCGACGAGCGCCCGGACCAGCTCGGGATCGGCCTCGACGGAGCCGCTGACGCCGAGCACGCCGCCGGGCAGCGGCTTGGTGAGGAACTCCAGCCGCACGTCGCCGTTCGCGCCCCGCGCGCCGAGGTGGACGTGGGCCGCGGTGGGGGCGCCGATCCCGTTCCAGCGGATCGCGAAGGCGACCCGGTCGCCGCTGACGCGCAGCACGACGGTCGCGCGGCCGTCGGCGTCGCGCCGGACGCCCACCTCGTTGGCGCCGCGCAGACCGGCGGCGAGGAAGACGTCACCGGCGTCGGCGCGGGACGGGGCGGCGGGCACGATCGCCCGCTGGGCGGGCCGGGCGTCGGCGGCGGCCGGGACGGCGGTGGGGGCGAGGGCGGCGGCGAGCAGGCCGAGGGCGAGTGCGGCGCCGGTGCGGGCGTCCTGGGAACTGGGCATGGCAAACCTCTGCATTCGGGCGTTCGGTTCGGTACGGCAGGCAGTACGGGACCCGCACCGGCGGAGGTTCAACCCGTGAATGCGTAAAAGTACCGGTTGCCACCAGGGGAACGAGGGCATGGAAATGCCCTCCCACCGCAGGTGAGAGGGCATCCGGCGCGAGGTCAGACGTTCACGGTGAGCAGTTTCTCGCCCTTCGTGGTGACCACCTCGAAATGGTCGATCTGTTCCAGGGGGTACGGACTGCCGCCGTGCGTGTACAGCGGATCCGGCTGCCCCGGGACCCCGTAACCGGCGGCTGGAACCGCCCATCCCGTCATGACCCGCCGCTCCCCGGACTTCGACACCGACACCAGCTCGCACTCCAGCGGGCCCTTCACGCCCGACAGCTTGAGCGCCGCGTGGGTGCCCCACGCCTTCGACTCGATCACCAGGCCGCCGGTGACGCCGCGGGCGCCGGTGCCGGCCACGGGGGTGCCGTCGGCGTAGAACTGCTCCGCCGGACCCAGATGGTCGTGGTGCCCGGCCGCCGCGGGTGGCGGCGCGGCGCCCGGGTCGCCGAGCTGGGTGCCGACGGTCAGGCCGCCGGCGACCAGCGTCACCGCGGCGGCCAGGCCGATCACGATCGTGCCCCTGCGCGCACGGCGGTCGGCCGTCCGCTTGCGCCGCATCAGATCGACGACCTCGGCCTCGCCGCGCGACGGCGGCGGGCCGAGGTCGTCCAGCGGGCCGATGCCGACGAGCGCGCCCGCCACCCCCGACAGGTCGGCGAGCTCTGCCGCGCACGGCGGGCAGGTGGCCAGGTGCTCCTCGAAGGCGGCCTTGTCGTCGTCGTCCAGCAGGCCGAGGGCGTAGGCGCCCACATCGGTGTGCTCCACCTGCGACGTCACGCCGTCACCCCCCTCTCCTCCAGTGCGACGCGCAGGGCGCGTACGGCGTAGTACACCCGGGACTTCACCGTGCCCACGGGGATCCCGAGGGCCTCGGCGGCGTCGTTCACCGACCGGTCCCGCAGGATCGTCTCATTGAGGATCTCGCGGTGCGCCGGCGACAGCGCCCTCAGCGCGTCTGACACGAGCACCTGGTGCAGCAGTCCCTCCATCTCGTCGGGCACGGGCACGCTCTCCAGCGGCCCGTCGCCCGACTCCTGGGGGCGGGCGTCCCTGCGCCGCCGGTCATCGATGACGATACGTCGGGCCACGGTCGCGAGCCAGGGCATCAACGAGACCGACGCCGGATCCAGCCGCTCCGCGCTCCGCCAGGCGCGGATCATGGTCTCCTGTACGACGTCCTCTGCCCACTGCCGGTCGCCCGCCGTCAGCCGTACCACGAACGCCAGGAGCGGCCCGTGGTACTCCCGATAGAGAGCCGAAACGACCAGGTCGTCATCGGGCCGGACGCGCCTGATCCATTGGCTCAACCGCGGCTTGCCCATGAGGCCGGCCCCCTCGGCCGAGGGTGGGGGATACGTGCTGGTCCGCATCATTCCCCTTTCTCGAGTCGTCGGCAGGAAGTACGGCCAGGGCTCCGGGCGGGGTTCAACGACACGCCGAGAAAAATGGGATTGCGTCCTTCGTGGCGGGATGCGTAGAGTCTGCGCGACGGCCCGGCACCGGGGCGTCGCCGTCGCCGCGCGCCGCGGTGACCATGGAGTGATCCCACGGAGCGCGAGAGCGCGGCCGTGGCGTGAGAAGAGTGCGAGACAGGAGGTGGAGACCATGCGGATTGTCCTGTTCCGCCTGCGTGCCGTTCACCTCCGGGTGCCTGCCTGAGCCACCCGGTCTCCCTTCTCAGCAGAGGAATCACTGCGTTGTCGTTCGACCTTTCCCTGCTCGGCTGGACCGCGTCCCGCGCCGCCGAGCTTCCTTCCGGCGCCGTCCCCGGGCGGGTCTCCCGCGTGGACCGCGGCGCCGCCGAGGTGATCACCGAGGACGGCCAGCACCACGCCCGCTACTCCGCGCGGGTGCGCCGGGCCTCGGCAGAGGACCCCGTCGCGTTGCCGTGCGTCGGCGACTGGGCCGCGCTCCGCGCCCTGCCCGAGGGCCGCTACGAGCTGGACGCCGTGCTGCCGCGCAGCACGGCGTTCGTGCGCGGCGGCGTCAGCCGCGACTCGCGGGGCGGCCTGTCCGGCGACGGCCAGGGCCAGGTGCTGGCCGCCAACGTGGACATCGTGTTCGTCGCCGAGCCGTCCATGCACTCCACCGACTTCGCCGACCTCGGCCGCATCGAGCGGCTCGTCGCGCTGGCCTGGGAGTCGGGCGGCACGCCCGTGGTGCTCGTCACCAAGGCCGACCTGTTCGACCAGGGCCTCGACGACCTGCTCGCCGACGTGCACGCCGCCGCGCCGGGTGTCGACGTGCACGCCGTCTCCTCGCTGCGCGGGGAGGGCGTCGACCTGGTGCGCGCGTACCTGGAGGGCTCGCGTACCGCCGTCGTGCTCGGCCCGTCCGGCGCCGGCAAGTCCACGCTGGTCAACGCGCTCGCCGGCGACGGCGTCATGGAGACGCAACTCGTCCGCGCCGGCGACGGGCGGGGCCGCCACACGACGGTCCACCGGGAGCTGATCCCGCTGCCCGGCGGCGGCCTCGTCATCGACACGCCCGGCATCCGGCGGGTCGGCCTGTACGACATGAACGAGGGCGTCGACCTGGTGTTCTCGGACATCGACGAGCTGGCACAGCGGTGCCGGTTCGGCGACTGCGGGCACGAGGCGGAGCCGGGCTGCGCGGTGACGGCCGCCGTCGAGAGCGGCGACCTGCCGGAGCGGCGGCTGACCAGCTGGCGCAAGCTCCAGCGGGAGGCGGCCTGGATGGCGGGCCGCACCGACGCCCGGCTCCGCAAGGAGCAGCAGAACCGGTGGAAGATCATCCACAAGGAGATGCGCCGCTCCGGGCGCGCCCGTCCCTGACGGCCGCGATCAGGCGGTGACCTCGCCGTCCTGCCTGGGCGGCCTGTTGTCCAGGCAGGCGCGGACGAAGTCCCGGACGACGGGATCGGCGTCGCCGGCGGGAGTCCACGCGACGCCCACCCCGCTCGGCGCGACACCGGTGACCGGCCGGTACGTGACACCCGGGCGGGTGTAGAACCGGGCGGCAGACTCGGGGGCCAGGGCGACGCCGTAGCCGTTGGCGATGGCGCTGAGCCACTCGTCGGGCTGGTCGGTGACCGCGCCGACGCGGACGGGGCGGCCCTCGCGTTCGTCGGCGGCCAGCCAGTAGTCCCGCCACCCGCCCGTCTCGGACGGGGCCGCCACGAACGGCTCCTCCCACAGGTCCCGGAAGGCGATCCGCTCACGCGCGGCCAGCGGATGGTCCGAGGGCAGCGCGACCCAGCGGGGCTCGGAGAACAGCACCTCCACGCGCAGAGTGTCCTGGCCGGGGAACGGCAGCCGCAGCAGGGCGGCCTCGACGTCGCCCCCGGCGAGCCCGGCCGTCGGGTCCGACCACGCCGCCTGCCGCATGTCGGCCTTCCAGCCGGGCCGGCGGCGGGCGAAGTCCGCGACGATGCTCTGGGTGATCTCGTTCGCGGCGCTGGCCAGGAAGCCGATCCGCAGCAGGCGGGCGGCCCGGGCGGACGTGGCCCTGGTCTCCCGCAGCGCGTCGTCCCACCCGGACAGCAGAGCGGGCACCCGCCCGGCCAGGGTCCGGCCCGGCTCGGTCAGCTCCATGCCGGACCGGGAGCGCGCGAACAGCCGCACTCCGAGCTGGGTCTCCAGCTGCCTGATCTGCCGGGTCAGCGCCGGCTGGGACACGTACAGCCGCTCCGCGGCGCGGGTGAGGCTGCCTTCCTCCGCCACGGCGGCGAAGTACCGCAACAACCGGGTGTCGACGTCCATGCCGCCAGGTTATAGACGCCGGTATTGGACGGCCGGGAGAGGGCGCGGCGAGGCTGGGCGAGCCAGCGAGCGGCGGCGGCCGCCCGACGTCCGTTCCCGTAGGAAGCCGAGCTCCATGTCCCTTGTGTACGTCGTCGTCACCGTCCTCACGATCGCGGTCAACGCCTGGGCGGCGATCGCCGACTTGGCGCGGGCGGGGTTCGTCCTCGCCAACTCGTCCGCGCTGGGCGTCCCGCGCTCCTGGATCCCGATGCTCGGGGCGCTCAAGGCCGCAGGAGCGGCCGGGCTGTCGCTCGGGCTCCTGGGCGTCCCGCTCGTCGGCGTCGCCGCGGCGGCCGGGCTCGTCCTGTTCTTCACGGGCGCCGTCGTCGCGCACGTCCGCATCCGCGCGTACGGCACGATCGCGGCCCCCGCCGGATATCTGGGGCTGGCCGTCGCCTGCCTCGTCCTCGGCGTCGCGTGACGACCCGTCATGGCGGTCGGGCGGGGGAGCGAGGTGGGGCGGGTAGGACCAGGGCATGGATGTGTTCGCCGACCGGGCCGAGGCCGGTGAGCTGCTGGCCGGGCGGCTGCTCCACCTCCGCGACCCCGTGGTCCTGGCCCTGCCCCGGGGAGGCGTCGCCGTGGCGCTGCCCGTCGCCCGGCGGCTGGGCGGCGTGCTCGACGTGCTCGTCACCCGCAAGATCGGCTACCCGCCGATGCCGGAGCTGGGCGTCGGCGCGATAGCCGAGGGCGGCGAGCCGGTGCTGGACCTGCCGCTGCTCACGCGGCTCGGGCTGCGGCCGTCGTCCGTGGCGGCCGTGGTCGAGCAGGAGCGGCGGGAGCTGGCCCGCCGGGGACGGGGCTACCGGGGCGAGCGGCCGCTGCCCGTGCTGGCGGGCCGCGAGGTGGTCGTGGTGGACGACGGCCTGGCGACCGGCGGCACGGCGCGGGCGGCGCTGCGGGCCGTGAACCGGGCGGGGCCGGCCAGGGTGACGCTGGCGGTGCCGGTCGGGGCCCGCGAGACGGTGCGGGCGCTGCGCGGGGAGGCCGACGACGTGGTGGTGCTCGAGACGCCCGCCGACTTCCGCGCGGTCGGCCAGTGGTACGTCCACTTCGACCAGCTCAGCGACGCCGACGTCCTGGAGCTGCTGGCGAGGGGGAGGGGAGAGCCGAACCCCTAGCCCGGCGAGTCAGGCGGCGAGGACGGCCCAGACGAGCTTGCGGCGGGCGCTGGAGACGACCCAGCCCCACGTGGTGGAGATCGCCTCGACCAGCCGCAGCCCGCGCCCGAACTCGGCGAACAGGTCGGGGGAGGCGGCCACCGGCGCGGCCAGGCAGCGGTCGGTGACCACGCACGCCACCTCGGTGCCGTAGCCGAGCAGGCGGAGCTCGTCGATGCCGCCGCCGTGCCGCATGGCGTTGGTCACCAGCTCGGACACCACGAGCTGCGCCTCGAAGGCCACGCCGTCCGACCCCCAGGCGGCCAGCGTGTGGTCGACGAAGCGCCGGGCGGAGGACACGCACGCGGGCTCCATCAGCCCGTGGAAGGGGAAGATCGCGTCGCGGGGAGTGGGCCGTCCGCCCAGCAGGACGGAGGACAGCCATTCCGGCGGCCGGGCACCTACGACGGGGGCTTGCGGCCGAGCGTCGAAAGTCGTCATCGTGGCCCCCGAAGCGCGGTCTGTTAAATGATCCACAGCCATCTTTACGGCATGCGCTTTCCGATGCAAGACTTTTCGCCGTTTACGGATGCAAATCGCATTTGCACGTGCAGATGATCTAGGAGCGGTGGCGTGAGCGCACCAAGCGCGGAAGGGAGCGTCCTCGGCTTCACGCCGGGAAGCCCGACGGTCCTGCGGATCCTGCTGGGCAGCCAGCTGCGCAGGCTCCGCACGGAGAAGGGTATCTCGCGGGAGGCCGCCGGATACGCGATTCGCGCCTCGCACGCCAAGATCAGCCGGCTGGAGCTGGGGCAGGTCAGCTTCAAGGCACGCGACGTGGCCGACCTGCTCACCCTGTACGGGGTCACCGAGGAGGCCGAGCGCGCCCCGCTGCTGAGCCTCGCCCGGCAGGCCAACGCCCAGGGCTGGTGGCACAAGTACGGCGACCTGCTGCCCGCCTGGTTCGAGGTGTACATCGGTCTCGAAGGCGCGGCCTCGGTCATCAGGACGTACGAGAACCAGTTCGTGCCCGGCCTGCTGCAGGCCCCCGGCTACGCCCGCGCGGTCATCAGGCTCGTCCACGACGTCGCGCCGGAGGACGAGATCGAGCGGCGGGTGAGCCTGCGCACCACGCGGCAGCGGAGACTGACGGGCGAGGACGCGGTCACGCTGTGGGCGGTGATCGACGAGGCGGTCGTGCGGCGCGCGCTCGGCGGCCCCGAGGTCATGCGCGAGCAGATCGACCACCTGCTGGAGATGACCGGCCTGCGCAACGTGACCGTGCAGGTGATGCCGTTCGAGCGGGGCGGTCACGCGGCGGCCGGCGGGCCGTTCAGCATCCTGCGCTTCCCCGAGCGGGACCTGCCCGACGTCGTCTACATGGAGCAGCTCACCAGCGCCCTCTACCTCGACAAGCCCGCCGAGGCCGAGCACTACATGCGGGTGATGGACCGGCTGAGCATCCAGGCGGAGTCCCCGGCCCGGAGCAGGAAGTTCCTGGAGGGACTGCGCTCGTCGCTGTGACCGCGCGCCTGTGA
The DNA here is from genome assembly GCF_031570565.1 of Nonomuraea sp. 3-1Str. Lineage (NCBI taxonomy): Bacteria > Bacillati > Actinomycetota > Actinomycetes > Streptosporangiales > Streptosporangiaceae > Nonomuraea > Nonomuraea sp. 3-1Str. Next base: position 15,011 of record NZ_JALHBK010000044.1, read on the forward strand.
CCCACCCCATAGGGGGAAATTTGGCCATCAGGGGTATGGCCGGTCTCGCGCTGCCGTAATCTCTGCTCGCAAAGCACGGATGCACGTGCATTTGCAAGCGAGGAGCTTCTTCCATGCATGGGTTCCGCAACGGAACGCCCGCCGGCCACCTCCCCGTCGTGTGGCGGAAGAGCAGGCGGAGCAACCCCAACGGCAACTGCGTCGAGGTGGCCACCCTGCCCACGGGGGAGATCGCAATGCGCAACTCGCGCTTTCCCGACGATCCCGCGCTCGTCTACACGCGCGCCGAGATCACCGCGTTCGTCCTGGGGGCCAAGGACGGGGAGTTCGACGACCTGATCGTCTGATCCGCTCGAACGGGGATCGACGAACGACGAGAGCCCGGCGCCGAGGGAAGGCGCCGGGCTCTTTCGCGTGCTCGGGTTGAGATTCGCGCCTGATCATGCAGTTGTCCCGACCGGGTTCGCCGGGGCCTGGACCTGGCGGGCCGGGCCCCGGTTCATCGGGACAACTGCGGGATCACACGGTGCTCGTGACTGCCGGGCGGGTCAGGCGGCGGAGATGCCGGCGCTGGCGGCGCGGCGCATGCGACGGCGACGCTCGGAGGCGCGCTCGTCCTCGTTGAGGCCGCCCCACGTGCCGTACTTCTCCGGGCGCGAGAGCGCGTAGTCCAGGCACTCGTTGCGGACGGGGCACTGCGAGCAGATCGCCTTGGCCTTCCGCTCACGTACGTCACGCTCGGGCTGGCGCTCTCCGTCGGGGCCGAAGAAGAGCACGAGGTCCTCACCCCGGCACGCGGCATCATCCTGCCAACCCCAGCTGGGGCGCGGGCGGGCGAGCTGCCGACGTACCTGAGACATGAGAAAACCACCTTCGTGAGAGGTATTTCGGTAATTGAGCCGCATTGGACGCTTTCGGCGTCACTGTTCCAACGCAAGGAGGGGCCGTGATGTTCCCATGAGTCAGGTAAGCGCCGGCGTGGCATACCGCACAGGCGAGAGCCTGTCCAGCGAAACCAGCCGGTAGGTGGTGATCGTGTCGGCGCAAGCCGTGCCACACGGCGCTCGGAACGCCGAGGGCTTGACCACAACCCGGAACCGGACGTCGCCGCAGCTCACGAGGGCCTCGGTGACGTCGCCGTCCGACCTGGAGGATTCCACGGCCACTGCGCCGACAGAGCACTCTCCCGTATGGGCTCGGGCGAAGTGCTCGACGGCTTGCAATGGCTCAGGGATGCCTGCGCGTCCCCGGTAGCGGTCGAGAATGATCTCGCCCGACCGGTACGCGTTAGCCGCTGCGATCGCAGCAGCCTGAGACATGCTGCCGTAGAAAATTCCGTGTGGCAAGCACACGAGGTTGGCGGCGTAACGATCGCCGCCAACGTGTGACGTTTCCCATACTCTGTCCGGCCACCTGGTGGCCAGGTCACGAGCGAGGGGTAGTCCAATGCGGGCGCAACACGCATTGCGCTTGGCGTGCGTGCAGACCAGAAATACCGGCTCGTCTTCAAGTATGCAGGACTCCGGGACCACTCCGGCCACCAGCGCGTCGAGGTCAAGATCGTCAGGACCTGCGACGACGCCCGAGGCCAGCCACGGTTGCGGGCCCGCGCCGTAGGCGACTAGCACACGCATCCCTTGCCCCGCCGATCGGGTCCGCCGCCCCGGGCGCCGGATCAGCTGGGGCCTGACGCCGCGCTCCAGGGCCCGTTCGACGAGCCGGGCGACGTCGTCCGGGAGGTCGAGGCTCTCCAGGTGGGAGGGCCACGGGCCGGAGTACTCGACGAGCAGCCACAGCCGGGCCCCCACGGTGGCGCTGGCCCAGGTGGGCACCGCTCCGCTGTGGCATCCGTCCGGATGTTCGCAGCCCCTGGCCAACGCTCCCCCTCTGCGAGCCTGCATGAGATTAGGTAAGACTAACCTAACGGTAAGGCTCGCCGGATGTGGGGGATCCGCCCGACGTGTCGCCCCGCTCGCGTCGGGCCATCCCCAGGGAGGCTGCGGGCGGTCACGGGGCGTCCGGCGTGCCGGTGGCGTCCCCGGCGGCCTCCAGGGTGGCGGCGGCGCGGGCCAGCATGGCGCGGGCGGCGGGCAGCGCGGCGGCGCGGTCGGCCGGGACCAGGCCGATGCGGGTGCGCCGGTCCAGCAGGTCCCCCTCGTCGAGGGCGCCCTCGTGCAGCGCCGACCAGAGCAGCTCGCCCGCCGTGACGCCCTGCCCGACCTCCTCCGGGTGGGCGCGGGTGTACGGCAGCACGGCCGCCGCCTCGCCGCCGTAGCGCTCCACCAGCCGCGCCGGAAGCTGTTCCGGGTCCTGGCCCGCCCCCCGGTCCGCGTCTGCGCCCCCGGGTCCGCCCGCCGTGCCCGGCGCGGCCGGTGTGCCCGCCGCCGGGTTCGCGCCCACGAGCGGCAGGCGGGCCGTGCGGCAGGGCCCCGCCTCCAGCCCCGCGACGGACACCGCCCGGTCCGCGGCGTCCTCGGCCATCCGGCGGTACGTGGTCAGCTTGCCGCCCACGACGGTGACCACCGCGTCGCCACGCCCGCCTCTCCTGCCCCTCTCGCCCCCCAGCACGGCATGCCGGCGCGACAGGTCGGCCGTGCCGCCTTCGGCCGCCAGGAGCGGCCTGAGGCCCGCGTAGGCGCCCGCCACGGCCTGCCGGGGCAGCCGGACGTCCAGAACCGCGTTGAGGAGACCGAGCAGCGTCGTGACGTCCTCCTCGGGCGCCTCGGGCACGTCCGGAACGGGCCCGTCCACGGGCTCGTCCGTGAGCCCCAGGTACGCGCGCCCGTCGGGCTGGGGGAGCAGCAGCGCGAAGCGGTTGCCGGCGCCCGGGACCGGCAGGGGCAGCCCCGCCGTGAGCCCCGGCAGCGTCCCCGGCGCGAACACCAGATGCGTCCCCCGCGACGGCCGCAGCCGCACGCGCGGGTCCAGCCCGCCCGCCCACACGCCCGTCGCGTTGACCACGGCCCTGGCGCGGATCTCGAACTCCTCGCCGGTCAGCTCGTCCCGCGCCCGCGCTCCGCGGCCCGTCAGCTCCAGGACGCGGCAGCGGGTCAGGATCCGGGCGCCGTGCGCGGCGGCCGTGCGCGCGAGGGCCACCACCAGGCGGGCGTCGTCGAGCAGCCGCCCGTCCCACGACAGCAGCCCGCCGCGCAGGCCCTGCGGGCGCAGGAACGGCGCGAGCCGGCGCGTCCGCCGCGCGTCCAGGCGCGACGGGCCGGGGAGCAGCGGCCGGGGCGTGCGGGCGGCGGTCCGCAGCCCGTCGCCGAGCCGGTAGCCCGCCATCACGGCCGCCTCCCGGGCCCGCGAGACGTCGCGGGTCAGGGGCAGCACGTACGGGTGCGCGCGCACCAGGTGCGGCGCCGTGTGCCGCAGCAGGACGCCGCGCTCCACGGCGCTCTCGTAGGCGATGCCCACCTCGCCCCGCGCCAGGTAGCGCAGCCCGCCGTGGACCAGCTTGGAGCTCCACCGGGACGTTCCGAACGCCAGGTCGTGCGCGTCGGCCGCCGCCACCGTCAGACCTCGGGAGGCGGCGTCCAGGGCCGCGCCCGCGCCCGTGGCGCCGAGCCCCACCACGAGCACGTCCACCGTCTCCCCGGCGGTCCGCGCCAGCTCCCGGCTTCTCCTACGGGCGTTGAGCGAGCTGTCCAAGGTATCCCTCCAGCAGGGTCGCGAGCTCGGCGTCGAGGTCGTCCAGGGTCACAGTGTCACTGTCCGCGCCTTCGGGGCCGGGGCCGGTCATGGCGGGAGCGGAGATCAGGAACGACTGGGCTACCAGCAGGACCGTCCGCGCCGCGCGCGGGTCGCCGGTGACGCGTTCGAGCACGGCGAGGACGGCGTCGTGGGTGGCCCCCCTGCGGTGCAGCAGGTACGGCAGGAGCAGCTCGGGGTCGGCCTCGACGATCTTGACCCAGAGCGGATGGGCGCGCAGCCGCCGCACCCCCTCCACCACGGCCGCCACCGGGTCGGACAGGTCCAGGTCCTCCACCGCCCGCAGCCACTCGCGCGTCATCAGGTCGGCCACCAGCGACCGCACGTCCGGCCAGCGCCGGTAGAGCGTCATGCGCGAGACGCCGGCCCGGCGGGCGACGTCGGTGAGCGTGGTGCGCCGTACCCCGTAGGCCAGCACGCAGTCATGCGCCGCGTCCAGAACGCCGTCATTGTGACGGATCAACGTCATGTGTCACAGTGTAGACATGTCCGCTGAACCCATGCTCTGGTCCGGCTGGGGCGACCCCGCCCGCGCCCGCGAGCTGCCCGGCCCGGTCCGCGAGCTGCTGCGCGACCTGCTCGGCGTGCGCGGGCCCGCCGCCCCGGCCGTGCCGCTGGAGTCGGTGCGGCTGCCCGGCGTCGCCCTCGACGGCCGCCTGCTGGAGGCGCTGGCCGGGATCACCGGCGCCGCGCACGTCCACACCTCCCCCGAGGAGCGGGTCCGGCACACGCGCGGCAAGTCGACGCCCGACCTGCTGCGCATGCGCGCCGGCGACGCCCTCGACGCGCCCGACGCCGTCGTGCTGCCCGGCTCGCACGCCGAGGTGGCCGAACTGCTGGAGCTGTGCTCGCGCGAGCGCGTCGCCGTCGTCCCCTTCGGCGGCGGCACCTCGGTCGTGGGCGGTCTCGCCGCCGGCCGGCCCACGACCACGGAAGCCGGCCCGCCCACGACCGTGGAAGTCGGCCCGTCCGGGAACGGGGCCGGTGGGCGGGCGGCGTTCGCGGGCGTGGTGGCGCTGGACCTGGGGCGGCTGGACCGGCTCGTGGGCCTGGACCTGGAGTCGCGGGTGGCCGAGCTGGAGCCCGGGCTGCGGGCGCCGGAGGCCGAGCGGCTGCTCGCCGCGCACGGCATGACGCTCGGCCACTTCCCCCAGTCGTTCGAGTACGCCACGCTCGGCGGCTTCGCGGCGGCCCGGTCCAGCGGGCAGGCGTCCGCCGGCTACGGCCGCTTCGACGACATGGTGGCCGGGCTGACCGTGGCCACCCCCGTCGGCACACTGGAGCTCGGCCGGGCGCCCCGCTCCGCGGCGGGGCCGGACCTGCGGCAGCTCGTCCTCGGCTCCGAGGGCGCGTTCGGCGTCATCACCTCGCTGCGCCTGCGGGTACGCCCCGCGCCCGCCGAGAAGGTCTACGAGGGCTGGCGCTTCCCGTCGTTCCGTGAGGGCGCCGCCGCGCTGCGCGCGCTCGCCCAGGACGGGCCGCTGCCCACGGTGCTGCGGCTGTCGGACGAGACCGAGACCATGGTCGGCCTGGCCCGGCCGGACGCGCTGGGCGGAGGCGGGCCGGGCTGCCTGGTGATCGCCGGCTACGAGGGCGCGTCCGTGGCGGCCGTCCGGGCCGGGGCGGGGGCGGTGCTCGCGCGGCACGGCGGCGAGCCCCTCGGCGAGGAGCCGGGGCAGGCGTGGGAGCGGGGCCGGTACTCGGCGCCGTACCTGCGTGACTCGCTGCTGGCCGCCGGCGCGACCGTGGAGACGCTGGAGACCGCCTGCTTCTGGTCGGGGCTGCCCCGCCTGTACGACGCGGTGCGGCTGGCGCTGCTCGGCGCGCTCGGGTCGCCGCTGGTGATGTGCCACATCTCCCACGTGTACGAGACCGGCGCGTCGCTGTACTTCACCGTGGTGACCGCCCAGCACGGCGACCCGGTGGAGCAGTGGGCCACGGCCAAGCGGGCCACCCTGGAGGCGATCGCCGGGGCGGGCGGGACCGTGTCGCACCACCACGGCGTCGGCCGCGACCACCTGGAGGCGTACACGCGGGAGCTGGGGCCGGTGGGCGTCGAGGTGCTGCGGGCCGTCAAGGCGCGGCTGGACCCGGAGGGAGTGCTCAACCCCGGCGCGCTGGTGCCCTGACCGGCCTTCCGGCGGGCGGCTCACGGGGGAGCGGGCGGGCTCAGGGGGGCGGGTCGATGGCGGCCTCGGCCTCCCGCGCCGTGGCCACGGCCTCGCCGTACCGGTGCAGCGCCTCGTACGTCTCCGTCAGGGTCCCCAGGCACATCACCAGCGCCGGGCCGCCCAGCGAGCGGGCCAGCGCGACGGCCTCCAGCGCGTACGGCAGCGCCTCCCCGGGCCGCCCGCGCCGGAGCATCACCCGGGCCGCCGAACGCAGCGAGCGGACCAGCAGCGCCGTGTGCGCGGCCGGGTCCGCGGCGGCCAGCGCGCGGCTGCGCCCGACCGCCTCCACGACACAGCGGACCCGCGCCCGGCTCCACCGCCACCGCATGTGCGCCAGCGCCAGCAGCCCTTCGACGGCGGCCACCTCCGAGGTGTCCCGCCGGGTCGTATCGTCCGGACCGTTCCGGGCCATGGCAGCCCCTCCCGCGGCCGACAACCGCTTGCTTGGGGCGTGAGGCTACACATGGGAACCTTCCGTGTCGAGAGCGGCACGGAGCGTTCGGGATGCGCGCCGGAAAGATCACGGTAAAGATATGGTCATGGTGGAAGCGGCGGCCGAACGCGGAAAGCAGCTCTCGTCCCGGGTGTCCGAAGAAGGGGCAGGCTGGGCCTGTTCCAGGATCGGCACGTTCGACCGGCTGCGGCCCAAGCGGAAGGGCTTCACCTGGCTGGACCCGCGCACACTGTGGCGCTCGCGCAACGAGATCCTGGCCGGACTGTTCGGCGATCCGTCGCCCGAGGTCCGGGAGCGCTGGGTCACCGGCCGGCTCGACCAGGGTGCCGACCCCGGCTTCCGCGTCCGGCCCGGCCTGGGCGCCGCCTTCGACTTCATCCTGCTCGGCGACACCGGCGAGGGCGACGCCTCGCAGTACGCGGTCGTGCCCGGCCTGCTGCGGATGGGGCAGGGGACGTCGTTCGCGGTGGTGGCCAGCGACGTCATCTACCCGGCCGGATCGGGCAACGAGTACAGGGACAAGTTCTTCCGCCCGTACCAGGACTACGACGCCCCCATCTACGCGATCCCCGGCAACCACGACTGGTACGACGGGCTCGGCGGCTTCATGCGGGTCTTCTGCGACGCGCCGCCGCTCAAGCCCGGCCCGGCCGGCGGAGGGCTGCGCGGGCTCCTCTGGCGCAGACCCGAGACCATCGACGAGTCCCGCCTGGCCGAGGCCCGCAAGCTGCGCTCGCGCCCCTCCCAGCAGGCCGCCGGCCCGGCCGCCCAGCCCGGCCCGTACTGGGCGATCGAGAGCGAGAGCCTGCTCGTCGTCGGCGTCGACACCGGCATCAGCGGCGCCATCGACCGGCGGCAGGCCGCCTGGTTACGCGAGGTGTCCCTGGACCCCCGGCCCAAGATCCTCGTCACCGGCAAGCCGATCTACACCCGTAACGAGTACAAACCCTCGCCGCTGGAGGACGGCGGCACGATCGACGACATCGTGCGCGACCCCCGCCACCGCTACGTGGCCGCCATCGGCGGCGACGTGCACAACTACCAGCGCTACCCCGTCCGGGTGGGCGACCGGGTCATCCAGTACGTCGTGTCCGGCGGCGGGGGCGCGTTCATGCACGCCACCCACACCATCGGCCGGGTGGACGTCGCCGGCGTCCACGAGGACGACTTCAAGTGCTACCCGCTGCGCGGCGACTCCCTGTCGTTCTACAGCCAGCTCTACGCCAGGCGGCTGCGCATGAAGTGGCTCTACCTCACGCCGGCCGAGGCGGCCTGCGTCATGTCCGAGCGCATCGGCAACACCCCGGTGCGGCCCATCGAGTCGCCGGTGCGGATCACCCCGCGCGTCAAGTGGGCGGCGCGGCTGCTCGGGTCCTGGCCGTGGCCGCTGCGCCTGCCGGTCGGCCGGGTCTTCCACCGCTACCTGTCGGAGCTGTCCGACTGGGACACGCCCCCGTTCTTCAAGCAGTTCCTGCACATGTCGGTCACGCCGGACACGCTCACCCTCCGCTGCTTCGCCGCCACCGGCTGCCTGGACCAGGAACTGGAGCCACCCCTGGAGGACGAGGTCCGGATCGATTTGTCTTGACGTGCTCCCCGCACGGAAGTGCGGGGACTTTCGTCCGTGCCGTTGGTGAGGCACCCCGAAGGCTTCCTGTTTCATCGACCAGTGCCTCCGCGAGCGGTGGTCTCACCCGGTCTCCACAGGCGTTTGATCTGTCCGCCCGTCCGGCGGCCAGGATGTTCTTCGCCGCATTGACGTCGCGGTCATGGACGGCCCCACATGGGCATTTCCAAGACCGGACGTTGAGGGGCAGGGACTCGGTCAGAGCCCCGCAGACCCCACACAGCTTCGATGAGGGCCACCAGCGGTCGATCTTGGCGAAGTGCCGCCCGTATCGTTCTGCCTTGTAGGCGAGCATCGCCGTGAAAAGCGACCATCCGGCGTCATGAACGCTTTTCGCCAGCTTGGTGCGTCCCAGGCCGGACACGCACAGGTTCTCCACGTAGACCGCTTGGTTGTCGCGGATGATCTGCGTGGAGAGCTTATGCGCCCAGTCGCGGCGAGCGTCGGCCACCCGCACATGGGCACGCGCGACCTTGGTGACTGCTTTTCTCCTGTTCGCCGACCCTCGCGTCTTGCGCGAGAATGCTCTGCGCGCCTTGCTCAGCCGGCGCTCAGCGTGGCGCAGGAATCGCGGATTAGCGATCTTGCGGCCGTCCGAGAGCACCGCGAAATGAGTCAAGCCCAGGTCGATGCCAACTTCGCGGGGCGACTCCGGCAGCAGCATGTCCGTCGTCGTCACCACGAACGAGGCGAAATATCGTCCTGCCGCGTCTTTGATCACCGTGACACTTGACGGCGCCGAGGGCAGAGACCGCGACCAGCGGACATCCATATCCCCGATCTTGGGCAGGCGCAGTTTACCGCTCGCCGTGATACGGAAGGGAGCGTTCCTGGTGAAGCGGATCGTCTGGCGGCTGTCCTTTCGCGAACGCAACCGGGGAGGCGAGACCTTCGGCCCCTTGCGGCGGCCAGTAATTGAGGAGAAGAAGTTGCGATAGGCGCAGTTGAGGTCTGCCAGCGCCTGCTGGAGCACCACCGCCGACACCTCGCCAAGCCACGCCCGCTCCGGCCTCCTTTTGGCCTGTGTGATGATCTGCTTCGACAGGTCTCCGTCCGAGATGTATGGCAAGCCGCCTGCGTGTGCTTCGCTCCGGACGCGCAGCCCGTCGTTGAACACCGTTCGCGCGCACCCGAATGCCCTGGCCAGCGCGGTCCGCTGAACGGCGCTCGGGTAGATCCGGTACCGGTAACGCGAGGTCAAAGGTGCCATGAGCGCGCGCTGGATGTACGGGTGTTCGATGACTCCGGACCCTGGGCCCCAGCATGCGCATCAGCGGACCGAACGGGCGGGTCAGGCTTCATCTGCGCCAGGCGGCACTCTTTTGACCATGGCCGGGCGTTCTGCTTGTCGTAGGCGCCTGGCACGCTGGGGGCGTGTACGTGGTGGTTGCGGGGGAGACGGTGCTCCCTGTGGGGTCTTCCGATCGGCCGGGCTCCTCCGGTGATCTCGCGGGGGCCGTGCGGGAGCTGGAGCGGGAGCGGCCCCGCTGGGTGTGGGCCGACGCCCGGGAGGACTACCCGCCGCTGCTGCGGGCCGGCGTGCGCGTCTCCCGCTGCCACGACCTCGCCCTCACCGAGGGGCTGCTGCTGGGCTTCGAGGGGCGCCACGGCGAGCCGCGCTCCGCCCGCGCCGCCCACGCCCGCCTGCACGGTCTTCCGGTGCCCGAGGAGCGGCCGAGCGAGCCTGACACCCTGTTCGCGCCCGAGCCGCTGGGCGCCGACGCCGTCGCCGAGGTGCTGGCCGACCAGTTGCGCCGCATCGAGGCGCTGCCCGACCCCGGCCGCTTCAGGCTGCTGGTCGCCGCCGAGTCGGCGGGTGCGCTCATCGCCGCGGAGATGGGCCACGACGGCATGCCGTGGCGGCGCGACGTGCACGACGCGCTGCTGACCGACCTGCTCGGGGCGAGACCCGTCCACGGGATGCGGCCCGCCCGGCTCCAGGCGCTGGCCGACGAGGTGTCGGCGGCGTTCGGCCACCCGGTCAACCCCGACTCGGTGCAGCAGCTCGTCAAGGCGTTCAAGGGGGCGGGCGTGGCGCTGAAGAGCACCCGCTCCTGGGAGCTCAAGCAGGTCGACCATCCCGCCGTCGCGCCGCTGCTCGCCTACAAGGAGCTGGCCCGCCTGCACAGCTTCCACGGATGGACGTGGGCCGACCAGTGGGTGCGCGACGGGCGGTTCCGTGCCGAGTACGTGGTGGGCGGCGTGGTCTCGGGGCGGTGGGCCACCTCGGGCGGCGGGGCGCTGCAGATCCCCAAGGTGATGCGGCGGGTGGTCGTGGCCGACGAGGGGTGGACCCTGGTCGTGGCCGACGCCGCCCAGCTGGAGCCGCGGGTGCTCGCCGCGATGGCCGGCGACGTGGGGCTCGCCAGGGCGGCGGGCGAGATCGACCTGTACTCCGCGCTGGCCCAGGCGTTCGGCGGTGACCGCGGCCACGCGAAGATCGCGATGCTGTCCGCGATGTACGGCGGCACCAGCGGTGACGCCCCCAAGCTGCTCGCCATGATGCGCCAGCGCTTCCCCCGCGCCTACCAGTTCGTCGAGGACGCCGCCAAGGCGGGCGAGGAGGGCCGGCTGGTGCGCTCCTGGCTGGGCCGCACCTGCCCGCCCCCGTCGGAGCGCTGGCGCGGGCTCGTCTCGGGCCCCGAGGGCGGCCGGGCCACGCGCGACCGCGGCCGGTTCACCCGCAACTTCGTGGTCCAGGCCACGGCCGCCGAGTGGGCGCTGGCGCTCATGGCGGTGCTGCGCGGGCTGCTGCCGGGCCCGGCCAGGCTGGTGTTCTTCCAGCACGACGAGGTGATGGTGCACTGCCCCCTGGAGCAGGCCCAGGAGGTGATCGACGCGGTGGCCGCGGCGGCGGCGGAGGCGACGCGGCTGGTGTTCGGCCGCACGCCGGTGCGCTTCCCGATGGAGGCGGTGGCGGTCACGTCCTACGCCGACGCCAAGTGACCCACCAAGTGGCGGTCGCGTCCTACGCCGACGCCAAGTGACCCAGCAGGTGGCTCCCTGAGTGGCGGGCTCCTCCCGCGCCGTCCCCCCGCGACTCAGCGGCCGCGGCCGTGGACGGCCGGCACCGGGTCGCCGCGGCGCGTCCGGGCGTGGGCGACGGCCAGCCACAGCGCCGCCAGCGTCACCATCACGCCCACCACCAGGCCGAGCATCCCGTACGACAGCCCGCCCACGATCGCGCCGGCCACGACCGTACCGGTGGCGCCGCAGACGTTCATCAGCAGGTCCGACAGGCCCTGGACGGCGGGCCGGCGCTCCACCGGCACCGACTCGCTGAGCAGCGCCGACCCGGCGACCAGCCCGCACGACCAGCCCAGCCCGAGCAGGACCAGCGCGGTGGTGACCTGCCACACGCGGTGCCCGGCCGTGCCCGCCAGGGCCGCGGAGCTCAGCAGCAGCGACATGCCGAGCAGCAGCACCGGCACCTTGCCCGCCTTGTCGGACAGCCACCCGACCACGGGTGACAGGACGTACATGCCGGCGATGTGCAGGCTGATCACCAGGCCGATGACGTCCAGGTTCGAGCCGTCGTGGTGCAGCTTGACCGGGGTCATCGACATCACCGAGACCATCGCGGTGTGGCTGACCGCGACCATGACGAGCGCCCGCCGGGCCATCGGGGTGGAGCGCAGCGTCTCCCAGGCCGGGCGGATCGTCCGCACGCGACCGGCGGGGACGGGACGGGCGCCGTCGCGCTCGCGGGCCAGTTTGAGCGGGTCGGGACGCAGCCCCGCCACCACGATGACGAGCGCCAGCGCGAACGCGAGCGCCGCGAACGCGAACGGCCCGGCCTTCTCCGCCAGCCCCGCGTCGACGCCGATCTGGTCGGCGGGCCTGGCCAGGTTGGGGCCGGCGACGGAGCCGAACGTGGCCGCCCACACCACGAGCGACAGGTGCCGGGCGGCGTGCCCCTCGGGGGACAGGTCGGTCGCGGAGTAGCGGGCGGCCAGGTTGCCCGCGCTGCCGCCGCCGACGAGGACGAGCCCGGCGAGCAGGAGCGGCCAGTTGCGGATCGCGATGGCGGCGACGGACAGCACGCAGCCGGCGAGCGCGGCCACGTACGCCAGCGACAGGCCCGCCCGCCTCCCGCCGCGCGCGGCCGCCCTGGCCGCCGGCAGCGCCAGCAGCGCCGCGCCGAGCACGGTCGCGGTGCCCGCGAAGCCGCTGACGACCGTCGAGCCGGACAGCTCGTCCACCACCACCGAGCTCAGCGCCAGGCCGACCGCCACGCCCACGCCGCCGACGATCTGCGCGCCGGACAGGACGGCGAGGGTACGGCGCTGAATTCCGCGAATGTCGTCATGGGGGGAGATCGGGGATTGCGTGGGGGCGCTGCTCACCTGTGAAGTCTCCCATAGCCCACAAGATCCCCCTAAAGGGGACAAGGCGCCTTTAGGGTGCGCAGCTCCAATGCCGGGAAAGGTCAGAGGAGGGTCACCGGATCGCCCTGGGCGAGGGTGCCGCGGTGCTCCGGGATGAGGTTGACGCCGAACCAGACCTTGCCGTCCCAGCGGCGGTGGCGGGCGAGGGTGCGCGTGGGCTCCTTGCCCCGGACGAGCGTCACCGGGTCGATCGTCGTGAACACGCACCGGTCGCAGCCCTTGCTGACCCGGAAGCCGACCTCGCCGATCCGCACCCGCTTCCAGGTGTCCTCCGCGAACGGCTCGGGCACGCCGTCGATCACCACGTTCGGCCGGAAGCGGCGCATCGACAGCGGCGCCCGGGGCTCCTCGCCCCGCTCGGCGGCGGTCCGCGCGATCCAGTCGTTGAGCTGGTCGAGCGAGGCCGTGGTGGTGAGCAGCAGCGGGTAGGCGTCGGCCAGGCTCACACGGTCCTCGGGGCGGCCGTACAGGGGATCGACGGGACGGCGGGTGGGGTCGTCCTGCCAGGCCAGCCGGGCGGGCACGCCGATCAGCGCCGACAGCCACGCCGCCGCCTCGTCGCCGCAGTCGGACAGCTCCACGGGGATCTTCGCCATGACCACCCTGACGCGGCCGCCCGCCGTCCCGCGCGGCGGGACCACGCGCAGGGGCGGCGCGTGCGGCCCGGTCAGCGTGAGCGCGTCGGGGCCGAGCTCGGCCACGCAGGCGAGCAGCCGCTCGTGCACACGGCCCGTCAGGATCTCGCCGTCCTCGCCGACGACGAGGTAACGCCGGTCGCCGGCCAGCCCCCACGGCTCGACCTCGGCCCGCCGCACCTGGTGCCCGCCGGTGGACTTCACGGGGTAGAAGTGGATGCTCGCCAGCCTCATGCGGTGACCGTACCGCACAGCCTGCGCCGTCCCGCCGGGCCGTCCGTGGGGCCCGTTCGTGGGGCCCTCCGTGGGGGCCGTTCGTGGTGGCCGGGAGGTCAGGACGTCGGGCGGAAGGTCTCCAGGAACACCTTGCGGATCTGGGCCTGGTCGTCCCAGGTCAGCTCGGGCATGTCAAAGGTGATCTTGAACGCGGACTTGTCGTCGATCGTGACGTACCGGGTCAGCGCATGCATCGGGACGCCGTTGGAGCGCGTGTACGTGTACTCCCAGTCCGCGGCCTTCCACGTGCGGAACTGCGTGGCCTGCAGCTGCACCTGGATGTAGCCTTCGACGCCGCCGTCCGACTCGGCCCGGCCCAGCTCGGCCAGGCCGCCGTCCGGCTGCGACGGCGCCGGCTCGATCACGATCCGCATGCCGGAGTCCTTCGGCCCCGCGAACGTCGTGCCGTCCCCGGACGTGGCCGGCTTCCACGCGGTGGGCACGGCCGCCTTGAACCCGGGCGGCGTGTGCTCCTTGTAGCCCTCCGGCACGGTCACCGCCTGGAGCGGCGCCGCCGTGGCGGCGGGCTCCGAGGCGGCGCCCGGGGGCGCGGCCGAGGACCGGGTGCCCGCGGGCGAGTCCGTGCCGGAGCCCGGCGAGAGTACGAGGACGGCCGCCGTGACGGCGCCGGCGGCCGCGACGGCGGCCACGATGAGGCGGGGCGTCGGCCGTCCGCCGCGGACCCACGCGCCCTGGTCGGCCTCCGGCTGCCGCCGGCCCCTGGCCGGCCGCTGGCCGGTGCCGGGCACGGCGCTCGGGCGGCCGCGCGGTCCGCTGCCGGACGGGGTGCGCGAACCGCCGCGCGGCAGGCCGCCGGACGGGTCGCGGGAGCCGCGGGCCACGGCGCCGGACAGGTCGCGGGAGTGGTCGCGCAGGTGGTCCTCCGACGCCAGCGGCCAGGGGGCGGCTCGGCTGTCGGTGGTCAGCGGCAGGATCGGCTGCGGTCCCGGCCGTACGCCGGTGGCGGGGTGCGGTCCCGGCGGGTCGCCGAACAGGGCCGCGGCGTCCAGGCGCTCGTCGGTGCCGGCGGCGGCCTCCAGCCGCCTCGCCAGACCGGAGCGGCCCGCGCCCTCCCCGGCCTCGCCCGGCGCCGGAACCCTGGACCCGCCGAGACCGGCAGGACCGCCGAGACCGGCAGGACCGCCGGGGCCGTGGGGATCCGCGGCGGGCGGCCGGAGCGGTCCCGAGGCCGCACCGAAGGCGTCGAAGCCGCCGGCCGGGGCCGGCGACGGGAGCTGGTCGGTGCGGTGCGCCCCGGACGGGCTCGACAGCGGGTCGTGTCCCGCCGCGTACGGCCCAGCGGCGTCACCCAGGCCCGGGTCGTACGGCACGCGCACCGGCCCCGACGGCGTCTCGACGATCCGCGACGGCATCGGCCCGGACGGCGGGTCGAGCGGCGGCAGCAGCCCGGCCGGCGTCGGGTCGGCCTGCGTGGGCAGGGGCGAGGGTGTCTCCGGGTTGCGCGGCCGGGTGGAGCCGTGGGCCAGCAGGATGCGTTCGAGCACGTCGCCGACCTGCGCCGCGGTGAGGCGTTCGGCCGGGTCCTTGCGCAGCAGCCCCTCGATGACGGGCAGCAGCGCACCCGCGCGCTGCGGCCGGATCGGGTCCTGCGTCAGCACCGCGCCGAGCACGGCGATCGCGTCCGGCCCCTCGTACGGGGGACGCCCCTCGACGGCCGCGTACAGCGTCGCGCCGAACGACCACAGGTCGGCGGCGGCCGTGATGGGCTGCCCCGACAGCCGCTCCGGCGGCAGGTACGCGGGCGAGCCCATGAGCAGCCCGGTCTGGGTGATCGTGACGTCGCCCTCGATGGCGGCGATGCCGAAGTCGGTGAGCACCACCCGGTCGGCGGTGAGCAGCACGTTGCCCGGCTTGACGTCGCGGTGCAGGATCCCGGCGGCGTGGGCGTGACGCAGCGCGTCGAGCACCCGGATGCCGATCTCGGCCGCCTGCACCACCGGCAGCGGGCCGCTCTGCCGTACGGCCTGCTCCAGCGACCAGGCGCGGAACAGCTCCATGACGATCCAGGGCCGGCTGCCCTCCTCCACCACGTCGTGGACGGTCACGATGCCGGGGTGCGTCAGCCGCGCGGCCGAGCGGGCCTCGCGCAGCATCCGCCGGTGCGCCACCTGCGTGCCCGCGTTGTCCAGCCCGAACGGCAGGATCAGCTCCTTGACCGCCACGTCCCGGTCGAGCAGGACGTCGTGGGCCTGCCACACCATCCCCATGCCGCCCCGGCCCACCGGCGACATCAGCCTGTAGCGCCGGCCGATCAAGCGACCCTGACTCCGCGACACGTCCCCCTGTGTGCCGGGCCCGCCGAGCAACCGGTCGGCTGCCATCTCCGCCCCCATCTTCCGCCCCATCGGTCACATTCGTCGCGCCGCGATTCCAGGTTATGAGGTTCGACACGATATAGGGACGTGATTCCGGAACGGAAGCAGCCATGAAGTGCTGACAAATGGCATTACATGGGGAAATATCACTGATCAAATGGATCAAGTGCTGAATCTGCGAGGGCGAGCAACGCGCTCGTGAACGCCTCCGCCGGCGGGCTGACCAGCCCCGCGCCGACCTGTCCGGTGCCCGCCACCCGCCCGGCGATGCCGGTGTTGACGACCGGCAGCAGCCCGGTCCGCGCCACCAGCGTCACGTCGATCCCGACCGGCGTCCCCCGGAAGCCGAGCGCCGGGATCTGGTACGCGGGGTGCTCGGCCAGCGTGATCTCGTACATGCCCCGGGTCGCCGCCACCGCGTCCGCCACCTCGCCGCCCACGAACCGCACGATGGCCGGGGCCGCCGCCATCGCGAACCCGCCCAGGCCCGACGTCTCCGTGATCGTGGAGTCGCCGATGTCGGGGTTCGCGTCCGCCGGTCCGTACGCGCCGAGGTAGAGGCCGTCGGGCACCCCCGCCGGGCCCGTGAACCACCGGTCGCCCAGTCCCGACACCTGCACCCCGAAGTCGGTGCCGTTGCGGGCCATCGCCACGACCAGCGACGACCCCGGCACGTCGCGGGCCGCGTCCGTGGCGACCTTGGCGGCGGCCATGGCGGCGTTCAGGAAGAAGTGGTCGTTGCCCCCGACGAACCGCAGCACCTCGGCGGCGTGCCCCGGCGCCGCGTCCACCACGAACGGCGCCAGCTCCCGCAGCAGCAGCGACGTGGCCGCGCGGTTGCGGTTGTGCAGCTCGTCGCCCATCTGCAGCGCCTGCCCGATCAGCGCACGCAGATCGACGGGCCCGGCCAGCTCGACCGCCGCCGACAGGACCGGCCCCAGCACGTGGTCCATCCAGCCGAGCCGGTCGAGCACCTCCGGGCCGTACGCGCCGTAGCGCAGCACCCGGCCGAGCCCCTCGTTCAGGGAGCAGTACGCGACGCCGCCGTGGACGTCGTCCCGCACCTCGAACATCCACATCGACGGGCTCACCACGCCGGCCATCGGCCCGACGGTCCGGTGGCGGTGGCAGGGCTCCAGCCGTACCTTGCCCGACTCCAGCCGGGCGCGGGCGTCGTGCTCGTCGTGGGCGTACCCCTCCAGCAGCATCGCGCCGATCAGGGCGCCGCGCATCGGGCCGGACGCCCGCTCCCAGTCCAGGGGCGGTCCCGCGTGCAGGAACATCGGCTGCGGCAGGTCCAGCACCTCCGAGGCGCGCCGCACGCTCACCAGCAGCGGCCGGGCCGAGGTCAGCCGGGAGACGGCGCGCTCGTTGGCGGCGGGCCGGCGCGGGTCGGCCAGCACCCGCTCCAGCGCGCCGGCGGTGCCGGGCAGCGGGGGCCGCCAGTCCACGGGCGTGGTGGTCACGGCCTGCGCGTCCAGGGCCTCGCGCAGCAGGCTCGCGCCGGTCGTGATCACGTGGGGCGGGCCGGAGAGCAGCGTCATCGGAGGTCCCTCGCGTACCGTGCGGCCTGGGCGTTGGAGACGAAGACGGACGCGCCCGCGTCGCGGAACGCGGCCGCCTGCCGGTGCAGGCCCTGCGGGTCGCCCTCGGTGCCGACGAGCGCGACGACGACGGCGGAGGCGGGGCAGCGGGCGACGGCCGGCGCCAGCGACGCGGCCGGGTCGGGGTCCGAGCCGTGGCCGAGGACGACGTCCAGGAGCGCCACGTCGCCAGGGCGCACGCGGGCGAGCGCCTCCAGCCGCAGCGCCGGGTCGATCATGGGGTGGGGGCGGCCCCGGGTGTAGGCGTCGTCACCGAAGTCGGTGAACTCCCCGCGGCCCGCGCTCGGGCCGTCCTGTGGCCCTCCGCCCCGGGGCGGGCCGCCCGCGATGGCGGCGGCCTCCGCGCAGAGGGTGCCGCCCGCGTACAGTCCCCTGACCACACGTGAGCCGGGAGCCGGGCGGGCGGGCGCGGGCCACGACGGCCAGGCGGGCACGGGCCTGCCGAGCGCGCGCAGCGCCCGCTCCGCCGCGTCGGTCAGGTCGCCGTGTCCGGGCAGCGCGGGCACGACCGGTGTCCGCAGCGTCTCCACCACATCCTGTACGGCCCGCGCCACCTGCGGGTCCGGGGGCTTGGAGACGAGCACGATCAGCTCGGTGGCCGGGTCCTCGTCCAGCAGTCGCAGCGCCCGTACCGCCGACAGGCCGCCCACCTCGGCCGACAGGTCCCGGCCGCCGACGCCGAGCACGTGGCTGACACCGGTGCCGGCCAGGTCCAGCAGGGACGTCACCTGCTGCGCGCCCGTGCCGGACGCGGCGACCACGCCGACCGGGCCCGGCCGCAGGACGTTCGCGAATCCGAGGCCCACCCCGGCGATCACGGCGGTGCCGCAGTCGGGGCCCATGACGAGCACGCCGCGCCCGGCGGCCAGCCGCTTGAGCAGCACCTCCTGCCGTACGGGAACGCCGTCACTGAAGATCATCACGTCGAGGCCCGCCTCGACGGCGTCCAGGGCCTCCGGCAGCACGTGCTCACCCGGAACCGACACGAGCACCACCCCGGCGGACTCCCGCGCCCGCCCGGCGGCCGAGTGGGTGGTGCGCGGGGACGGCGCCTCTCCGTCCCCGCCGTACGAGGAGGCGCCGCGCGAGGAGGACAGGTCCGCCAGGAGGCGGTCGAGCTCCCGCTCCGCCTGCGCCACGTCCCGGCCGCGCAGCGCCACGAGCAGGTCGGACGGCCCGGCGGGGGGAGTGGTGAAGCCGAGGTCGCGGGCCATGGCGAGGTTCAGCTCGGTGGCCATGGCGACCAGGGCGACCTGCATGCCGGGCAGCTCGGCCAGGGCTTTGCTGACCCGCATGAGCGCCACCGAGTCGTGGTAGATCCCGGCGCGCACCACCGCCGCCTCACCGGTTCCCGCCATCACCCGGCACCGCCCGGACCGGCGGCGACGGGAGGGCGCGAGGCCAGGGCGAGGACGGCGTGGACGCCGATCGTGATCCCCTGGGCGAGGTCGGAGCCCGAGGTGTGACCGAGGGCGTGCAGGCGGCGCACGGCCGGCTCCAGCGGGTGCCGTCCCACCAGCGCCCGCAGCACCGCGATCACCTCCGGGCACGCCTGTCCCCGCGCCGCGCAGTGCAGCAGCGTGGCCGACAAGGGCGTGGTGCGCGTCCGGGCGTCGTACGTGACCGTGGCCGCGAGCCGGTCCGCCAGCCACACCGCCCGGGCGGCGCCCGTGGCCGCGCCGAGGAGCCGCAGCGCCACCAGCAGCCCGGCGAGCACGTCGTCCCCGCTCGGAGTGAGCCCCGGGCCGAGTCCGACGAGCCGCTCGGCGGCCGTCAGCACGTCCGTCAGCCTCCCGCTCACGCATCCGGACGCCAGCAGCTCCACGGCGTCCTCGCCCGCCGGCGCCGGTTCGCCCGGTGTCAGCCCGGCCGCCGTGTCGCGCAGCCGTGCCGGGTCCGCCTCGCCGAGCGGCGGGGCCGGGTCCCACCAGCGGGACGCGCGCAGGCTCAACCGTCCCAGCAGCACCGCCCCGTCGCCCACCGACGCGTCGTCACCCACCGTGAGGCGCGGCGGCTCGCCCGCCAGCAGCACCGCGTTGGGCAGCCGGGTCGCGCCGATGCCGAGCACCGCGATGACCGACGGCTCCCGGTCCGTCCTGACCTGTAGGTAGGTCCCGGCCGGGAAGGCGGCGAGGACGCGCGCCGGGCGTCGCGGCGCGTCGAGCAGCGGCCGGACCGCCGTACTCGCGGCCCCGGTCGCGTGGACGCGCGGCCGTCTCGCGCGGGTACCGATGGTCACCGGACCTCCTCCCCGACCTTGGGCCTTGACGGTAGAACGGCCGTTCAATCACGCCGTACGGAGAAATTTGCCAACACTGCGCGGGAAGGTTGGCTCTTCCTGACAGACCGCTTCCGGGTGACAATCACCCCATGGAGCCCCCGGTTCGCCCGGCCAGCACGGGAACGATCATCCATGGTCTGTCCGTCGACGAGGTGCTCGGCGTCTCGACGCTCGCCCAGGCCCGGCTGATCGCGGGGGAGAGCGGCCTCGGACGCATCGTGCAGCGCCTGAACGTCATGGAGGTGCCCGACGTCCTCGCCTGGGTCAAGCCGCACGAGCTGCTGCTCACCACCGGCTACCCGCTGCGCAACACCCCCCAGTCGCTCGGCCGGCTGGTCGCCGACCTCGACGAGCGGGGGCTGTCGGCGCTGGCCATCAAGCTCGGCCGGTACGTGGACGAGCTGCCGGACGAGATGGTGGAGCAGGCGGACCGGCTCGCTTTCCCACTGATCCTGCTGCCGGACGACGTCGGCTTCGACGACATCCTCAACCAGGTGCTGACCGACATCCTCAACCGGCAGGCGGCCGTGCTCGCGCGGGGCGAGGAGGCGCACCGGGCGCTGGTCCAGGTGGTGCTGGCCGGCGGCGGGCTGGACGAGGTGACCGAGGGCGTGGCGGGGCTGCTGGACGTGGCCGTGGCCGCCGTGGACGGGACGGGTCGCGTCCTGGCGACGGCGGGGCCGCCGGGCGACGTGACGGTGCTGCGCGAGTCGATCGCCCGCGAGGGCCCCGCCGTCCCGGCCGCCGCTCCCCGGCCGGCCCCACCGCTGAGCACCGGCGGGCGGGGACGGGACTTCGTGTCGGTGCCCGTCGTCGCCGGCGGCCACCACCACGGCCGGATCGTCGCCCACAGTCCGTCGAGCGCCATCCGCGACAGCGACGTCGGCATCCTGGAGCGCGCCGCCACCGTCGCCGCGCTCGTCGTCACCCGGCAGGAGGCCGTCACCGCCGTCGAGAGCAAGTACCGCGCCGACTTCCTGCGCGACGTGCTCACCGGCCGCGCCGGCTCCGCCGAGCGGGTGACCGCGCGCGCCCGGGCGTTCGGCTGGGAGCTCGAACGGCCGGTCACCGTGCTCGTCGCCGAGCTCGACCCCGACAGCGACGAGCGCACCGCCCAGGACCGCCTGGTCACGAGCTGGACCACGGCGACGCGCCGCCACGACCCGCGCGGCGCCGTCGCCGGCTTCTCGCACGAGGTGGTCGTCGTGCTCGACGCCGCGGTGGACGCCGCCAGGGTGGCCAAGGACGCGGCGTCCGCCTTCGCCGACACGCCTCCGGCCACGTTCTCCACCGGCACGTCGCGGCCGTCGCCGGGCGTCGCGGCGCTGCCCGAGGCGTACACGCAGGCGCTCAAGGCGGCCCGCGTCGGCCGCCAGCTGCACGGGCCGGGCGCGGTCGCCCACTTCGACCAGCTCGGCGTCTACCGGCTGCTGTCGCTGGTGCAGGACACGGCGGAGCTGCACGCGTTCGTCCGCGAGACCCTGGGAGCGCTCGCCACCGACGACGACGCCGAGAACGCCGACCTGCGGCGCACGCTCCAGGTGCTCCTGGAGACCAACCTCAACGTGGCCGAGACGGCCCGGCGGCTGCACTTCCACTACAACACGCTGCGCTACCGCATCGGAAAGCTGGAGCGCCTGCTCGGCGACTTCACCGACGACCCCCACCTGCGGCTCAACCTGACGCTCGCTCTGCACGTCCTGCGGATGCGCGGCATCTAGCCGCGTCTAGGCTTGGGTGCCGTGGAATTCGAACTGCGCTCCGACTACATCCCGCTGTGCGACCTGCTGAAGTACTGCGGCGTCACCGAGACGGGCGGCATGGCCAAGCACCTCGTCGCCGAGGGCATGGTGCTGGTGGACGGCGAGGTGGAGCTGCGCAAGACCTGCAAGATCCGCTCGGGCCAGGTGGTGAGCGGCGAGGGCTTCACCATCCAGGTCCGCTGACCCGAACACCGTTCACGAAAAGTCACCACATCATTACCCGCTGTTGACTATTGTCGCGCATGCGAGCGAAAAGAAACGACCCCCGGAGATCCGGGGGTCGTAGAGCCCGGGAACGTAGCCCCGGGCGTTGATGACTCCATGTTAGGGACGGTGGCCATGGGTGACAAGCCGAACGGCGATATCGCGCGCGTCGGCGTCTACGTCGACGGCTACAACCTGTACTACGGCCTGCGGACGTTGAGCCGCCGCCGTGACCTCTGGCTGGACCTCGGAGAGCTGGCGCGCAATCTGCTGCGTCAAGGGCAGCGGCTGCAGCACGTCACCTACTTCACGGCTCTGGTCCGCGCCGATCCGGACGCCGTGGCCCGGCAGAGGGCCTACCTCGCGGCCTTACGCGGCCGCGGCACCGAGGTGGTGCTCGGCCGGTTCCAGGAGCAGATCAAGCAGTGCCGCAGATGCGGAGCCACCTGGCGGTCGTACGAGGAGAAGAAGACGGACGTCGCGATCGCCAGCGCCATGGTCGCGGATGTCGCGCTCGGGCGGGTGGACGTGGTGATGCTCGTGTCGGCCGACTCCGACCTGTGCGCCGCCGTCGAGGCGGTCCGCGAGATGGACGAGCGGCGGGGCGTCAAGACCAGGGTCGTCTCGGTGTTCCCGCCGGGCAAGAGCGCCGACGGCCTGCGGAAGTGCAGCGACGCCTGGTTTCCGCTGGGGGCGGCGGTCATCCGGCGGTCGCAGCTTCCCGACGTGGTGCGGACCGGGGACGGCGCCCTCTACCATCGTCCGCCGCACTGGAACTGACCTCACCGTTCAGGTGCGGCGGCGTGAGTGAGGGGAATGCTGGTGCTGTACGTGAATTTGGCAGATCATGCCCGTGTAGGAGTGCCACGACGGGCCTAATGTGCCCGCAACGGAAAGATCCGCCCAGGGAAAGACCGCACAGGGGAGAGCCGCCGCGGAGGAGCCTGCGGGGCGGCCGCTGCCCGACGGCCCGGCTGAAGAGGGGCTTTCATGGTTTTCGGCTGGACCAAACACGGTGACGGCAAGCATCTGGCTCCCGGCGAGGTGGTCAGGCCGGACGAGCGGCTGACCTGGCCGCGCATGATCGGCTTCGGCGCGCAGCACGTCGTCGCGATGTTCGGCGCCACGTTCGTCTTCCCGCTCGTCATGGGCCTCGACCCGAACGTCGCGATCATGATGTCCGGCGTGGCCACGATCCTGTTCCTGCTGATCGTCAAGGGCAGGATCCCCAGCTATCTCGGCACCAGCGCCTCGTTCGTGGGCGGGGTGCTCGCGCTGAGGGCGATCTTCGGGGGCGACACCGCCGGGGCCGACGCGATCGTCACCGGCGCCATCCTCGTCGCCGGGCTCGTGCTCGCGCTCGCCGGGGTGGCGGTGCACTTCCTCGGCGTCGGCATCATCCACAAGATGTTCCCGCCCGTCGTGACCGGCGGGGTGGTCATGCTCATCGGGTTCGGGCTGGCGTACGTGGTGGCCGACGTGTACTGGCCGCAGGACCAGTGGATGGCGCTGGTGACGATGCTGGTGACGTTCGTGCTGGTGGTGGCGGTCAAGGGGTTCGTCGGCCGGATCGGCATCCTCATCGGGCTGGTGATCGGGTACGTGCTGTCGTGGGCGGCCGACCGGGTGTTCGGCAAGGTGCCCGCCTACAACGACGGGACGCTGACCCTCGCGCCGCACTTCCGGGTGGACCTGTCCAAGGTGGCGTCGGCCCCGTGGGTGGGGCTGCCGGACTTCCACCTGCCCGACATCCGCTTCTCCGCCGCGCTGCTCGTGCTGCCCGCGGTCATCGCGCTGATCGCCGAGAACATCGGCCACGTCAAGGCCGTCGGCGAGATGACCCGCACCGACGTCGACCCGTACGTGGGCCGGGCCATCGCCGCCGACGGCATCGCCACCGTGGTCACCAGCGCGGTCGGCGGCTCGCCCACCACCACCTACGCCGAGAACATCGGCGTCATGGCCGCCACCAAGGTCTACTCCACGGCCGCCTACTACATCGCCGGCGTCTTCGCGATCGCGTTCGGGCTGAGCCCGAAGTTCGGCGCGCTGGTGTCCGCCACGCCGTCCGGCGTGCTGGGCGGCGTCACGGTCATCCTGTACGGCATGATCGGACTTCTCGGCGCCAAGATCTGGGTCGAGAACCGGGTCGACTTCGCCGATCCGCTGAACATGGTG
Source organism: Nonomuraea sp. 3-1Str (assembly GCF_031570565.1). Lineage (NCBI taxonomy): Bacteria > Bacillati > Actinomycetota > Actinomycetes > Streptosporangiales > Streptosporangiaceae > Nonomuraea > Nonomuraea sp. 3-1Str. Next base: position 38,636 of record NZ_JALHBK010000044.1, read on the forward strand.
CCCATCGGCGCCGGCATCATCCTGGCGGTCGGGCCGGTGAAGTTCCTGATCAGCTCGGAGTTCCGGCTGGAGGGGATCGCGCTCGGCACCATCGTGCTGGTGGGCGGGTACCACCTGCTGCGGGTGATCGCCGGCCGGCCGCTGCCCGCGCCCGGCGGAGCCGCCGCCGCGGGGGCGACGGGCGGGGGCGGGACCGGTGCGGGCGAGACGGCCGCGGGAGAGTCGGCCGCCGAGGACAGGAGGGACGCGGGGTGAAGCCGCCGCCGTTCGCCTACCACGCGCCGCGCGACCTGCGCGAGGCGCTGGACCTGCTGGCCGAGGTGGACGGCAAGGTGCTCGCCGGGGGGCAGAGCCTGATCCCGCTGCTCAACATGCGACTGGCCGCGCCCGCCCACGTCGTGGACGTCAACCGCCTGCCGGGCCTGTCCACGATCGAGGCGGGCCCCGGGGGCGTGACCGTGGGGGCGCTGGCGCGGCAGGCCGCGGTGGCGCGCTCCGGCGTCCATCCGCTGCTGGGGCAGGCGCTGCGGCTGGTTGCCCACCCGGTCATCCGCAACCGCGGCACGGTCGTGGGCAGTCTCGTCCACGCCGACCCGGCCGCCGAACTGCCGGCCGTGCTGGCCGTCCTGGGCGGGTCCGTACGACTGGCCCGCCGCGCCCCGAAAGGCATCAGCGGCTCGGGCATGTCCGATGGACACGGCGGACCTGGCGGACCCGGTGGGACCTACGGGATCGGTGGCGCGGGGGCGGCCGTGCGGGAGGTGGGGGCGGACGCGTTCTTCACCGGGCCGCTGGAGTCGGCGGTGGAGGCCGGGGAGCTGGCCGTGTCGGCGTTCTTCCCGGCGCTGCCCCCCAGGTCCGGGTCGGCGTTCGCGGAGGTGGCCCGGCGGCACGGCGACTACGCGCTGGCCGGCGTGTGCGCCGTGGTGACGCTGGACGAGGACCTGCACATGGCCGCGGCCCGCGTGGCGTGCGTCGGCGTCGGCCCGGTCCCCGTCGTGGCGGACGTGACGGAGGAGTGCGGGCGGCGGCCCGCGGCCACGGTCCCGTGGGAGGCGGTCACGGCGGCCGTGCGGCGGGCCGTGGAGCCCGAGGACGACATCCACGCGAGCGCCGCGTACCGGCTGCACCTGGTGGGCGTCCTCGCCGAGCGGGTGCTGAGGGAGGCGGCGGCCCAGGCCACCGCCTGCCATGAGGACCCGTCGTGAACGAAGGGTGAGGAGAGCGGTGGAGCACGAGATCACGCTGGTCGTGAACGGCACCGCCCGCCGGGCGCGGGTGCCGGGGCGGCGGCTGCTGTCCGACTGCCTGCGCCACGACCTCGGCCTGACCGGCACCCACGTCGGCTGCGAGCACGGCGTCTGCGGCTGCTGCACGGTCCTGCTCGACGGCGAGCCGGTGCGCTCCTGCCTGACGCTCGCGGTGACCGTGGACGGCAGGCAGATCACCACGGTCGAGGGGCTGGCCGGGCCGGACGGGCTGTCGCCGGTGCAGCGGGCGTTCGAGGAGTGCCACGCCCTCCAGTGCGGCTTCTGCACCCCGGGCTTCCTCTGCACGGTCACCGCGCTGCTGCGCGACAACCCGGCACCGGCCGACGACGAGGTGCTGGAGGGCATCTCCGGAAACCTGTGCCGCTGCACCGGCTACCAGAACATCGTCAAGGCCGTCCACCGCGCCGCCGAGCTGCTGGCGGAGGAGACGCCGTGAGCACGAGGCTGTTCGGCGAGCCGGTGCGCAGGCGCGAGGACCGCCGGCTGCTGACCGGCCGGGGCCGCTACGTCGACGACCTGGGCCAGGACGCGCTGGCCGCCGCGTTCGTCCGCTCCCCGCACGCCCGCGCCCGCATCCGCGACATCGACGTCTCCGCCGCCCTCGACGTCGAGGGCCTGGTCGCCATCTACACCTGGGAGGACCTGCCCGAGCGTGTGGGACGGCCGCTGCCGCTGCTCATCCCGCACCCCGCGCTCACCCACGGCCGCACCGCGTACCCGCTGGCCCGCGAGGTGGTCCGCCACGTGGGCGAGCCGGTCGTCATGGTGGTGGCCGCCGACCGCTACCTCGCCGAGGACGCCTGCGCGCTCATCAACGTCGACTACGAGCCGCTCAAGCCGGTCGTCGGCCTGGAGGAGGCGGCGCTCGGAGCGCGTCTCGTCCACGACGACGTGCCCGGCAACGTGGGGGCCCGCCTCGTCCAGGAGGTTCAGGCCCGCGACGGCAGGAGCGCCCGGCAGGCCGTCGAGGAGGCGCCGCACACGCTGGCGTTCCGGCTGGACGTCGAGCGCAGCGCCAGCATGCCGCTGGAGGGCCGCGGCGTGCACGCCCGCTGGGACGGCACCGACCTGCGCGTCCACTCCAGCACCCAGACCTCGACCAGCGTGCGGATGGCGGTGGCCGCCGCGCTCGGCCTGCCGCTGCCGCACGTGGAGGTGATCGCGCCGGACGTGGGCGGCGGGTTCGGCGTGAAGATCGTGCACCCGTGGCCGGAGGAGATCCTGGTGCCGTGGGCCGCGATGAGGCTCGGCCGCGAGGTCAAGTGGACCGAGGACCGGCGCGAGCACTTCGTCTCCTCGGCGCACGAGCGGGCGCAGGTGCAGTACGTGCGGGTCGGGTTCGACGACGACGGGCGCGTGCTGGGGCTGGACGTGACGATCCTGCACGACCACGGCGCCTACACGCCGTACGGGATCATCGTGCCGATCGTCACCTCAACCCAGCTCCTCGGGCCGTACAAGATCGGCGCCTACCGGGTGGAGTTCTCCGCGATCTACACCAACACCGTGCAGGTCACGCCGTACCGGGGGGCCGGCCGGCCGCAGGGCGTGTTCTGCATGGAGCGCACCATGGACCGGATCGCCCGCCACCTCGGCAAGGACCGCACCGAGGTGCGGCGGGCCAACTTCATCGAGCCGGACGAGTTCCCGTACGACCAGGGCATGATCTTCCAGGACGGCCGGCCGCTGATCTACGACAGCGGCGACTACCCGCGGATGCTCGCCATGCTCAAGGAGCTGATCGGCTGGGACGCCTTCGAGCGGCGGCCCGGCCGCGGCATCGGGATCGGCTGCTACGTCGAGGGGACCGGCGTCGGCCCGTACGAGGGCGGCCACGTGCAGGTCACCTCCGACGGCCGCGTCCACGTCTCCACGGGCCTCACCTCGCAGGGACAGGGCCACGAGACGGTGTTCGCGCAGATCGCCGCCACCGAGCTGGGCGTGCCCATCGAGCGGATCTCGGTGGTGACCGGCGACACGCGCAGGTTCGGGTACGCGGTGGGCACGTTCGCCTCCCGCGCGGCCGTCGTCAGCGGCAACGCCATCGCGCTGGCCTGCCGGAAGGTGCGGGCCAAGGCGCTGCGCATCGCGGCCGACGCGCTGGAGGCCGATCCGGCCGACCTGGAGATCACCGACGGCGTCGTCCACGTGGTGGGGACGCCGTCGGCGTCGATCCCGCTGGCCACGGTCGCCGTGCTGGCCAACCCGCTGCGCTACGCCTTCGACGACGAGGCCGTGCGGGCCACCCAGTTCGCGGGCGCCTCCTCGCCCGACCGGCCGCCGATCGCCGAGGGCGACGAGCCGGGGCTGGAAGGACGCGACTACTACTCGCCGATCAGGTCCACCTTCGCCGCCGGCATGCACGCCGCGATCGTGGAGACCGACCCGCTGACGGCCGAGATCCGGGTGGTCAGGTACGCGGTGGTGCACGACTGCGGGCGGCTGGTCAACCCGATGATCGTCGAGGGGCAGATCCACGGCGGCGTCGCGCAGGGGATCGGCGGCGCGCTGTACGAGCGGATGGTCTACGACGGGGACGGGCAGCTGCTCAACGCCTCGTTCATGGACTTCCTCATGCCGTACGCCACGGAGATCCCCCGGATCGAGACCGCCCACCTGGAGACGCCGTCGCCGCTCAACCCGCTCGGCGTGAAGGGGGCGGGGGAGGCGGGCGTCATCCCGGTCTCGGCGGTCATCGCCTCGGCCCTCGAGGACGCGGAGGGCATCACCATCGACCGGATGCCGATCTCGCCGTCGGAGCTGTTCGAGCTGCGTGCCCACGGCGTCACGCGCCCGGGTGACGCCGTGGGATGATCGGCGGCCATGAGCCCGCAAGACGACACCCAGATCGTGACCGCGCTGCGCGCCCCCGGCGCGGGCCTGACCCACGTCCCCGGCGACGCGGCCGGCCTCGCCGCCGTCCGCCTCGTCGACCTGGCGTGGAACGAGCTGACCGAGCTGCCCGCGTGGATCGGCGCGCTCACGTCGCTGGAGGAGCTCAGGCTCGACGGCAACCGCCTCACCGCCCTGCCCCGCCTCACCGGCCTGACCGCGCTGCGCACGCTGCACCTCGACGGCAACCGCCTGAGCGCCGTCCCCGAGTGCCCGCCCGGCCTGGAGACGCTCTTCCTGTACGGCAACGCCGTCGAGGCCCTGCCCGGCCGGTTCGGCGGGCGCCTGCGGCACCTGTCGGCCGGCGGGAACCGGCTGACCGCCCTCCCGCCGGGCCTGTGGGACGAGACCGGGCTGGAGTCCCTCAACCTGGCCGAGAACCTGCTCACCGAGGTGCCGCCCGCGATCGGCCGGCTCACCCGCCTGCGCATGCTCGACCTCGGCCACAACCGCCTCACCTCGCTCCCGGCCGAGCTGGGCGACCTCGGCCTGACCGGCTACCTGTACCTGAGCGACAACCTGCTCACCGAGGCCCCCGCGTGGCTCGGCAGGCTGGACCGGCTCGCGTACCTGGGCCTCACCGACAACAGGCTCACCCGCCTGCCCGAGGAGATCGGCGGGATGGCGTCGCTGGTGGAGCTGCGGCTGTACGGCAACCGGCTGGCGGAGCTGCCCCGGGCCATCGGGCGGCTGGGCCGGCTGCGTGAGCTGCACCTGCGCGGCAACCGCCTGACCGCGCTGCCCCCGTCGATCGGCGAGCTGGCCGGGCTGCGCCTCCTCGACCTGCGCGACAACCTCCTCACCGAGCTGCCGCCGGAGATCGGGCGGCTGAGCCGGCTCACCGCGCTCGACCTGCGCAACAACCGGCTGCGGCGCCTGCCCGGCACGCTCGCCGAGCTGCCCGCGCTGGAGAAGCTCGACCTGCGCTGGAACAAGCTCGACCCCGACGAGCTCCTGGATCCCTCCGGCGCCGAGCCCGAGCCGCTGCGCCGGCTGCGGGAGCGCGGCTGCGTCGTCCTCACCTGACGGCGGCCCGTTCCCGGACATGCGCCGGCGGAATGAGGTGAACCGCCCACGCAAAGGGTGCGTATCTCGGCACATGACGACACTTCCACGTCTGGCCGCTTCTGCGCTGCTGGTCGGACTCGTCGCGGCCTGCTCGTCCGGCGGTGGCGGTACCGGCGGCGGCCGGCTCGCCGCCGGAGTCCAGCAGGGCGGTGCCAAGCCCGCCGCCCCCGAGAAGATCTACACGGTGGAGCAGCTCTCGGCCAAGGTCGGCTGCAAGCCGAAGATCCAGGTCGACGCGGTGGACATCCGCACCGGCTACTGCAAGACCAAGGTCGGCGAGTTCTTCGTCAACACCTTCAGCACCGAGCACGGCAAGGACGAGTGGATGGACCGGGCCCCCGAGTACAACCCGCACCTCGTCGGGCCCCGGTGGACGGTCCTGTCCAGCCTCAAGGTGCTGCGCGCGCTGCAGAAGCCCCTCAACGGCGACCTGCACCTGAAGGACCACCGCACCAAGTCGCCGACGCCGGCGCCCTCGGCGGAGGACGACGGGAACAGCGGCTACTGACGGCGGCACCGGACACCGGGCCGGCCCGCGCGAGCACCCTCAGGCGCCCGTCGCGGGCGGGGCGGGCGGCGCTCAGCGGGGCAGGGCCACCCGCTTGCGGAACACCCAGTACGTCCACGCCTGGTAGGCGAGCACGAACGGCAGCGTGATGAGCCCGATCCAGGTCAGCATGGTGAGGGTGTACGGGGCGGAGGCGGCCTCGGCCAGGGTGAGGCCGGGCAGCGGCGCCTGCTTGAGCCGGGCGAACACCGCCACCGACGTCAGCGCGATGGCCGCCGCCGTGGCCGTGAACGCCCAGCCCTCGCGCCGCCGCCAGATCAGCGCGACCGCCGCCGCCAGCACCGCCATGGCCACCAGCGCCGCCGCCTGAGCCGGCACCGAGGTCGCGCCGGTCGCCGAGCCGTTCGCCGAGGCGATGCCGGACAGGGACACCACGCCCAGCGGCAGCGCCACCACGCCGGTGGCCAGCGCCGCCACCCGGGCCCGCCGCCGCACGTGGCCCTCGGTGCGCAGCGCGAGGAAGACCGCGCCGTGCAGCAGGCTCATCGCCAGCGTGAACGCCCCGCCCACCAGCGCCGCCACCGCGCCGTCGAACAGCAGGCCGGCGAAGACGGCCCCCCACAGGAAGGCGGGCAGCGCGCTGCCGACCACGATGCCGAGGTCGCACCACGCCGGGCGGGTGACCTTGCCGCGCCACTCCAGCCCGACGCCGCGCACGATCAGCCCGGCCAGCACGAGCACCACGGGCAGGTAGAACGAGCTGAACATCCCGGAGTACCAGGCGGGGAAGGCGGCGAACATCGCCCCCACCGCCGTGATCAGCCACACCTCGTTGCCGTCCCACACCGGGCCGATGGTCTGCAGGCTCTGCCGCTGCTCGGCGTCGTCGCCGCCCACGAACGGCGCCAGCATCCCGACCCCGAAGTCGAATCCCTCCAGCACGAAGTAGCCGGTCCACAGGAAGGCGATGACCAGGAACCACAGGTCGATCACGGTCTTCTCCTCAGTACATCAGCACGATTCAGTACATCAGTGACGGTTCGAGCCGCTCGGCCGGCGCCTCGGCGGGCGCGGGCGGTTCGTCCTCCGGGCCCTTGCGGACGTGCCGCACGAGCAGGACGGCCTCGGCCACGGCGAGCCCGCCGTACAGGACGGTGAACAGGGCCAGCGAGAGGGCCACCTCGGTGAGGCTCACGCCGGGGGAGACGCTGGCGGCGGTCAGCAGCTCGCCCGCGACCGTCCACGGCTGGCGGCCGACCTCGCTCAGCAGCCAGCCCGCGGTGACCGCGAGCAGCGGCAGCGGCAGCGCCAGCACGAACAGGCGCGCCATGAGGCGGGGCATCGGCCGGCGGCGCCGGGTGAGCCAGAGCCCGAGCACCGACAGCCCCACGGTGGACAGGCCGAAGCCGAGCATCACCCGGTACGACCAGAACACCACGGTCTGGTCGGGGCGGTAGTCGCCGGGGCCGAACTGCTGCTCCAGTCGCCGCTGGATGTCCTCGGTGCCCTGGACGGTCGCGTCGGGGTCGTTGGTGGACAGGAAGCTGAGCAGCTTGGGGATCTCGATGCCGGGCACGACGGTGAAGCCCGCGCCGGCGGTGTCACGCTCCAGGCCCTCGGCGGAGGCCAGCTTCATCGGCTGCTGCTCGTAGGCCAGCTTGCCCGACATGTCGCCGCTGCCGGCCACGACGAGCCCGGCGAGCGCGGTCATGACGAGCGCCGCCCGGGCGGCGCCGCGCCACATGCCCTCGCGCGTGCGCAGCAGCCAGTAGCCGCTCACCGCGAGCACGAAGCCGCCCGCCACGATGAACGCCGCCCCGATCACGTGGGGCACCTGGGCGAGGGCGGTGGAGTTGGTGAGCACGGCCCACAGGTCGGTCATGCGGGCGCGGCCGCCGACGACCTCGTAGCCGACGGGGTGCTTCATCCAGGCGTTGGCCGCGAGGATGAAGTACGCGGACAGGTTGGAGCCGATGGCGGCGGCCCAGATGCACGCCAGGTGCACCCGCTTGGGCAGCCGCTCCCAGCCGAAGATCCACAGGCCCAGGAACGTGGACTCCATGAAGAACGCCAGCAGCGCCTCCATGGCCAGCGGCGCGCCGAACACGTCACCGACGAAGGTGGAGTACTCGCTCCAGTTCATCCCGAACTGGAACTCCTGCACGATGCCGGTCACCACGCCCATGGCGAAGTTGATCAGGAACAGCTTCCCGAAGAACTTGGTCAGCCGGAGGTAGTGCTCCTTGCCGGTGCGGTGCCACGCGGTCTGCAGGCCCGCCACGAACACGCCCAGGCCGATCGTCAGCGGCACGAACAGAAAGTGGTAGACGGTGGTCACCCCGAACTGCCACCGCGCTAGGTCTAGTGCGTCCATATCCCCTCGCCCGTTCCGGCGCTCTACAGGCCGTAGTGCATCTACGTCCAGTAGTACTACAAGCTGTAGAGCAATGCGTTGCGATCTTCGTCACAGCACGCTCTTTCGTCGGTGTCTCCGAGGATGTCGCACCTGGCAGGGCCGCCGCGTCCGCCCGTGGGCTGATCCCCGGCTACCCCGCGCGACGGACCCCGGCGGCGACGCGTACCGGCTTCTGGCAGGTGTTGCCCTTATCGCGGGGGAGGTCCGTGCTTAGGGTGGCGATGTGAAGGTCGCAGGTAGCGCCGTGATCGGCGTCGAGAGAGATCGCGTGTGGGCCGCGCTGCGGGACCCGGCGGTGCTGGTGCGCACCATCCCGGGCTGCGAGCGGCTGGAGGAGAGCGGGCCCGACACGTACCGGATGACGGTCAACGCGGGCGTGGCCTCGGTCAGGGGCGTCTACCAGGGCGAGGTGGCGCTCGCCGACCCGCTCGCGCCGGAGAGCTTCGTGCTGCGGGCGCGCGGCCAGGGCGCCCCGGGCACGGTCGACGCCACTGTGCAGGTACGGCTGAGCGAGGTGGACGGGGGGACCCGGGTCGACTACGACGCCGACGCGGTGGTGGGCGGCATGATCGGCGGGGTCGGGCAGCGCATGCTCGGCTCGGTGGCGCGGCGGACGGCCGGCGAGTTCTTCTCGGCCGTCGACCAGGTCCTGCGCGGCCCGGCCGAGCCGGCCCTCGCCGAGTCCGCCCAGCCGCGCGCCGGAACGGAGACGGCGGGTGCCGGCATGGGGCTCGCCGGAACGGGGACGGCGGGCGCGGTCTACGCCAGGCCGGCGCGCGAGCGGCCGGCCGGGGCCCGCACGGAGACGCGTCCGTGGGTGATGCTGGCCTCGTTCGGCATGGGAGCCGGGGTGGCGCTGGCGGGCGGGGCGGGGGGGCGGGGCCGGGGGCGGGGGGGGCCTGGCCGCCCCCCCGGCGGGGCCG
>NZ_JALHBK010000045.1:0-46353 GCF_031570565.1 Nonomuraea sp. 3-1Str
GTCGCGTTGACGCCGAGCGCGCCCTCGGCCGGCTGCCGGGCCGAGGGCGCGCTCGGCAGGGCGCGGAGGGCGGCGCCGTCGGTGAGCGCGGCCGTGGCGTGGACCGCCGCATCCCGGATCACGACGCCGATCTCGGCCAGCTCGCGGGCCGCGGCGCGCAGCGGCTCCGGCGCCGGGCCGGTCTCGCCGCTCACCGATCCGCGCCCCACGACATGCTGACGAAGCGGGGCCGGGGATCCTCGGGGACGTTGCGGTGCAGCACGTCCGACAGCGATCTCGTGGTGGCGATGACCCGCAGGCCGGTCGGCGAGAAGGTCGCGGCGTTGAACACCCGCGGGGCCAGCAGGGGGTTCGTCAGCGCCTGGGAGAAGGCGTCGATCGCGATGATCTTGGTGAGGAGCGGCGGCAGGATGGCGCCGGGAGCGCCGGGCTCCTCGGCGAACAGGCCGACGTACAGGTCGAGGTCGTCCACGCTCCGGTAGAGCTCCCGCAGCGCGCCGCTGACCCGCTCGTCGCCGGAGACCTGCTCGAAACGGCGCACCGGGGGGAAGCGGCAGTGCTCGCGGTAGCGGTTGTAGGAGGCCAGCGCGAGGGTCCGCGAGTCGGCGATGCTGGCCGCGTCGACCTCCCTCAGCAAGGGATCGGTGTTGAACAGCCCGAGGCGGCCGGCGCGCTGGCGGGAGGCGTCCTCGAAGAGCCGGCCGAGGCCGTGCTCGGGGATCACCGCGCCGCCGAGCAGGGTCTGCTCCATCGGCAGCTCGTGGCCGCCCACGGAGAGCCGGGACGGGATCAGGCTGTGCCAGCGGTAGACGAGGTTGAACTCCACCGAGGCCCAGTTCTCGCGGTGCCAGGGCGCGCGGGCCAGCACGGACGACAGCCGCGGGTCGAGGGTGAAGCGGAAGTGGTAGGGCGTGATGTGGTTGATGTACTCCTCGACCACCAGCTTGATCAGCAGCACGATGAGGACGTTGCGGGCCGTCTGGAACAGCCGCTCGTCGTCCCAGCGCGGGTGGCTCTCGGCGAGCAGGCGCGCCACCCTGTTGTGCTCGCGCAGGAACAGCACCGTGAGCATGGTGAAGCCGAGCTGGATGTTGCCGCGGTCGCTGCCCGTCGCGAACAGGGTGTCGCGCTGGGCGTCGGTCAGCTCGTCGAAGCGGATGACGCTCAGCGGGGCGAACTCCGGCTTGATCTTGCCGTTCTCGCACAGCTGGGGCGGGAACTCCCCGCCGCCGACGATCCGGCTCTTGAGCAGCCCGCCGTCGAACGCGCGCAGCGCCGCCGTCGCGTCCTCGTGGAGGCCGTACACCTGGTTCAGGTCGATGTGGTGGTTGGAGCTGTTCTTGCGGGGGTCGCGCGGGATGTTGACGTCACCGCGCAGGAAGCCGTCGGTGAACCACTGGGCGAAGTAGGCGAACAGCACCGTGGAGCGCGGGCAGGGGATCATGGTGTCGCCGCGGGCGAACAGCTCGGCGGCCCGCTCGGGGCTGGGCCGGCCGTCCTCGGACGCGGCGGCCGGGGGCAGGTGCCTGCCGCTGTAGGTGCGGTCGGTCAGCGAGGCCCAGGACGTGTAGCCGGCCATGGTGCTCAGCGGCTCGGGCCGTGGGGGCATCTCGCGGATCGCGTGGTCGATCAGCGAGGCGTTGAGGCGCCGCCGCAGGGGCTGGACGGCCTGGACGAGGTCCCAGAACGGCCGGCCGTTGGTCAGCGCCAGGAACCTGAGCCGGTTGACGGCCCCGTCGGTGGCGATGGTCCGTGCCGTCGTCATCATTCCTGCCCTTCGGGGCCGAGCCCCAGGACGAAGCGGTCGGGGAAGATCCCGTGGGAGCGGGCGACCCGGCCCTCCGGCGGTGGCAGCAGGCGCACACCGGGGCGCAGCAGCAGGCGGCGCAGGACCTCGCAGACGACGACCCTGGCGGGATGGACGCCGAGGCAGGCGTGGTGGCCGTGGCCGAAGAACAGCTGCTGGTGGCCGGGCCGGTCGAGACGGAACTCGTCGGGCTCCGCCACCACGTCCGCGTCGAACATGGCCGAGGCCGGCGCGGCCAGCACGAACGTGCCCGCGGGGATCGGCGTCGCGCGCGGGGTGCCCGCGGCCAGGACGTGGTCGTGCTCGCACAGCCGGGGAAGCAGCTTGAAGAACGGGCTGAACCGCAGCGCCTCCCAGACGTACCCGTCGAAGCGGGCGGGGTCGGGGTCGCGGGCCGCCTCGACGGCCCGCGCCAGCACCGGCGGGCGCAGCAGAAGCTGCTCGACCGCCTCGGCCATGGCCCCGGGCGCGCTCTCCACGAACCCCAGCGGCAGGCCGGCCATGTTGACGACGACGCGCTCGTCGTCCACGCCGATCCCGGCGGGCAGGGTGGTGCCGGCGAGCCGGCCGAAGACGGTGTCGGGCAGGTCGTGTCCCGCCCGCCGCGCGGCCCTGAGCTCGGCGAGCCGGCCGCGCAGGTACGCCGTCATCTCCGCGCCCGCCTGGACCGACGCGGACTGGACGTCCGGATCGCCGAGGAAGTTGGCGAAGCCGTCGGTGACGATGGCCCGGGTCCACCGGGACAGGGTCTGCGCGTCGGGGCCGGGGAAGCCGAAGTACTCCGCGCAGACGCCCAGCGCGACGTGGCGGAACAGCGAGTGGACCGCCTCGACGCGGCCGTCCGGCCAGGCGGCGTCCAGCGCCTCGTCGGCCAGGCGCCCGGCCAGCTCGCGCACGCCGTCCACGTCGCGCGGGTCGAGCATGACCCGCATCAGGCCCTTGTCGCGCCAGTTCATCGCCGTGGCGTCCCGGCCCAGCATGAACGGGCCGCCCAGCGCGGCGTCGAGGCGCGGGGCGAAGGCGCGCACCGAGAAGACCGACTCGCGGGAGAGCACCTCGGTGACGTCGGCGAAGCGGGTCACGACCGTGAAGGCGGGCGTGACGAAGATCGGCCGCCGCTCGCGGAGCTCGGCGAACAGGGCGCGCCAGTCCGTGCGCATCCACTCGCGGACCAGGCCGAACGCGGACGTCGGGTCGCGGGCCAGCGCCTCGTCGTACCTCTCCAGATAGCCGCCCGTGGTCGTCTGACCGACAGCACCCATGCGTGGACCCTTCCGTCTGAAGCCGGAGCGAACAGAGATCATCACGTTGTGTAGCCACAATCTAGACAGGGACGGCCCACCGGCTCATGGCTACGGTGTGCAGTGTTATGACTCCTCTGGGTGACGGGAACGTCACTCCGGAGCCATTGCCGGGATCCGGGGAGGCGGCCGTTCAATGAGGAGCCGCATCCGTCTTAGCGATCATGGGAGGTAGCGTGACCTCGTCGGCCATCCCGCAGCCGGGCTCGGGCACAAGCTCGGGCACGGGCTCGGGCACGGCGGAGACGGTGACGGTCACCACCGGCCGCCGGACCGTCTACCTGGTCGTCCTCGTGGTGCTCCCCGTGGTGCTGCTGGGCCTCGCCGTGCCCGCCGTCTGGGGATGGGGCATCGGGCCGCGGGACGTGGTCATCGCGGTCGTGATGTACCTGGTCAGCATCTTCGGGATCGCCATCGGCTACCACCGGCTGTTCACCCACCGGGCGTTCAGGTGCCGCAGGCCGCTGCGCGTCGCGCTCATGCTGGCCGGCGGCATGGCGGTCGAGGGCCCGGTCACCCTGTGGACGGCCGAGCACCGGCGTCACCACAAGTACGCCGACCGCGAGGGCGACCCGCACTCGCCGTGGCGCTACGGGGACGACGGCCTGGCCCTGCTGCGTGGCATGGCGCACGCCCACGTGGGCTGGTTCTGGACCGCGCGCCGGCGCTCCAGCCCCCGGCACTGGGTGCCCGACCTCCTGGCCGATCCGGACGTGCGGCGCTTCGACGCCGCCTATCCGGCGGTCGTGGCGTTGTCGTTCGCGCTGCCGGCCGTGGCGGGCGGGCTGTGGTCGATGTCGTGGGCGGGCGCGTGGACCGCGTTCTTCTGGGGCGGGCTGGTCCGCTACGCCGTGGTGCACCACGTCACGTGGTCGGTGAACTCGGTCGCGCACACCTTCGGCGACCGGCCGTTCCGTACCCGGGACCGCTCCTCGAACGTGTGGTGGGTGGCGATGCTGACACTCGGCGAGGGCTGGCACAACTGGCACCACGTGGAGCCCACCTGCGCGCGTCACGGGGTGCTCAAGGGGCAGCTCGACCCGAGCGCGCGGCTGATCCGCTGGTTCGAGGCCGCGGGCTGGGCGTACGGCGTGCACTGGCCGGATCCCGGCCGCTTGACGGCCCGCCGCGCCGGCGGGGACGGAGAACGACCCCACGGCGGGTGACGACTCCGGCCGGACACCTGTCATCATCCTGCCGAGATCCGCTCGAATCTCCCGTCCGGGCGTATGGTGGCCGTACGGCCAACGACGCGCGAGGATGCATCATCAGCGAATACTTCACCTCATCCCCAACACCCCGGCCACGGCGCCGCGTGACCGAGACGGCCATCCTCGGCACCCGTCCCCAGCTTCCGGCGGACGTCGAGCACTGGACCTGCCTCCACGGCCGGCACGCGGGGCAGGGCTGTGTCGCGTGTTACCAGGAGGCCGTGGAGGCCGAGGCGGATCCGGCGCTGCCGGTGTGGGAGGTGGCGGTGTGGTTCACCTCCCCCCGGCCGATCCCGATCAGGGCCCTGCACGATGTGCACCGCCACAACCGCCACTTCGCGATCGACCAGCCGTCCACTCCGCTGATCTTCCTGCTGACGGGCCAGGCCCGCGCGGAGCGGGGCGTGGAGGCGGTGGCGGGCCTGGTCGGGTTCCTGGTGCAGAACCGGCACATCGTGGACGAGTTCACCGTGACGGAGGTTCGCGCCGTCCACTCCCTGACGGCCTGACCCGGTCCTACTTCGACAGGTACAGGACCTTCCAGGTGCCCGCGTACAGGCAGGTGTCCGAGGGGCGGGTGGCGCCGCTGGGCTGCGCGCAGACCTTCAGCTCGACCTGGTAGACGTCGTGGTGGCTGAAGGAGAACCGCTTCGGGGTGCCGTACGAGCAGTCGCGGACGATGTGGTGCTTGAACGGCAGGTTGTTCGAGGAGTCCCGGTACGTGATGCGGAAGACGGCCCAGCCGCAGGTGGAGGTGGCGCGGGTGGAGTCCGTGAGCTTCCCGGTGATCGTGACGGTGTCGGCGGCCGGGATGTCGGCGTGGTCCTCTCCGGAGGCGGTCAGAGTGCCGAGGGCCTTGGCCGCGTGGCCCGGCGCGTAGGAGGGGCCCCAGGGGGTGGCCGCGGCGGCCTGAGCGGCGGGGGTGAACGCGATGAGTGCTGCGGCGAGACCGGACAGGGCCACCAGGGGGCGTGCGATCTTCATGGAGAGTTCCTCTCTCTCGTAGCTGACCGCAATGTCCGTCATTCCGCTTTCAGGTGGCTTGCGAGCTGACGGACGCCGGACATGCGCGCCCGTCAGGCGACCGTGCAAGGAGAGGCGTTGAGGGTGAACGCCGTGGGCTTGGCGCTGTCGCCCGTGTGGGTGGCCTGGAAGCCGATGCTGGTCGAGGCGCCGGGCGCCAGGGTCGCGTTGTAGGACAGGTTGGCGGCGGTCACCTTGCCGGTGGTGGGGTTGTAGGTGGCGTTCCAGCCGCTGGTGATGGCCTGGCCGGCGGGGAGGGTGAAGGTCAGGGACCAGCCGTTGACGGGCGCGGTGCCGGTGTTGGTGACGGTGAGCGTCGCGGTCAGGCCGGTGTTCCAGGCGTTGGTGGTGACGGCCACGCGGCACGCGCCCGGGGCGGGGGTGACCGTCGGGGTCGGCGTGGGGGTCGGCGTGGGGGCCGGCCCGCCCGTGGTGAGGCCCATGAAGTCGAGGGCCATCGCGGCCATCCCGGAGGCCAGGATGTTGTGGGTGCCGCCCTCGACGCTGATCCCCTCGACCGGGGCCGTGACGCCGGTGCCGCCGTAGCGGGTGCGGGTCCACGCGGGCTGCGGGTGGTCGGTGAGCGCCGGGGTCTGGCTGACGCCGAGCACGTTCGTCCACTGCTTGAGCTGCTCGCCGAAGTTGGCGTAGTTCAGCGTGGTGTCGTTCGTGCCGTACCAGACCTGCATGCGCGGGCGCGGCCCGGTGTAGCCGGGGTAGGCGGCGCGGACCAGGTCGCCCCACTGCTGCGGGGTCTTGATGAGGTTGCCGCTCGAACAGGTGCTGTTCCACATCGAGCCGTCGGTGGTGGCGAAGCAGCCGAACGGCACGCCGGCGAACGCCGCCCCGGCCTTGAACACGTCCGGGTAGTCGCCGAGCAGGACGTTCGTCATCATCGCGCCCGACGACAGGCCCGTGGCGTACACGCGGCTCGCGTCGGCGTTCCGGTGCTGGATCTCCCACTGGACCATGGACACGATGCCCGCCGGGTCGCTGTTGCCGTTGTGGGTCAGGGCGCCCGGTGTCGAGACGTCGAAGCACAGGCTGCTGCGCGTCACCGACGGGTACACGACGATGAAGCCGTACCGGTCGGCCAGCGACGCGAACTCGGTGCCGGAGTGCATCGCCGGGCCCGAGCCGCCGCAGTAGTGGGCGGCCACGAGGACGGCCGGGCGCGCGGTGACGCTCGCCGGGACGTACTCGTACATGCGGAGGTTCGTCGGGTTCGCCCCGAAGCCGGTCACCTCGGTCAGCGCCGCCGCCGACGTGGGGAGCGCGGAGGCGAGCCAGCCGCAGACCGCCACCGCGAGGGTGATGAGCACCGCCATGACCTTCGTCGTCGTCCTCATCGCCGCGCGGCCTCCTCAGGCTCCGGGTGGCCCGCACGCTAGGGAGCTGCGGCGGGGGCGTCAACGCGGCCGCCGGGGGCGTGGCCGCCACCTCGGCGCGCCGCTGAAACTTTCACGGCCGGGGTGCGGGCTCCCGCGCCTCTACCGGCGTCATGCGGTACGGGATCCGCGCACCCCGGGGGCGGTCCTTTACAGGCGGACCGGGCGAACCCAGCATGAGGCGACTTCGAGCAACGTGCGTCGATTGGACCCCCATGAGGACTCGCCGTCTCTGCGCCGCCACCGCCTCGACGGTGCTCCTGGGCGCCCTCGCTCTCGCCGGGCCGGACACGGCCGGAGCGAGCACGGCCGCGAGCGCGGCCGCCGCGCCGGTGAGCGTCACCGTGAACGCCCGCGCGGGGCTCGCGGCCATGCCCGACACCGGGCTCGGGGTGAACGACGCCATCTGGGACAAGGAGCTGGGCACCACGGCGGTGTCGGACCTGCTGAAGGGCGCGGGGGTGCGGATGGTCCGCTATCCCGGCGGCTCCTACGGCGACATCTACCACTGGAAGGACCACACCGCGCCCGGCGGCTACGTCGCCCCGGGGACCGACTTCGACACCTTCATGGCCTCCGTACGGCGGATGGGCGCACAGCCGATGATCATCGCCAACTACGGCACCGGGACCCCCGAGGAGGCGGCCGACTGGGTCCGGTACGCCAACGTGACCAAGAAGTACGGGGCCACGTACTGGACCGTCGGCAACGAGAACTACGGCAACGGCCACTACGGCGCCGACTGGGAGGCGGACGAGCACGCGGACAAGAGCCCCACGGCGTACGCCAACGGCGTCGTCGCCTTCGCCGACGCGATGAAGGCCGTCGACCCCGGCATCAAGGTCGGCGCGGTCCTCACCGCGCCGGGGAACTGGCCGGACGGCATCGTCGCCGGCGGCGACCCGGCCACGTGGAACCAGACCGTGCTGTCCGTCGCCGGATCGAAGATCGACTTCGTGGACGTGCACTGGTACCCGGGCGGGAGCACGGCCGCCGAGGCGCTGGCCAAGCCGGAGCAGATCACCGACATGGTGCACGCGACGCGCGAGCAGATCACCCGGTACGCCCCGGCCGGCGCCGGGCGCATCGGCATCAGCCTGACCGAGATGAACGTGGGGGTGGGCCAGAACACCCAGCCGGGCGCGCTGTTCCTCGCCGACGCCTACAGCGGGCTGCTGGAGAGCGGCGTCTTCACGGTCCAGTGGTGGAACGTCCACAACGGCATCGGCACGGTCTCGACGGTGGCGGGCCAGACCGACTACGGCGACTTCGGCCTGCTGTCCAGCGGCACCTGCCTGGCCGACGGCACGACCTGCGAGCCGCCGCTGAACACGCCGTTCGCGCCGTACCACGGCCTGGCCATGATGAACGCCTTCGCCCGGCCGGGCGACCAGTTCGTCCGGGCGGGCACGGACGAGCCGCTGGTCACCGCGCACGCCGCGCGCCGGGGCGACGGCGACCTCGCGGTGCTGCTGGTCAACAAGGACCCCGACAACGCCCGCACGGTCACCATCGACTACACCGGCTACACCCCGGCCGCCGCCGCCCCGACCGTGTACTCGTACGTCAACGGCGGCACCGCCGTCACCACGGGTCAGACGGGCACCGCGAGGAGCCGGACACTGCCGCCGTACTCGCTGACCACGCTCGTGCTGCACCCGGCGAGCCAGGTCACCGGGGCGCCCGGAGCTCCCGGCCGCCCCGCCGCCTCCGGCGTCACCGACCGCGCCGCCACCCTCTCGTGGACGGCGTCGGCCGCCGGCGCGCACCCCGTCGCCAAGTACGAGGTCCACCGGCAGAACGGCGCGACCGACGAGCAGCTCGGTGAGAGCGCCGGCACGTCGTTCACCGTCGCGAACCTCAACCCCGGCACCCGGTACACCGTCAACGTGCTGGCCCGCGACACGGCCGGCAACGTGAGCTGGGCCTCGCCGCCGCTCACGTTCACCACCGGCAGCCCGGCCACGAGCACGTGCACGGTGAGGTTCGGCGCCAACGGCGACTGGGGCAGCGGCTACGTCGCGGCCGTGGACATCACCAACACCGGGCCGGCCGCGATCGACGGCTGGACGCTCACGTTCGACTGGCCGACCGGATGGCAGCGGATGAACGGCGGCTGGAACGCGAGCTGGGAGCAGAACGGCCGCACGGTCAAGGCCACCAGCCTGGACTCCAACGGCAAGCTGGCGGCGGGCGGAGGCAGCGTGAGCGTGGGCTTCGTCGCCGGGTACACCGGCCCCGACCTCCTGCCGCCGGTCTTCACCCTGAACGGCACGACCTGCCACACGGCCTGACCGGCCCTTGCCGGAGCTGACGGCCTTCAGCGGCTCAGGAGCTCAGGTGGATGAGCATCTTGCCGGTGTTGGCTCCGTGGAGGAGGCCGAGGAAGGCGTCGACGGCGTTGTCGAGGCCGTCGACGACCGTCTCCTCGCTGCGCAGGGTTCCGTCGCGGAGCCAGGCGGCGGCGAGCGGGACGTACTCGGCGGCCAGGTGCTGGTGGTCGCGGACGAGGAAGCCGCGCAGGGTCAGCCGCTTGCCCACGGCCAGGAAGAGGTTGCTGGGGCCGGGGACGGGCTCGGTGGCGTTGTACTGGGAGATGGCGCCGCAGAGCGCGACCCTGCCGAAGGTGTTGAGCGCGCCGAGGGCGGCCTGGAGGTGGTCGCCGCCGACGTTGTCGAAGTAGACGTCGATGCCGTCGGGCGCGGCGTCCGCGAGCTGGCCGGGCAGGTCCCCGGCGCGGTAGTCGATCGCGGCGTCGTAGCCGAACTCCTCCACCAGGCGCCTGGTCTTGGCCGGGCCGCCGGCGGAGCCGATCACCTTGGACGCGCCCAGGTGCCGGGCCACCCGACCGGCGATGAGCCCGACGGCTCCGGCCGCGCCCGAGATGAACACGACGTCGCCCTCCTTGACCGGCGCGACCTCCTTGAGCCCGGCGTAGGCGGTCAGGCCGACCATGCCGAGCACGCCGAGGTAGGTCTGCGGCGGCGCGATCGCGGTGTCCACGACCCGCGCCTGGGAGGCGTCGAGGACCGCGTGCTCCCGCCAGCCGCCGGAGTGCAGCACGGTCGCGCCGACCGGCACGCTCTCGGCGTTGGAGACGATGACTGTGCCGACCGCGCCGCCGTCCATGGCCTCGCCGAGCCGGAACGGCGGGACGTACGACTTGACGTCGTTCATCCGGCCGCGCATGTAGGGGTCGACGGACATCCAGTCGTTGCGCACGAGGATCTGCCCCTGGCCCGGATCGGGGAGCGTCGCCTCGACGAGGGCGAAGTCGGCCGGCTTGGGCTCGCCGGAGGGGCGGGCGACCAGGTGAACCTCACGGCTGGGTACCGACATGACACGACTCCGGATTTGTGAGTTATGACCGTTTTGAGGCGTTGTGCCCAAATTCGAGAAGAGCCACCCGGCCATTGACCCGGACCGACAGCAGAACTAAGTTCGGTGAACCGACTGGTCGGTTTGCGCATTCTGGAGGACGGTACGCATGAAGGCTGCACGGCAGGCGTGGCGGCGGCTGGAGCCGGTCCACGGCATGATCTATTTCGTCCCCGAAGCGGCCCGCCGCTACGCCGAGCTCGGGCTCAAGGGCAGGGCCGGGTACTTCGCCTCCCGGGGCGCGGCATTGGGGCGCGCCACGGCCGAGCAGGTCATCGCGACCTTCTACAATTTCCGGCCCGCCCTCGTCCGGGAGGCGCTGCCGGCCGCCTGGAACGTGGTCACCCCCGAGGACATGCTGACCGCCCGGGCCGACGCCGCCGCCGAGGCCCTGCGCCGGGCGGGCATCCACGAGCTGCCCGGCCTGGACGAGGCGGCCGGCCTCGCGCGGCGGGCGGCCGTCGCCGCCTGCGACCACCTGGAGGGCCGCCCGCTGTTCGCCGCGCACGCCGCCCTGCCGTGGCCGGACGAGCCGCTCCGCCTGCTGTGGCACGCTCAGACACTGCTACGCGAGTTCCGTGGCGACGGCCACGTCGCGCTGCTGCTCAGCGAGGGCGTGAGCGGGCTGGAGGCACTGGTGCTGCACGGCGCCGGCGGCGAGGTGCCCTCCGCCGTCCTCCGGGTCACCCGCGCCTGGCCGGAGGACGAGTGGGCCGCCGCGGAGCGACGCCTCCGCGAGCGCGGCCTCCTCGCCGAGGACGGGCTCAGCGCCGAAGGCAGGGCTCTGCGTCAGCACATCGAGGACCGCACCGACGCCCTCACCCTGCCCGCCTACGGCGTCCTCGGCGAGGACGGCTGCGAGCGGCTGGCCGAGCTGGCCCGCCCCTTCGGCCGCGCCGTCGTCGACGCCGGCCTGCTCGACATGGGCGCGGCGCTGAGGACCTCCATCGGTCAGCCGCCCGGTTGAGCCGTCTGGGCCGGCGGGCTGTCCCAGTCGAGGGGCACGCCGAAGGTCTCGTGCAGGCCGGCGCGGCCCGTGTCGGTGACGTGGACGACCCGCCGGGCCCGTCCCCGGCGTAGCCACTCCAGCGCGAACAGCCGGTCGGCCATGGCCGCGCCCAGCGCACCGGCGAGGTGGTGGCGGTTCTCGCCCCAGTCGACGCAGTACCGGATGGCCGGCCGCCGCCGGGAGAACTCCTCGACGTCGACCCCGAAGGCTTCCAGCTTGCCGAGGCCCGCCCGGGTGATCCGGTAACCGCCGCCGGCATGGGCCACGACGCCGTCGTCCACCAGCGCCGCCAGCAGGGCGACGCCGAGCCGTCCGGCGAGGTGGTCGTAGCACAGCCGGGCACGCAGCAGGGCCTGCGCCCGAACGCCCTCGCGCAGCGACCGGACCGGCAGCGGTCTCGCGATCCGGGCCAGCTCCTCCAGCGCCCGGGCCACGTCCGTGCTGGCGAGCCGGTAGAAGCGGTGCCGCCCGTCGTGCTCGACCGTGAGCAGCTTCGCCTCGCGCAGCCTGGTCAGGTGGCCGCTGATGGTGGACATGCTCACCCCGGCCTCGGCCGCCAGGGCGCTGGCCGGCAGCACTCCCCCGTCGGCGAGCGCGAGCAGCACCCTGGTCCTCGACGGATCACCGATGGCCGCCGCCACGTGGGCGATGTCGGTCTCCGTTGCGGCGTTCCACACGCGTCCCAGTCTAGAACGACGACATTTCGGCGATCACCGTAGTACTTCGGGCCGAGACTGGGGTCATGACGGTCCCCACACGGAACGAGACCGCGTTCGCCACGACAGCCGGCCGGCTGCCGCTGGTCGCGGTCTGCGTCGGATATTTCCTGGTCATCCTGGACGTCACCGTGGTCACCGTCGCGCTCCCGGCCATCGGCACCGGCCTGCGCGGCGGGCTGACCGCCCTGCAGTGGGTGGTCGACGGCTACACGCTCGCGTTCGCCGGGCTGCTGCTGTTCTGCGGCGGGCTCGGCGACCGGTTCGGCGGCAAGCCGGTGTTCCTGACCGGGCTGGTGGTGTTCACCGCCGCCTCGATCGGCTGCGGGCTGGCGCCCTCCGCCGGTGCGCTGGTCGGGGCCAGGCTGGTGCAGGGAGCCGGCGCCGCCCTGATGGTGCCCGCGTCGCTCGCGCTGCTGCGCAACGCCTACCCGGACCGCGGGTCACGGGCGCGCGCGTTCGGCGTGTGGGGCATGGTCGCCGGGATCGCCGCCGCCGCCGGTCCGGTGCTCGGCGGCGTGCTGGTCTTCACCGTCGGCTGGCGGTGGGTGTTCTACGCCAACGTGCCCTTCGGCCTGCTGGGCTTCCTGCTGACCCTGAGGTACGTCCCGGCGCCCGCGGCGTCCGGCGGCCGGTCCGGGCTGGACATACCCGCTCAGGTGACGGGCGCGCTGGGTCTCGGCGGGCTGACCTGGGCACTGATCGAGGCCGGGGCGCGCGGCTGGGGCTCACCGGCGGTGTCGGGCGGCTTCGCCCTGTTCGCGGGGGCGCTGCCGGCCTTCCTCCGGCTCGAACGCCGGGCCCGCGCGCCGATGCTCCCGCTGCGCCTGTTCGGCGACCGGCGGTTCTCCGGGCCGGCGGTCATCGGCGGGCTGCTCAACCTCGGCTTCTACGGGCTGCTGTTCCTCGTGCCGCTGTTCTTCCAGCGGGTACGGCATCTCGACCCCCTGATGACCGGCCTGGCCATGCTCCCGATGGCGATGGCGCCGATGATCTCCTCGCCGCTGAGCGGCCGGATCGCCGCCCGCACCGGTCCGTACCCGCCGATGGCGTGCGGGCTGGTCATCGGCGGGATCGGCCTGCTCGGCTGGCTGCCCGCCGGTCAGGGGACGGATTACCTGTCGCTGGTGGCGCCGATGGTGCTGACCGGCTTCGGGACCGGGTTCACGATGCCGGCGGCGACCACGGCGATCCTGGAGGCGGCGCCGGCCGAGCTCGGAGGGGCGGCGTCCGGGGTGCTCAACGTCGCCCGCCAGACCGGGAGCGCGATCGGGGTGGCGCTGGCCGGCACGCTGGTGGCGCGCGGCGATCTCGTGACCGGCCTGCACACCCATGTCGTCGTCGGCGGCGCCGCCTTCTTGGCCGCCGCCGCGCTCGCCGTGCTCACCGCCCGGCGGTGAGCGGTGCCGGCGGGCGGGTGGCGCGGCTGGGGACGCCGCCGGTGCCGGTCAGTGCCGGTCAGTGCCGGTCCGGGCCGGGGCGTTTGGCGGCCAGGGCGATCACGTCCGCCAGGTCGTCCAGCTCCCCCGGGTCCTCCGTGAGCCGGGCGATCGCCAGGCGGATGTGCGGGCGGCCCGGCCGTACCAGGTAGCGGCTGCCCGGGGCGGCCGAGATGCCGTGGGCCGCCAGCGTGACCAGGGCCTCCGGCTCGTCGTGGACCGGCACCCACAGCACGAGGCTGTCCCGCCCGCCCACCGTGACCCCGCGGGCGGTGAGGCGCCCGGCGAGGGCGGCGCGGCGGCGGGCGTACGTCTCGCGGGCCCGCTCCACCACCTCCCGCGCGTCCGGGTCCGCGAGCAGCCCGGCCAGGGTGTCCTGGAGGATCCGGCTGCTCCAGCCGGTGCCGTAGCTGCGCAGGACCCGGACCCGCTCCACCGCGTCGGCCGCCCCGCCGATGACGGCGAGCCGCAGGTCGGGGCCGTGTGACTTCGAGTACGAACGCACCAGCACCGTACGGCCGGGCAGCCGCGCGCCGATGCTGTGCAGCGGCGCCACCGACAGGTCGCCGATCCCGTCGTCCTCGACGACCAGGGTGGTGGTGGGCGCGAGCAGTTCCGCCAGCTCGGCCGAGCGCTCCGCGGACACGGCGTGGCCGCACGGCGAGTGGCCGCGCGGCTGGTGGACGAACGCCACCGGGCTGGCCCGCAGGGCTTCGGCGAGCGCGGCGGGGACGGGACCGTCCTCGTCGCAGGCCACCGGGAGCACCTCGACGCCGATCAGCTCCAGGATGTCGAGCAGCCGGGCGGCCGTCGGCTCCTCGATGGCGACGCGGTCTCCGGGCAGTGCGGTGGTCTGGAGGAGGAGTTGGAGCCCCTCGTAGCCGCCGCCGAGCGCGAGCCAGGACTGCGCGGGGAACGGCCAGGTGGGTTCGACCGCGGCCCGCAGGCGGGGCGTGATCGTCTCGCGGGTGTAGTCGTTGAGGCCGTCAGTGCCGGCCGCGGCGGCGAGCGCGGCGCCGAGGGGCGGCAGCAGCGTCCGGTCGGGGGCGGCGATGGCCAGGTCGATGGCGAGCCTGCCGCCGAAGTTCCCGATCCGCTCGTACCGGACGGGGTGCTGCACGCCGGGCGGTCCGAGCACCACGGTCCCGCGCCGCCTGTCGGTGCTGATCATGCGGTGTTTGCGCAGCTCGCTCCAGGCTTCGGCGACGGTTCCCGGGCTGACGCCGAGCAGGCGGGCCAGCTGCCGCACCGTCGGCAGGCGCGCTCCGGGACGCAGCGCGCCCTCCCGGATCAGGTCGATCAGGGACGTGGCGACTCCGCGAGCGCTGGGCTCGCGGACCTGAGTCGCGAGCCAGCCGGGATCGATCTCCACAGAGCCTCCGTTTCGGACAAAACGTTGTTAAGGAACAAAGTACATCTTGTACCACCAAAGTTCCCGAACATAAAGTACAGCGCAATGCAGCACGAAAGGGAGCATTGTGACTAAACCCCTCATCCGGCTCGCCCTGCGTGACTGGGACCACCTCGTGCCCGTGGTGACGGGCGCGGTCCGCCCCCGGGCGTTCGAGCTGGCCCTGGAGTCCAGGGACAGCACGCCGGACGTGCTGGCCGAGCCCGAGCTGGACGGCGGGGAGACGTCCTTCAGCAGGTACGTGCTCGGCCGGGCCCGGGGCGACGACCGGCTGGTCGGCCTGCCCGTGTTCGTGATGCGCGGCTTCCGGCAGCGATGCGTGCTGGTGCGCCGCGACAGCGACGCCGGTGACCTCGCCGACCTCAAGGGCGCCCGCGTCGGCCTCACCGGCTGGCCCGACTCCGGCAACACCTGGACCCGGGCGCTGCTGCGGGAGGCCCGCGTCGACCTGGGCGGCATCACCTGGACGGTCGGCGCCGTGGACGCCCCCGAGCCGGGCAAGGACCGGGTCGGCCAGGGCGCGCTGCCGGACAACGTCGGCGTGACCGACGGCTCGCTCGCCGAGGACCTGGCCGCCGGCCGGATCGACGCCCTCATGACGCCGTTCATGCCCCGCGGCTTCTTCACGCCGCAGAGCCGGTTCCGTCACCTGCTGGCCGACCACCCGGCGGCCGAGCTGGACTACTACCGCCGCCACGGGTTCGTCCCCGGCATCCACCTGGTGACGATCAGGAGCGAGGTCGTCCGGCGGCACCCCTGGCTGCCGGAGGCCGTACAGGAGCTGTTCGAGGAGTCCAAGCGGCACTGGGTGGCGCGGCGGCGGCTGCTCGCCGACACCACCCCGTGGCTGCTGGCCGGCCTCAGCCGCACCAGCGAGGTGTTCGGCGAGGACTGGATGCCGTACGGCGCCGGCGCCAACGCCGCGATGACCGCGGCCTTCTGCGAGGAGCTGCACGCCCAGGGCATCGCCGCCTCCCCCATCGACCCGAAGGAGGTCTTCACCGCATGAAGGATCTGCGCGTGGCCGTCGGCCAGTTCGCCTCGGGCGAGGACTGGGAGGCCAATCTGAAGGCGTGCGCCGGCCTGCTCGACGAGGCCATCGCCGGGAACGCCGACCTGCTCGTCCTGCCCGAGGGCGCGATGGCCCTGTTCGTGGACGACCCGGTACGGATCAGGCAGGCGGCGCAGCCGCTCGACGGCCCGTTCGTCACCGGCCTGGCCGAGCGGACCCGCGGCACCGCCACCACGGTCATCGTGGGCATGCACCAGCCCGCCGAGGACGGCCGGGTGATCAACACGCTGGTCGCGCTGCGCGACGGCGAGATCGTCGCCACCTACCGCAAGCTGCACCTGTACGACGCGTTCGGCCGGCGCGAGTCCGACAACGTGCTCGCGAGCGACGACTCCCCCGTCGTCCTCGACTGCGCCGGCTGGAAGGTCGGCCTGATGACCTGCTACGACGTGCGCTTCCCCGAGATGGCCCGGCTCCTCGCCGACCAGGGCGCCCAGGTCGTGGCGCTGCCCGCCGCCTGGGTGCGCGGCCCCGCCAAGGAGTGGCACTGGGAGGTCATGGTCACCGCCCGCGCCCTGGAGAACACGTACTACGTGGCCGCCTCCGGCGAGTGCGGCCGCCGCAACATCGGCGCGAGCATGTTCGTCGACCCGCTCGGCGTCTGCCGGGCCCGGCTCGGCGACACGCCCGGCCTGCTGTGGGGCACGGCCTCGGCAGAGGATCTCGCGCAGGCCCGCCTCACCCTCCCCGTCCTCGCCAACCGGCGCTTCACCGTGAACCCCAGCCCGAGGAGCCTCGATGCGTAAGACGACCCCCGCCGTCGTGGCGACCGCCCTGCTGCTGGCCGGCTGCGGCGCCAACCCGCCGGAGAGCGAGGGCGCGGTCGGCGCCGCCTCCTCCGCCCCGGCCGCCGCCACCCACGCCAAGGACCAGGCCCTGTACGACCGCCTGCCCGACAAGGTGAAGACGGCGGGCAGGCTGGTATCGGTCAACAACGGCTCCTTCCCCCCGTACGAGATCGCGGGCACCGACGGCAAGTCGCTGACCGGTGTGACCGCCGACCTGTCGGCGGAGCTGAGCGGACTGCTCGGCGTCAAGATCGAGCACGTGACCGTGGACGGGCTGCCCAGCCTGCTCACCGGCATCAAGGCGGGCCGCTACGACCTGGCCCTCGGCCCGGTCGGCGACTTCCCCGAGCGCCAGGTGGCCAACGACTTCGTCGACTGGGTGCAGGAGTTCGTGGTCTTCGCCGTGCCGAAGGGCAACCCGCGCGGCATCCAGTCGATCGCCGACACGTGCGGGCTGCGGATCTCCGTCATGTCCGGCGGCTCCGCCGAGAAGGTGATCAAGGGGCAGTCCGCCACCTGCGTCAAGGACGGCAAGCAGAAGATCGAGGTGCAGTCGTACAAGGACCAGCCCACCTCGATCCTGGCGGTCCGCTCCAACCGCGCCGACGCGTTCTTCTCCTCCCAGGCCCCGCTGACGTACTTCACGCAGCAGTCGGGCGGCGAGCTGGAGCTGGCCGGGACCGGCAAGGCCAACGGCTTCGACGACCTCTACCAGGGAGCCGTCGTCGCCAAGGACTCCCCGCTGCGTGAGGTGGTCAAGGACGGCTTCCAGAAGCTGATCGACGACGGCACGTACGAGAAGGTCATGAAGAAGTGGGGCACCGGCGGCAACATGATCAAGCAGGCCGGCGTCAACCTGGCGGCGCAGTCGTGACGGCCGTCACCGAGCGGAGCTCGCCCCCGGAGGTCGACGTCGCGGGAGCCTCCCGCACGCGCCACCCGCTGCGCTGGGTGGCCTCGGCCGTGCTGCTGGTCCTGGCCGCGCAGCTCGTCAGCCTCCTCGTCACCAACCCCAACTTCCAGTGGGACGTGGTCGGCCGCTACCTGAACGCCCAGGTGATCGGCGCCGGCATCATGACGACCCTCTTCCTGACGGTCATCGCCATGGCCGTCGGCGTGGTCGGCGGGGTGCTCGTCGCGATGGGCCGGCTGTCGCACAACCCGGTCGCGCGGCTGGTCTCCGGGCTGTACGTGTGGTTCTTCCGGGGCACGCCCGTGCTGGTGCAGCTCGTGCTCTGGTACAACCTGTCGGCCCTGATGCCGCGGATCTCGTTCGGAGTGCCGTTCGGGCCGGAGTTCCTGTCTGCCGACACCAACCAGCTGATCACGCCGCTGCTGGCCGCCGTCCTGGGCCTCGGGCTGAACGAGGCCGCGTACATGGCGGAGATCATCCGCGGCGGGCTGCTGTCGGTGGACCCCGGCCAGTCGGAGGCCGCGTCGGCGCTCGGCATGAGCCGGGGGCGCACGTTCCGGCGGATCGTCATGCCGCAGGCGATGCGGTTCATCGTGCCGCCGACCGGCAGCCAGGTCATCAGCATGCTGAAGGCCACCTCGCTGGTCAGCGTCATCGCGCTGGCCGACCTGCTCTACACCGTGCAGGCCATCTACAACCGCACCTTCCAGACCATCCCGCTGCTGATCGTCGCGTGCGTCTGGTACCTCGTGATCACGTCCGTCCTGTACGTCGGGCAGTCGTTCATCGAGCGGCACTACGCGCGCGGCGCCACCCGCAACGCCCCGCAGAGCTTCTGGAGCTTCCTGCTGCTGCGCCGACGGCGCCCGGCCGCCGCCCCGACCCGCGAGGAGACGCCGTCATGAGCATGCCCATGGTCCACGCGCGGGCCGTCCGCAAGAGCTTCGGCCACCTGGAGGTGCTCAAGGGCATCGACCTGACCGTCGGGCGGGGCGAGGTCGTCGTCATCCTGGGGCCGTCGGGGTCCGGCAAGTCGACGTTCCTGCGCTGCGTGAACCACCTGGAGACCATCGACGGCGGCGCCATCCACGTCGACGGCGAGCTGATCGGGTTCTCCGCCTCCGGCGGCCGGGTCCACCACCTGCGCGACCGCGACATCACCCGCCAGCGCAGGGAGATCGGCATGGTCTTCCAGCAGTTCAACCTGTTCCCGCACTTCACGGTGGTGCAGAACGTCATGGAGGCGCCCGTCGGGGTGCGCCGCGAGTCCCGCGCCAAGGCCCGTGCCCGCGCCGCGGCCCTGCTGGAGCGGGTCGGGCTGAGCGACAAGGCGGGCAGCTACCCCAGGCAGCTCTCCGGCGGCCAGCAGCAGCGCGTCGCCATCGCCCGCGCGCTGGCCATGGAGCCCAAGCTCATGCTGTTCGACGAGCCGACCAGCGCGCTCGACCCCGAGCTGGTGGGCGAGGTGCTCGCCACCATGAAGGGCCTGGCCCACGACGGGCTCACCATGCTCGTCGTCACGCACGAGGTCGGGTTCGCGCGGGAGGTGGCGGACCGGGTGGTCTTCATGGACGGCGGCGTCGTCGTGGAGTCGGGGCCGCCCGCCGAGGTGCTGGACAACCCGAGCAACCCCCGCACCCGCGCCTTCCTCAGCAAGGTCCTCTGACCGGCGCTCACCCGGGATGTGTCGCTCACACGGGATGTGTGAGGAGGCGGCGGCCCTCGTCGCGGAAGCCGCGCTTGCCGTAGTAGGCGAACAGGTGGCTCACGTCCAGGCCGTTGGGGGCGACGACGATCTCGACCGCCGCGCATCCCTGTCCGGCAGCCCAGCGCAGGCTGTCGTCGATGAGCCGCTCCGCCTCGCCCCGCCGGCGCGCCTCCGGGACGACGTACAGGTCCTCCAGCTCGGCGATCAGCCCCGACTCCAGCCCGAAGGAGGTCGTGGTGATCGCGAACGCGACGACGCGGCCCTCCGCCTCGCTCACCGCGACGCGGGCGGCGGGCGAGGCGACCAGGTGGGCCAGGTTGGCGCGCAGGTCGTCGCGCGAGGTGGTGAAGCCGTCCTCCGCGTAGAAGGCGACAGCCAGGGAAAGCAGGTCGGGCAGGTCGCCGGGGCCGGCGGTGCGGATGGCCATGGGATCCATGATGGCCGCCCGGCGGGCGCGCTTGCCATCCTCTTCTCCTGGTACGACTGGTTTCTCCACGTACGGCTAACCGGTGCGGGGGTGCAGGTGGCGGGCGACGCCGGCGACGCACGCCGTGATCGCCGCCAGGAGGGCCGTCGCGCCTTCGACGCCGACGCCCGCGCGCAACAGCACCACCACCGCCCCCGACACGATGACGACGACGACGATCACGGCGGCCCGCGAGCCGGGCGCGGGCAGCGCCGGGTGGTGACAGCAGGGAATGCCCATGGGTGTCCTTTCTGAAGTGAGGTGGGTCAGGGCGTCGGAGGGTGGCCGGCGGCGGTCTGCTCGTCGGCCCAGAACTCGATCAGCTCCTCGGCCGTCAGCCGGTCGGCGGGGCGGCCGGGAGGCGTGCGGCCCGTGGCCAGCGCCCAGGTCGTCACCAGGAGGATGAGGAGCTGGTCGTCGTCGTGGGCCCACGGCCCCGGCGGACGGCCCGGCCGCCGGTCACCGGTGACGCGCAGGAAGGTGTGCGGAGCGGCGGCGGCACACGGCATGAGCTCTCGTCTCCATGGTCGGCGATCGGGATGCGGCCAACGATGCCGAGGAGAACGGCTCGGGTGCCACCGGTCCAAACGCCTCCGTACAACTCCGGAGCAAATACCGCTGTATCCGGACAAAAGGCTATATAAAAGCGGAGAATGAGCGGCGCTCATCATCCGGGATCGTCCGGGATTGTCCGGAAGCATTCGCCGCCATGCGGGCGCGTCCGGCTGTGTGCGGAAGTGTGCGGCAACAGACGAGCTCTCACACGGCAAAGTCACCGGTTGATCCCGGACAATCGGAAATCTCGGATCTGGCCGTGCTTGTGCGTCCGGTGGTGCCAGGATGACTCCTGTTATCCGCCGTTTATCAAAGATCACTCATTTTCGGCTGGGGCGATGACCGAACTACCTCGCGACGGGGTGCCGTGCCCCTTCGTCATGCGGCTCAGGGAATTGCACGCGCTGGCCGGATACCCGGCGCTGTCGGAGCTGTGCCGGTTGTCACGCTCCAACGGACCGCACCTGGAGCTGCGCAAGAGCACCGTGTCCGACGTCCTCACCGGCAAGCGGAAGCGGGTGCCGAAGTGGCCGTTCGTGTACGCGTTCGTCACGGCCTGCGCCGCCGCGGCCCGGCAGGCGGGTCTGGACGTGGGCGGCATGGGCGACGTCCAGACGTGGAACGAGCACTGGCGGGCCGCGCAGGACGCCGGCGGGGCCGCCGCCGCGCTCACCCCTCTCCCCGCGCTGAGCGGAGCCACCGCGCTCGCCGTCGCCGCACCCGCCACCACCATGTTCGCCTCCGCCCCGCGGACCGTCGCGGACCACGAGACCCGAGCGATGACCGGGTACGCGGCCCGGGCGGTCGCCGCGTACGCGGACCAGCCGGTGGCGCAGGTGCCCGAGCAGGGGCCGGACCCGGTGGAGCCCGTGTCCGAGGAGGACCGGGAGCTGCTGCGGATCTACGGCAGGACCGGCCTGCGCCTGCTGCGCCGGAGCGACCCCGGCGACGGGCTGGACTGCATGCGGCTGGCCGTGGTCACGCTGCTGAGGAACCAGCCGGACGTGGCGCGCGACTGGCTGCGCCGGGCGGGCGACGCCGGCAGGCACGAGGCCACCGAGCTGTTCAACCATCCCCGCCCCCAGGAGCGCGCCGCCGGGCACGCCTACCTGCACGGCGTCGGCTACCAGGAGGCCGACCCTCCCCGGCCGAGCTGCGCGATGTTCTTCTTCCGGCTGGCGGCCGACCGGGGCCACGCCGGAGCCGCGTACCGGCTGGCCAGGGCGCACCGCGCCAAGCGGGAGGACACGGAGGCCGAGAAGTGGCTGCGGCGCGCCGCCGACGCCGGGCATCCCCTCGCGGCCTCCGTGCTGGCGGGCGCCCGCACGCCCTCGGGCGCGATCGACGCGGCCCTCCTCGCCGAGCTCCTCGACGGGATGCCGGCAGAGTAGTGATCCACCGGATTTCGGGTGATTTCGGGAACGGACGGCGAGCGGGAGAAGCCGTCGAAGGCGGTCACGGACCGCTAACAGCCTGTTCACGAATCGGCAGAAACATGGTCCTCTTGCTGGCCATACGTAGATCTCCCGATGCGGTCGCATGCCCGATCTGTTTACTGTCTGCCGCGTCGAGCGGCGTCCGAGCAAGGTGGCTACATGCGCGCTTTATCCATGTTCGTCTCCACCGTCTTAGTGGTCACGACCTTTACCGGTCCCGCCGCTGGAGCGGTCCGCGCCAAACCGGCGGCCGGCACCTCGGATGTCGCCTACCGGCGGTCCGACTTCTCCACCGGCGCGCCCGAGGGGACCGCCGGCGACGGCGACGGCCTGTCCTTCGCCTCCGCGGCCGGCACCACCTCCTACACCGACGCGCTCGGCACCAGGACGTGGGAGTACGCCCGCTGGACCGGCCCCGAGGAGCAGGTCGGCTTCCCCGCCACCGAGCTGATCGCCTCCTGGACCGCCGACATCCCGGCCGGGAGCTGGATGCAGGTCGAGGCGCGTGCCCGCAACGCCGCGGGGCTGACCAAGTGGTACGTGCTCGGCCGCTGGGCGTACGGAGAGGACGCCATCCGCCGCACCTCGGTGCCCGGCCAGGGCGACGCCGACGCCACCGTCTCCGTCGACACGCTGGTCGCCGCGGCCGGCCGCCAGATCAACGCCTACCAGCTCCGCCTCACCCTCTACCGGACGCCCGGCTCCGGCCTCACGCCCCGGGTGCGCACGCTCGGCGCGATGGCCTCCAACGTGCCTGAGCGCAAGACCGTGCCCGCCAGCCCGGCCGGCGGCGCGTGGGGCGTCGAGCTGCCCGTGCCGCGCCGCTCGCAGAACGTCCACGAGGGCCACTACCCCGAATGGGACGGCGGCGGCCAGGCGTGGTGCAGCCCCACCTCGACCACGATGGTCCTCGGCTACTGGGGCCAGGGGCCGAGCGCCGCGGACACCGCCTGGGTGGACCCCTCGGATCCCGACCCCGAGGTGGACTACGCCGCGCGCTACAGCTACGACCACGCCTACCAGGGGGCGGGCAACTGGCCGTTCAACACCGCCTACGCGGGGCGGTACGGCATGGACGGGTTCGTGACGCGGCTGCGGTCGCTCACGGAGCTGGAACGGTTCATCTCCGCGGGCATCCCGGTGATCACGTCGCAGTCGTTCAAGAAGGGCGAGCTGCCGGGCGCGGGCTACGGGACCAACGGGCACATCATGGTGGTCGTCGGCTTCACCTCCACCGGTGACGTGATCGCCAACGACCCGGCGTCGTCCGACAACGACGC
Source organism: Nonomuraea sp. 3-1Str (assembly GCF_031570565.1). Lineage (NCBI taxonomy): Bacteria > Bacillati > Actinomycetota > Actinomycetes > Streptosporangiales > Streptosporangiaceae > Nonomuraea > Nonomuraea sp. 3-1Str. The sequence continues at coordinate 22,902 of NZ_JALHBK010000045.1, forward strand.
GGTGCGCCGGGTGTACCCGCGGGCGGACTTCGAGAACGTCTGGCAGCGCAGCTCCAGCAGCGGCGGCATCGTGTACGTCATCCACCCGCCGGGCCACGCCCTGCCCGCCACGGTCCCGGGCCTGCCCGCGAACTGGTGACGTCCTCCGATCTTCAGGCGCCCGCCGGGCGCCCGCGCGGCTCGGCCTGACGGCTGAGCCGCGCACCCGCACGCTCGTCTCCCATGTGTACCGACAGGGCTTACTTGCCGGTACATTCTCTGCGCGGCCCTCGGATCGGCCGCCCGTTATGCCCCATATGGCGATAATGATGATCGGACGTGCACTCGCATGCCGGACAGCGGAACGAGGGTGAACATGGGCGAGACGACGGCCAGCGGCTCCCGCCAGCAGGCACGCCCCGGCCGAGGTGTGAGCAAGGCGCAGGAGCTGGAGCTCCGGCAGCTCCTGGCCGGGCTGACCGCCGTACGTGACGGCGACTTCGGCACCAGGCTGCCGGACGACGCCGGCGGGCTGCTGGGCGAGATCGCCCTGGTCTTCAACGGCATGGTCGACCAGCTCTCGCTGTTCACCTCCGAGGTGACCCGGGTGGCCCGCGAGGTGGGCACCGACGGACGGCTCGGCGGCCAGGCCGAGGTGCCCGGCGTGTCGGGCACCTGGAAGGACCTGACGGAGTCGGTCAACGCCATGGCCGGCAACCTCACCAGCCAGGTGCGCTCCATCGCCGAGGTCACCACCGCGGTCGCCAAGGGCGACCTGTCCCAGAAGATCACCGTGGACGCCCGGGGCGAGATCCTGGAGCTGAAGAACACCGTCAACACGATGGTCGACCAGCTCTCCTCGTTCGCCGACGAGGTCACCCGCGTCGCCCGCGAGGTCGGCACCGAGGGCCAGCTCGGCGGCCAGGCCGACGTGAAGGGTGTCGCGGGCACGTGGCGCGACCTCACCGACTCGGTGAACTACATGGCCGGCAACCTCACCGCCCAGGTCCGCAACATCTCGCAGGTGGCCACCGCCGTCGCCCGCGGCGACCTGTCCCAGAAGATCACCGTGTCGGCCCGGGGCGAGATCCTGGAGCTGAAGAACACGCTGAACACCATGGTGGACCAGCTGTCCTCGTTCGCCGACGAGGTCACCCGCGTCGCCCGCGAGGTGGGCACCGACGGGCGGCTGGGCGGCCAGGCCGACGTCAAGGGCGTGTCCGGCACGTGGAAGGCGCTGACGGAGTCCGTCAACGTCATGGCCGACAACCTGACCGCCCAGGTGCGCTCCATCGCCGAGGTCACCACCGCGGTCGCCAAGGGCGACCTGTCGCAGAAGATCCGGGTGGATGCCCGGGGCGAGATCCTGGAGCTGAAGGAGACCATCAACACGATGGTCGACCAGCTCTCCGCCTTCGCCGACGAGGTGACCCGCGTCGCCCGCGAGGTCGGCACCGAGGGCCAGCTCGGCGGCCAGGCCACCGTGCGGGGCGTGTCGGGCACCTGGAAGGACCTCACCGACAACGTCAACTTCATGGCCTCCAATCTGACCGGCCAGGTGCGGTCCATCGCGCAGGTGGCCACCGCGGTCGCCAAGGGCGACCTGTCGCAGAAGATCACGGTCGACGCCCGCGGCGAGGTCGCCGCGCTCGCCCAGACGATCAACACGATGGTCGACACGCTGTCCGCGTTCGCCGACGAGGTCACCCGCGTCGCCCGCGAGGTCGGCACCGAGGGCCAGCTCGGCGGCCAGGCCCGGGTCCCCAACGTGGCCGGTACGTGGAAGGACCTCACCGACAACGTCAACTCGATGGCCGACAACCTGACCAACCAGGTGCGCTCCATCGCCCAGGTCACCACGGCCGTCGCCAGGGGCGACCTGACCAGGAAGATCGACGTCGACGCCCGCGGCGAGATCCTGGAGCTCAAGACCACCATCAACACGATGGTCGACCAGCTCTCCTCGTTCGCCGCCGAGGTCACCCGCGTCGCCCGCGAGGTGGGCAGCGAGGGCCGGCTGGGCGGCCAGGCCGAGGTCGAGGGCGTCTCCGGCACGTGGAAGCGGCTCACCGAGAACGTCAACGAGCTGGCCGGCAACCTCACCCGCCAGGTGCGTGCCATCGCCGAGGTCACCAGCGCCGTCACCTCCGGCGACCTGACCCGCTCCATCACGGTGGACGCCGAGGGTGAGCTGGCCGACCTGAAGGACAACATCAACTCGATGGTGGGCTCGCTGCGCGAGACCACCCGCGCCAACCAGGAGCAGGACTGGCTCAAGTCCAACCTGGCCCGCATCTCCAGCCTCATGCAGGGCCACCGCGACCTCAGCGCCGTGGCCGAGCTGGTCATGAGCGAGCTGGCCCCGCTCGTGGCCGCCCAGTACGGCGCCTTCTTCCTCGCCGAGGAGTCGCCGGCCGGCGCCGAGCTGAAGCTCATCAACGCTTACGGCTACCCGGCCGGGACCGACCGGCCCACCCGCTTCAGGCTGGGCGAGTCGCTGATCGGGCAGGCCGCCCGCACCCGGCGCACGATCGCGATGGACGGCGTGCCGGCCGACTACGTCAAGGTCTCCTCCGCGCTCGGCGAGACCACGCCGACCTCGGTCATCGTGCTGCCGATCGTGGTCGAGGAGCAGGTGCTCGGCGTCATCGAGCTGGGCTCGGTCTACGCGTTCACCGCGGTCCACCGGGCGTTCCTGGACCAGCTGATGGAGGCCATCGGCGTCAACGTCAACACCATCATCGCCAACGCCCGCACCGACGAGCTGCTCGTCGAGTCGCAGCGGCTCACCGCGGAGCTCCAGGCCCGCTCGGAGGAGCTGCAGAACCAGCAGGAGGAGCTCCAGCGCTCCAACGCCGAGCTGGAGGAGAAGGCGGCCCTGCTGGCCACCCAGAACCGTGACATCGAGACCAAGAACCTGGAGATCGAGCAGGCCCGGCAGGAGCTGGAGACCCGCGCCCAGCAGCTCGCGCTGGCCTCGAAGTACAAGAGCGAGTTCCTGGCCAACATGAGCCACGAGCTGCGCACCCCGCTCAACAGCCTGCTCATCCTGGCCCAGCTCCTGGCGCAGAACCACACGCGCAACCTCACCCCGAAGCAGGTCGAGTACGCGAGCATCATCCACTCGGCCGGCTCCGACCTGCTGCAGCTCATCAACGACATCCTCGACCTGTCCAAGGTCGAGGCGGGCAAGATGGACATCGCGCCCGAGCGGGTGCCGCTGCGGCAGCTCCTCGACGACATCGAGGCCACGTTCCGCCCGATGACCATGCAGAAGAGCCTCGACTTCGTCGTCACCACGGCCGCCGGCGTCCCGGTCGACGTGCTGACCGACGACTCCAGGCTCCGCCAGGTCCTGCGCAACCTGCTGTCCAACGCGGTGAAGTTCACCGAGGCGGGCAGCGTCGAGCTGCACATCGAGCCGGCCTCGACCACCGAGGTCCCGTCCTCGGTGCGCATGCACGGCTCGGCCATCGCCTTCCGGATCAAGGACACCGGCATCGGCATCGCCGAGCAGCACCTGGAGGCCATCTTCGGGGCGTTCCAGCAGGCCGACGGCACCACCAGCCGCAAGTACGGCGGCACCGGGCTCGGCCTGTCGATCAGCCGCGAGATCGCCTACCTGCTCGGCGGCGCGATCACCGCCCAGAGCTCCCCGGGCAAGGGCAGCGTGTTCACCCTCTACCTGCCGGTGGCGCGCCCCGACTTCGACGAGCCGCCGGCGGGCTCCTCCGCCCGGGAGCGCGACGCCCGCGAGGTGCTGGAGTCCGGCTCGGTGACCGTCACGCCGGCGGTGTCGCCGCCCCAGCCGCAGCAGCAGCGCCGGCTGCTGGTGATCGAGGGCCGCGATCGCGGGCTGCTGTCGCTGGTGGCCGAGAGCGCGGTGGCCGACCTGGCCAACAACCGCGACCGGGGCGACCAGCGCGGGCCCGTCGAGGTCATCAACGCCGTCGGGGTGCAGGAGGCGGCCACCGCCCTCGCGGCCCAGGCGTACCACTGCATCGTGCTGGAGCTGGACATGGCCGACGGCGCGGCGCTGCGCTTCCTGGAGGACATGGACGGCGACTCGGCGCTGCGGGGCGTGCCCGTCCTGGCCTACAACAACTGGCGGCTGGACCCCGGGCAGGAGTCCAACCTGCAGGCCCGCACCGGCACCCAGCCGCTCGAACTGCTCTCCAGCCTGGACGAGCTGCGTGAGCGCATCGCGCTGCACCTGTCGGCCGAGGGTCCGCACGACGTGCTGCCGCTGGTCAGGCCCGAGGAGGTGCAGCGGCCGGTGACGCAGGCGGGCGACGGGTCGCTCGCCGGCCGTACCGTGCTGGTCGTCGACGACGACGCCCGCAACCTGTACGCGCTGACCGGCATCCTGGAGATCCACGGCCTCCAGGTGCTGCACGCCGAGAACGGCCGCAAGGGCATCGAGACCCTCACCGCCCACCCGGAGATCGACATCGTGCTGATGGACGTGATGATGCCGGAGATGGACGGCTACGCGGCCACGGTGGCCATCCGGGCGATGCCGCAGTACGCCGACCTGCCCATCATCGCGGTGACGGCCAAGGCGATGCCGGGCGACCAGGAGAAGAGCCTGGCCTCGGGGGCGAGCGACTACGTCACCAAGCCGGTCGACGCCGACGACCTGCTGGCCCGGATCCAGCGCCGGCTGGGCAGGTAGCCGCTCGCGGCGCCATCCCGCCCGCCCGGGCCCACAGCAGCTACGACCAGCGTCGAGGAGCAGGACGTGCACGACTCCCAGCAGCCCGCCGATGAGGGCACCCGCCTCGGGCGGCTGGCCGCCACCGTGGAGCGGCTGCGCCGTGAGGTGCGCGAGGCGCACGCGGCGGCCGACGGCCGGGCCCTGATCGAGCTGGCCAAGGGCATCCTGGTGGAGCGGCTGGGCTGCAACCCGGCCGAGGCCGCCAGGCAGCTCGCCGCCCTCGCCGAGCAGACCCGGCTGACGCAGCTCGAACTGGCCGCCGACATCGTCAACCAGGCCGCGCAGGACCGGCTGACCGAGGCGGCCAGCCAGTTCGTCAGCGCGGCCACCGGCCGCGAGGGCGCCGCGCCCAGCCCCGGTGGCGGCGACCCCGGCGACTCCGGCGACCACGCGTCGATCGCCGTACGGCTGCGCACCGCGGAGAGCGGGGTCCTCGCCGCGGACGACACCCAGACGGTCAGCGAGTCGCTGCTCCAGCACGCGCTGTCGCCGCTCGGCGCCACGGCCGTCGCCGTGTGGGCGGCCGGCACGGACGGCTCTCTCACCCTGGCCGGCGCGGCGGGGTTCGCGGCCGGTGAGGCGGAGCGGTGGCGGTACGTGCCGCCCGGCGTCGCGACGCCCGCCCGGCAGGCGCTGGTGGAGCGGGGCACCGTGTGGTTCGCCGACCTGTCGGAGTTCGGCCTGCCCTCGATCGGCCATCAGCCCTCGCAGAGCGGTGGCCGGGTCACCGTCCCCGCGGGCACCGGAGGACGCATCCTCGGCGTGCTGGAGATCGCCTGGACTCATCGTCTGCCGCCGCAGCCGCAGTCGGTCCAGCGGCAGGTGGAGGCGCTGGCCGAGCTGATCGCCCACACCCTGGAGGGGCACCCGGCCTTGCAGGCGGTCCTGCGCCCGCCCCAGTCGGACCTGATCGACCTGGCCGACGGCCTGCACGACCCCGCCCTCGTCCTGCGACCCCACCTCGACGCCGACGGGCGGCTCGTCGACTTCCTCATCCAGCACACCAACACGAACTTCGTCGACTTCGCGGGCCGCCCCCGGGCCGCGGTCAACGGCGCGCTGCTGCTGGAGGCGTACCCGATGGCGGCGGGCGAGGGCGGGCTGTTCGAGAAGGTCGAGCGCGTCCACGCCACCGGCGAGGCGTTCCGGACCGAGCGGATGCAGCTGACGGCCATCATCGACCAGGTGCCGCTGACCGCCGTCGCCAACGTCAGCGTCAGCCGCCACGGCGACTGCGTGCTGCTGGTGTGGCGCGTGCTGGACGAGGCGGCGCGGGTGGCGGGGCTGCTCCAGCACGCGCAGCGGCTCGGCCGCATGGGCGGCTTCGAGGAGAACGTCGTCACCGGCGAGATCACCTGGAACGGCCAGCTCTTCTCCCTGCTCGGCCTGCCGGCCAACGCGGCGCCCATCCCGCTCCAGCAGCTCCCGCGGCACGCCCACCCGGACGACGGGGTCGCCCTCGGCCGCTTCCTGCGCGGGCTGCTGCACCACCAGCGGCCCGCGTCCACCGCCTTCCGGCTCCGGCGCTCCGACGGGGTGTCACGGCACATCCGGGTGGTCGCCGAGCCGGTGCTGGACGCCAACGGGCGGCTGCTCTGCGTGCGTGGCGCGTACCAGGACATCTCCGCACAGCACTGGACGGAGGTGGCGCTCGCCGCGACGCGTGACCAGCTCGCGCACAGCGAGCAGCAGGCGGCCGAGCGCAACCGCCTGGCTCTCCAGCTCCAGCAGGCGATCATGCCGCCCACGCACGGCCCGATCGAGGCGTTCGACCTCCGGATCGGCGTCCGTTACCGGCCCGCCGAGGAGGAGGCGCTGGTCGGCGGGGACTGGTACGACTGCGTGGTGCTGCCGTCCAAGCAGGTGCTGCTGTCGCTCGGCGACGTGGCCGGCCACGGCATCGAGGCGGCCACCGGCATGGTGGTCCTGCGCAACGCGCTGCGCGGCCTGGCCACCACCGGCGCCGGGCCCGCGCAGCTCCTCACCTGGCTCAACCTCGTCGCCCACCACCTGACCGAGCAGGTGACGGCGACGGCCGTCTGCGCGCTGTTCGACCCGGAGACACGGGTGCTGCGCTGGGCCAGGGCCGGGCACTTCCCGCCGATCATGGTGCGCGACGGCGAGTCGTCGGAGCTGCCGATGATCGACGGCGTCCTGCTGGGGGCGCTGTCCGAGGCGAGGTACGACGAGGGCAGCGTCCAGCTCCTCAAGGACGACGTGCTGCTCATGTACACCGACGGGCTCATCGAGCGGAAGGACCGCAGCCTGGAGCACTCCCAGCGGCAGCTCCTCACGGTCGCCACGGCCGAGGTGTCGTCGCTGGAGCAGCGGCTCGACCACCTGCTCACGTACAGCAGGTCCGACACGGACGACGACACCTGCGTCATCGGCATCCAGCTCCGCTGACCCGGCGCCTCCCCGGGCGTCGAACCTGGGGTGGAGGGCGGCGCGCGGGAACGCCGGGTACGGCGGAACGCTTACGTGAGAGGTAATCGACTTGCCTATCGGCTTCCACGAGACTGGCCGCACAGTCTAAGGAAAGGGACCCGTCATGACCCGGAAGATCGTCGAAGAGCTGCTCGGCCGGATGGCCAAGGGCGACCACGACGGGGCCGCCGAGCTGTTCGCCGAGGAGATCGACTGGCAGCTCGACTGGCCGGAGGAGGGGCACCCCGCCGTGCCGTGGATCCGGCGGCGTACCGGCCGGGGTGACGTGGCCGGACATTTCCGCATGTTGGAGGCGTACCACGTGCCCGAGCTGAACGGCACGTCGGTCACGCGGATCCTGGTGGACGGGGCCGACGCGGTCGTCCTGGGGCACATCAGGCAGACCGTGCGGGCGAACGGGCAGGCTTACACCTCGGCCTTCGCGCTCCACCTCACGGTCGAGGACGGGTTGATCACGCGGTACCACATCTACGAGGACAGCCTCACGGTGGCGCGCGCCCTCACCGCCGACGCCGATATTTCCGAATAACTCCGCTTTTATCCGAGTATAAATCCCGGCGCATTCGTCCGTACGGCGAGAAATGCCGTGCCGACCGCCAGGAATATCGCGGAGCAATCCGTCCGGGGCATGTGGCGAGACTGCCACGCTGCGAGCCGTACCGCCGCTCGACGAAGCCGTCCCCGGCCTCCGCGCACGCCGGCGACGGCCTTCTGCCCGGCGGGGGCCCTCCGCCCGGCGGGGGCCGAGCACGCGGATCTCAGGGAGCGACTCCCGGCCCGTCTCGTCCGCGTCCGCGTCCGCGGGATCGGGGTCACGGTGCTCGGCTGCTCGCCATTTCAATCCACCGCGCGGCATCAACCTGATGATTTTTGCGTAGTCGCGCCTTTACCGAGAACGGCGAAGCACCCGCCACTAATCCTTATTGACGTGTTGAAGCTGGAAATCGTTGGCGTCGTGCATTAGTGGGGATACGCTCGTTATCACAGCCCGGCGGGGTCCATCGGACCACAACCAGCGGACCCCGCCGGACCATTACCCACCCGAAGGAGGGCGTCATGCCGAAGTCCTCTCGCCACCTGAGGATCAGGATCGACGGAGAGTTCCGCGTACGACCGCCACGCCGAACCTTTCTCGTCGTCAGCCTGATCGCCGTCGTCGTAGCCATCGTCCTGGTGGCCGGTGACAACACGACGGTCCAGCTCTTGCTGTGACCGGCGGCGCAAGGCCGCCCGCCCTCGCGGTGAGCGGCCTGACGCGCCGGCGCGCACGCCGACGACGCGCCCGCACGGGACGACTCCGATGCAGCCATGATACCTCGGAGTTCGGAAAACAAAGGGCCGCGCCGCTCCTCGACAACGGCCTTGTTCAGGCCGCGTACATTCCGAAGATTTTCCACCGCTCACAGTTGGACATTTATCCCCCCGCCCTTTTCCGGCAGGCCGGCGACGTGCCCATTGTCCGTCACCCGGAACGCCGGCTGTCATAAGCGGCCTGGGCCTCCAGCACCTCGGGCATGTCCGCCTCCAGTTGCTCGATGAGGGCGAACAGCCGCACGGCGGCGCGTTCGCCGAGCGGCGTGAGGCTGTAGTCCACCCGCGACGGGAAACCCTCACGGGCACGCCGGTCGACGAATCCGTCACGTTCGAGCAGTTGCAGCGTCTGCGTGAGCATCTTGTCGCTCACCCCGTCGACGCGGCGACGCAGCTCGTTGAAGCGCATGGCGTGCTCGTGCAGGCCGAGCAGGACCAGGGGACCCCAGCGGCCGGTGATGTGCTCGAAGGTCGCGCGGGAGGGGCAGGCGCGGGCGAAGACGTCGAACTCCAGCGCCGGCAGAGTCCGCTCCGCCTCGGTGGCGGGCTGTGCGAGTGCGTCCATGCCCTGATGCTACCTCTTGGTTAGCACTTACTTTAAGTTTGCGCTTTCTAGGAGAAAGTGCCATGGTGGGTCACGAACACCCCGCCACGAAAGGGATCACCATGTACGTCGTCACCGGAGCCACCGGATCTCTCGGCCGCCTCGTCGTCCGGCAACTGCTCGACCGGGTCCCCGCGGACCAGGTCGCGGCCGTCGTGCGGGACAAGGACAAGGCCGCCGACCTGGCCGCCCGCGGGGTCGAGCTCCGCGTCGCCGACTACGACGACCCCGCGAGCCTGCGCGGCGCCTTCGCGGCCGGCGACCGGGTGCTGTTCATCTCCGGCAACGAGGTCGGGCGGCGCGCCGCCCAGCACCAGGCGGTCGTGGACGCCGCCAAGGACGCCGGGGTCGCCCTCCTCGCCTACACGAGCGTCCTCGGCGGTCCGAAGGCCGACTTCGACCTGGCCCGCGACCACCAGTACACCGAGCAGGCCATCATCGACGCCGGCGTTCCCCACACCTTCCTGCGCAACGGCTGGTACACCGAGGTCTACACCGAGAGCCTCGGCCAGGTCCTGGAGCGGGGCGCCCTCGTCGGCAGCGCCGGCCGGGGCCGGGTCGCCTCGGCCGCGCGCGCCGACTACGCCGCCGCGGCCGTCGCCGTGCTCACCGGCGAGGGCCACGAGAACAAGGCGTACGAGCTGAGCGGCGACGTCGCCTGGGACCTGGACGAGTACGCGGCGGAGGTGTCCCGGCAGTCCGGCAAGGAGATCACGTACCGGAGCGTGACCCCCGAGGAGCACCGGGAGATCCTCACCGCCGCCGGCCTGCCCGAGCCCGTCGTCGCCCTGCTGCTCGACATCGACGGCGCCATCGCGCGCGGGCTGCTGGCCGGGACGAGCGGCGAGCTGTCGCGGCTCATCGGCCGCCCGACGACTCCGCTGTCCGACAGCGTCGCCGCCGCCCTCCGCTCCTGACCTCGCCGGACTCCACGGCGGGCGCCTCCGGACAGGGCGGCCCCCTCGAACGGGGGCGGGCCGCCGGTCTAGGCTGGGGCGCATGCGCGTAGTGGTGATCGGTGCCAGTGGTCACATCGGCACCTACCTGGTCCCCCGGCTGGTCGACGCGGGTCATGAGGTGGTGGCCGTCAGCCGCGGCAAGCGTGAGCCGTACACCCCCCACGGCGCCTGGTCCCGGGTCACCACCGTGACCGCCGACCGCGAGGCGGAGGAGGCGGACGGCGCGTTCGGCCGGCGGATCGCCGACCTCGACGCCGACGCGGTCATCGACCTCATCTGCTTCACCGAGGAGAGCGCCCGCCGGCTCGCCACGGCCCTGACCGGGCGCGTGCGCCACTTCCTGCACTGCGGCACGATCTGGATCCACGGCCCCAGCACCCGGGTGCCCACCACCGAGGACCGGCCGCGCCGCCCCATCGGCGAGTACGGCCGCCAGAAGGCGGCCATCGAGTCGTACCTGCTCGACCGGGCGCACCGCGACGGGTTCCCCGCCACGCTGATCCACCCGGGCCACATCACCGGGCCGGGCTGGGTCCCGGTCAACCCGGCGGGCAACCTCGACATCGGCGTGTTCCAGGCGCTGGCCGACGGCGACGAGGTCACGCTGCCCAACCTCGGCATGGAGACGGTCCAGCACGTCCACGCCGACGACGTGGCGCGGCTGTTCATGGACGCGCTGGCCGCCCCGTCGGCCTCCGTCGGCGAGAGCTTCCACTCGGTCGCCACGACCGCGCTCACGCTGCGCGGCTACGCCGAGGCGGTGGCGGGCTGGTTCGGGCGCGAGGCGCGGCTGGCGTACCTGCCGTGGGAGCGCTGGCGCGAGACGGTGCCGGAGAACGACGCCCGCGTCACCTACGACCACATCGCGCACAGCCCCCACTGCTCGATGGAGAAGGCCGCGCGCCTCCTGGGCCACCGCCCGCGCCACACCTCGCTGGAGGCCGTCGCCGAGGCCGTCGACCGGCTGGTGCGGACGGGCCGCATCACCACCTGACCGGCGACCGGCGACGAGGCCGGGCGGTGAACCGTCAGTGGCCGGCGACCTGGGTCTTCAGCGCGATGATCACCAGCCCGAGCAGCAGGTTCATGATCCCCGACACCACGACCACGCCCTTGCCCGAGCCCGCCGACACCGCCGCCGCGACGGCCCAGGCGACCTGGGTCGCCACCGCGACGCCCAGCGCCACCCAGGTGGCCGCCTCGTTCGACATCCCCAGCTGGGAGGCCAGCGCGACCGCCACGGCCGGCGGCACCGCGGCCTGGGCCAGCGGCCACTCCTGCCGCCCGGCCGCGCGTATCCGCCGCCACGTCAGCGGGTACAGGCCGCGCTCGACCAGCCTGACGTACAGGTGCGCCAGCCAGAACACCACGCCCGTGCTGATCAGCAGCAGCACCAGATCTCCCGGCGGGCTCGGCGTCCCGGCGGCGCTGCCGGCGACCACGGAGGCCGCGAGCAGCGAGCCGTACACCGCTCCCCCGAACTCGGCCGGCTCCGGAGCCGCGTCCGTGTCGCGCGCATTCATGACAGCAGTGTCCGGCGGGTCCCGCGTGACGGCCGGGCGGCGTGCCCGGCCATGCACAGATTTGGGACGATCCAGGATGGTGGGACTACGACAGGGCGCGGACCGTAGCGGTGAAGACGCCTGGGAGGCGCTGGGCGGCCGGCACGACGAGGCGGGCCATGCCCGGGCGGCCGGCCGCGTACACCAGGGCCCCCGTGAGCAGCCGGTGCGCCCGCGACAGCCGCAGCCACGCCTGCTCGTACTCCTGCGGCCGGCCCTGCCGCAGGCAGCCGACCAATGACCGGGCGCACCGCACCGCCAGCGACACCCCTTCACCGGTGAGCGCGTCGGTGTAGCCGGCGGCGTCGCCCACCAGCAGCACCCGCCCGGCAACGCGGGCCCGCACGCGCTGGCGCAGCGGCCCGGCGCCGCGCACCGCCGTCGCGGGCGCTCCCCGCAGGCGGGCGAGCAGGGCCGGGAACGCGTCGAGGTGCTCGGCGTAGCCGTGCCGGCGGGTGCTCAGGATCGCCACCCCGACGAGGTCGCCGGCCACCGGCGTCACGTACGCCTCACCGCCGCCGGACCAGTGGACCTCCACGTGATCCGTCCACGGGGCCACGCGGTAGTGCCTGCGCAGCCCGTACCGGCGCGGGCCCCCGTCGGGCAGCCCGAGGCCGAGCGAGCGGCGGATCGGCGAGTGCAGGCCGTCCGCCGCGACGAGCCACCGGGCGCGCAGCCCGCCCGCCTCCACGCCCTCGCGGTCCTGGGACACGGACCCGATCCGTCCCGTGACGGTCTTGACGCCCAGCTCGGCTGCCCGCCGGGCGAGGGCGGCGTGGAGCACGGTCCGCCGCACCCCCAGCCCCTCGGCGGCGCGGAACGGGGCGCGGGCGGAGTGCCGGCCGTCGAGGTAGTGGATGCCGCGCAGCGGCCGGCCCGAGAGCTCCACGCCCATCGCGGTCAGCGCCGCCACTCCGCCGGGCATCAGCCCCTCGCCGCACGCCTTGTCCACCGGCGTGGCGCGCGGCTCCACGACCACCGCCTCCATCCCGGCCAGGGCCGCGTGGATGGCGGTCGCCAGGCCGGCGGGCCCGCCGCCGGCCACGAGGACGTCGATCACGCGACCGCCCGCCCGCCGGCGGTGGCCAGCGCCGTGTTCTCGCAGCGGATGCGGACGACCATCAGCACCGCGTTGAGCAGCGTGAACGCGAGCGCGGTGACCCACGCCGTGTGGACGAGCGGCAGCGCGGCGCCCTCCACGACGACGGCGACGTAGTTGGGGTGCCGCAGCCACCCGAACCGGTACGGCCCGCGCGTCACGAGCGGCAGCCCCGGCACCACGATCACCTGGGTGTTCCAGCGCGGGCCGAGGGACGTGATGCACCACCAGCGCAGCGCCTGGGCGGCGACGACGAGGACCAGCATCGGCCAGCCCAGGGCGGGCAGGAACGGCCGGTCGGCCAGAGCGACCTCCAGCGGCGCGCCGGCCAGCAGGCCGGTGTGCAGGGCCACCATCCACGGGTAGTGGCCCTGGCCGGTGACCACACCGCCGCGTTCGAGGCTCCATCGGGCGTTGCGGCGGGCGATGCGCAGCTCGGCCAGGCGTTCCAGGCCGACGAGCAGGATGAGCGTCAGATACCAGAGCATGGCCACTCCCGGCGCGGTGGAGCGAGATCGGCGGACTTCGGAGACACGGCTACCAGCGGAGCAGGACCAGCTCGGAGCAGAAACCGGGCCCCATGGCGAGCAGCAGCCCGTACTCCCCCGGCTCCGGCCGGCGCTCGTCGAGCGTGTCACCCAGGACGTGCAGAACGGAAGAGGACGACAGGTTCCCGTTGGCGGCCAGGGAGCGCCAGGTCAGCTCCAGGGCCCCGTCCGGCAGGTCGAGCACGTCGGCCACGGCCTCCAGCACCTTCGGGCCGCCGGGATGGCACACCCAGACGGCCATGTCGCGGGCGGTGAGCCCGTGCCCGGCGAGAAAGCCCCGCACGTCGTCGGCCAGGTAGCGCCGGACCATGTCCGGCACACTGGCGTCCAGCAGCACGCCGAACCCCGTGTCGCGCACCTCCCAGCCCATGACGTGCCCGGAGTCGGGGTACAGGTGGCCGAGCGTGGCCACCACCGTCGGCCCGCGCGCCTCCCGCTCGCCGCCGCAGGCCACCACGGCCGCCGAGCCGTCGCCGAACAGCGCGCTCGCCACCAGGTTGGCGGGCGAGGAGTCACCGCGTTGCACGGTCAGCGAGCACAGCTCGACCGACAACAGGACCGCCGCATGGCCGGGCCAGCCGCGCAGGTAGTCGTGCAGCCGGGCGATCCCCGCCGCCCCCGCGACGCAACCGAGCCCGAACACCGGCACGCGCTTGACGTCCCGCCGCAGGCCCAGCCGGTCGACCAGGCGGGCGTCCACCGAGGGCGCGGCCACGCCGGTCACCGACGCGAACATGATCATGTCCACGTCCTCCGGCTCCAGCCCAGCCGCCTTGATCGCCCCGCCCACGCTCTCCGCGCCCAGCTCGACGGCCGCGGCGATGTACGCGTCGTTGGCCGCGCCGAAGCCGTCGATCTTGTCGTAGTCCTCTATCGGGAGCGCGAGGTTGCGGAAGTCGACGCGGGCGCTGCGGTGCAGCCGGTCGAGCAGCCGCCGGTCGGCGCCGTCGGGCAGGCACATCCGCGCCGCCATGTCCGTCAGCTCAGCCTGGGGGTAGCGGTTGGGCGGGAAGGAGGTGCGGACGGCAGCGATACGGGTCATCTGGGCTCTCCGGCTCGTGGCGCTGTACGACTCCGACCCTCGGGACGCTTCCCTCCCGGGCGCCCGCTAAGCCATCGCGATGACCACATTCCCTTGTCCCTTCGATCATCCGGCAGCGGTGTGACGGGGCGTGGGGACCTCGGCGGCGGGCAGGCGCGGCCTACGATCGGGGGGTGACGGGTGGTGAGGCGGCGCGCGTGAGCGGACTCCGGCGGGTGGCCGGCGGGCTGGCGCGGGCGTGCCATCCCGGGCCGACGGTCGCGGTGACGTCCCTGGTGACCGCGCTCGCCGTGGCGAGCGGGCGCGACGCGGCCGGGTGCGCGCTCGTGGCGGCGGCCGTCCTCACCGGGCAGCTCTCGGTCGGCTGGTGCAACGACGCGGTGGACGCCCGCCTCGACGTGGCGGCCGGACGCTCCGGCAAGCCGATCGTGGACGGCGTGGTCGGCGCGCGGACCGTCCGCAACGCCGCGTTCGCCGCGCTGCTGCTGTGCGTGCCGCTCTCGCTGGCGTCCGGCCTGCTCGCCGGGGCCGCGCATCTGATCGGCGTGGGCGCCGCGTGGGCCTACGACCTGGGCGTGAAGGCCACGATCTGGTCGTGGCTCCCGTACGCGGTGGGGTTCGGCTCGCTGCCCGCCTTCGTGACGCTCGGCCTGCCGGGACACCCGTGGCCGGCCTGGTGGGCGGTGGCGGCCGGGGCCCTGCTGGGGTGCGGCGCCCATCTGGCGAACGTCCTGCCGGACATCCCGCACGACCTGGCGGCGGGGGTGCGCGGGTGGCCGCAGCGGCTCGGCACGGAGCGCACGCGGCTGCTGGCCCCGCTGCCGCTGCTGGCGGCCACGTGGCTGCTGGTCTTCGCCCCGCCTGGCGACGCGGGCGCCGCCGGGTGGCTGGCGGTGGCGGTGACGGGCGTGATGGTGGTCGCGGGCACGCTGCTGCACGGGCGGGCCGCGCGGGCGCCGTTCGCGGCCGCGATCGGGGTGGCGGCGGTGGGCGTCCTCGTGCTGCTCGCCAACGGCCCCGCCCTCACCGCGTGACGCCGCACCGGCCGGGCCGGTTCACCGGCCGTGGGGCGTACGGAGGAGGCCGGACGAGGTTCACCGGCCGTGGGACGTACGGAGGAGGCCGGACACGGAGTCGCGCAGCCAGCGGCGGGCCACCGCGAGCGCCATCGGCAGCGGCACCATCCCCGCCCCCAGCCCCACCTCCACCAGCAGGTCGAACACCTCCTTGCGGCGCGCCGCCGTTCCGATGGCCGCGTCGATGAACCCCGGCGACTGGGCGAGGCGGGCCAGCACGTCGGTGGTGCGCAGGTGCGGGCCGAGGGCCGCGCGCAGCTTGCGCCGGTAGACGGGCAGCGGGTCGCCGGGCGCCTCGACGGCCGCCTCCCCCGCCAGCCGGCCCGACAGCAGGGCGTAGTAGATGCCCTCGCCGGTGAGCGGGTTGATCAGGCTGGCGGCGTCGCCGGCGAGCATGACGCGGCCCGCGCCGGGCGCCGGCCGTCCGGAGGACAGCGGCAGGTGGTGGGCGCGCAGGTCCCGGGCCGGACGGTCGGGCAGCAACTCGGCGAGGCGGCCGTGCAGCACCTGCCGCCCGGGTGGCCCGACGGCGTGCAGGCGGGGCAGCAGCATCCCGAACCCGACGTTGGCGGTGCCGTCGCCGATGGGGAACGACCAGGCGTAGGCGGGCCAGCCCTCCTTCTGCATGGCGATGAGCTGGGCGTCCTCGGAGCCGGGCACGTCGGCGTACCCGCGGACGGCGATGGCGGTGTGCTGGGCGGTGTTGGCCGCGAGACCGGCGAGGCGGCGGAGCGTGGAGTGGGCGCCGTCGGCGGCCACGACGGCGCGGGCGGCGATGTCCGCGTCGATGACGGTGTACGGCCCGCTCTGGTCGATCGCGCGGACGCGATGGCGGCGGACCTCGACGCCACGCGCCCGGGCGGCCTCGACCAGGCGGGCGTCGAACACCCGGCGCGGCACCACGTGGTTGGGCCGGGCCGCCTCCGCGCTGACCCGCGCGCCGCTCGGGGACACCACCGAGAGGCGGGAGGTGGGCCGGTAGTCGTCGATGAGGCCCGGCAGGCCGAGCAGGGCCAGCTCGTCCCGGCCGTGGGCCGCGATGCCGTCGCCGCACGCCTTGTCGCGCGGGAAGCCGGACTTGTCGAGCAGCAGGACGCGCGCTCCGGGGCGCAGTTGCGCCGCCCGCAGCGCCGCCGCCGCTCCCGCCGGGCCGCCGCCGACGACCACCAGATCCCAGACGTCGTTCACATCGGGTCTGTGCCACGCCGGCCACCGCCGAAACCGTCCGGCCGGTGACGGAGTGCCCTCCTCGGGTACGGCCGGCGCCCGTCGCCGCCCCGGGCGGAGGTCAGTCGCCGCCCCAGCCGGGCGCCCGTCGCCGCCCCGGGGCGGGGCTCAGTCGCCGCCCCGGGCGGGGGTCAGTCGTCGCCCCGGGCGGGGGTCAGTCGTCGCCGTCGCGGGTCCCGGAGCCGGCCGGTGTCACGTCCTCCGTGGGCGGGCGGGGGCCGGGGACCTGGTGGTCCTGGTGGTGCGCGGCGGGGAGGGCTCCCTGGGCGACGTGGGCGAGGGTGATCTCCGACAGGAGCGTCTCCTCGTGGTCCCGCAACGCGCTCCACACGTCCGCCAGGGGCCGGGCCACCCCCGGATACCCGCCGTGGTCACCCCCCTCCGGGACGCCCTCCACCACCGTGATGATGTCGGCCAGGCTGATCTGGTCCTTGGGGTGGGCGAGCCAGTAGCCGCCGTCGGGGCCGCGCTGGCTGTGCAGGAGGCCGGCGCGGCGCAGCTGGAGCAGGATGTTGTCGAGGAACTTGCGGGGGATGCCCTGGGCCGCCGCGATGCGCTCGGCGGGCACCGGCCCGGGTGGGGCGGCGGCCAGCTCTGCGGCGGCTCTCAGGGCGTACTGGGTCCGGGCGGAGATCCGCATATCGCTCAGTTGGTCACCTGGTGAAGGCCCCAGCGGCGGCGCAGGGCGTCGTCGGCGACGCCGAACAGCCGGTCCACGAAGATGCCGATGACCAGAATCACGATCATGGTGGCGAGCAGGCCGGGCGAGTCGGCCAGCTCGCGGGCGAAGTGCAGCTGCTCGCCCAGCGACGGCCGGTTGGCGATGATGACCAGCAGCTCCCCGGCCATCAGCGAGCGCCAGGCGAACGCCCAGCCCTGCTTGAGCCCGGCCAGGAACGACGGCAGCGAGGCCGGCAGGATGACGTGCCGGTACAGGGCGAGCCGCCGGAAGCCGAGCATGTGCCCGGCCCGCAGCAGGATCGGCGGCGTGTAGTCCACGCCGGCGATCAGGCCGTTGGCGACGGACGGCGCGGCGCCGAGCACCACCACGAACAGGATGGCGCTCTCGCTCAGCCCGAACAGCAGGATCGCCAGCGGGAACCAGGCGATGGACGGCATCGTCTGGAGCCCGGTGATGAGGGAGCCGACGGCGCGGCGCAGGGGCCGGATCCGCGACACCAGCGCCCCGACGACCAGCCCGACGGCGATCGCGAGGGCGAACCCGACGACGGCGCGGCGCATGGTGACCGACAAGGCCTGGTAGAACTCGGCCTCGCCGAGCCGGTCGCCGAGCTCGCGGAGCGTGGTGAGCGGCCCGGCGAAGACGTACTCGGGCCACCAGCCGGCCAGCACGACGAGCTCCCAGGCGGCGAGCACCAGGGCCACCGCCAGGGCGACCGGCCACGCGCCGGCCCAGGCGCGGGTGAGCAGGCCGGCGCGCCTAGCCGGGGTGAGCTCCAGGGCGTCGAGCCCGGCGATCTGCCGGGCGTGCGTGTCAGCGGCCATCGGGGGCGACCTCCTGGGCGCCGGGCTGCGTGAAGCCGTGGCGCATGACCTCCTCGCGCAGGCGCTGCGTGATCTCGCCGGCCTGCCCGGCGACCTCGGCCGAGTCGGTACGGCGGGGCCGGGGCAGCGTGACCGGGAAGTCCTCCACCACCCGGCCGGGACGGCTGGACAGCAGCACGACCCGGTCGCCGAGCCGGACGGCCTCGCGGACGTTGTGGGTGACGAACAGGACGGCGAGGTCGCGCTCGCGCCAGATGCGCTCCAGCTCGTCGTGGAGCAGGTCGCGGGTCATCGCGTCGAGCGCCCCGAACGGCTCGTCCATGAGCAGGACGTCGGCGTCCTGGGCGAGGGCCCGGGCCAGGGCCACGCGCTGCCGCATGCCGCCCGACAGCTCGTGGGGCCGCTTCTTGCCGAACCCGCCGAGGTGCACGATGTCCAGGAACTCCGCCGCGCTGTCCCGCCGTTCCTGCCGGTTGAGGCCCTTGGCCCGCAGCGCCATCTCGACGTTGGCCGAGACGGTCAGCCAGGGGAACAGCGCGGGCTCCTGGAACATGAGCGCGATCCGGTCGCGGTCGACGTCGATGCGGCCGGCGGTGGGCGCGTCGAGGCCGGCGACCAGGGAGAGCAGCGTGCTCTTGCCGCAGCCGGAGGCGCCGAGCAGGCACACGAACTCGCCGGGCGCGACGTCGAGGGCCACGTTGTCCAGGGCCTGCAGTCCCGCCTTGCCCTGCCCGTAGATCTTGGAGACGGCCTGGATGCGGACGGCGGGCTCCTGCCCGCCGACCCGCCCGCCGGCCTGCTCCGTGAGCGGAGCGGTCATGGCACCTCCGTCGGTTGTCCGAGAGTCGGTTGTTCCGAGAGTCGCTGGTCCGAGAGTCGCTGGTCCGAGAGTCACTTGTCCGAGATGGCCGGCTGGCCCTCGGCGGCCAGGACCTCGTTGAGGATCTTGAGGTCGTAGATGCCGTTCAGGTCGACGGGGTCCAGCAGGCCGACCTTGGTGGCGTGCTCGGCGCTGCCGACCAGCGACGAGGCGATCGGGTCGTCGGTGAAGGTGATGTTCTTGAACGCGCTGTCGAGGACCTCGGGCTTGAGCGGCTTGCCGGTGAGCTTCTCCAGCGCGGCGTTGGCGGTCCGGGCGGCGCCCGCCGGGTCGGACTTGATCAGCGCGTTGGCCTCGACGTGTGCCTCGATGAGCTTGCGGACCGTGTCGGGGTGCTCCTTGAGGAACTCCTGCCGGACGATCAGGTGGGTGATGACGAACTGCTTGTTCGGCCACAGGTCGCGCTCGTCGACGAGGACCTTGCCGCCGCTCTCCTTGATGAGGCGGCTGGCGAACGGCTCGGGCACCCAGGCGCCGTCGATGTCGCCGGTGGCGAACGTCTGGATGGTCTGGGAGTTCTCCTGCGGGACGATGTGGACGTCGCCGCCGCCCTTGGTGTCGGTCTTCAGGCCCTTCTCGGTCAGCCAGTAGCGCAGGGCGACGTCCTGGGTGTTGCCGAGCTGCGGGGTGGCGATCTTCTTGCCCTTGAGCTGCTCGGGGGTGGTGATGCCGGGCTTGACGACGAGGAACACGCCGCCGGAGGCCGCTCCGGCGACGATCTTGATGGCCTGGCCCTTGGACTTGGACCAGGCGTTGATGGCCGGGTTGGGGCCGACGTAGGTGGCGTCGATGGCGCCGGAGAAGACGGCCTCGATCGCGGCGGGACCGGCGTTGAACGTGCTGGTCTTGAGCGTGGTGCCGCTGCCGAGGTGCTTGGCGAACAGGCCCTTCTCGACGCCCACGAGGGCGGTGGCGTGGGTGATGTTCGGGAAGAACCCGAGCCGCACCTCAGCCGGCGCGGTGCCGGCCTTGCTGTCGCCGCCGGACCCCCCGCAGGCCGCGGTCAAGGTCGTGAGTGCCAGAGCCGCCACGGCGGCCACCACCCCGCGAAGCCCGCGAGCGTTCATCGGTTCTCCCTATTTCCCACTTATTTAGTAGATATAATGTGTTTATAGGGCCGCGCGGGCGTGGAGTCAAGCCGGGGGTTCCAGCTACCTTCGGATTTTCAGACGTGCTTCAGCAGCAGCAGGGCGATGTCGTCGGTGCGCTGCTGGACGTCCAGCGCGTGGTCGATGAGCG
The DNA here is from genome assembly GCF_031570565.1 of Nonomuraea sp. 3-1Str. NCBI lineage: Bacteria > Bacillati > Actinomycetota > Actinomycetes > Streptosporangiales > Streptosporangiaceae > Nonomuraea > Nonomuraea sp. 3-1Str. The sequence continues at coordinate 43,099 of NZ_JALHBK010000045.1, forward strand.
TCTGCGCGACCATGGCCAGGGGGCGGCCTGCGCTGCGGGTGAGGCGGCGGCCCAGGGCCTCCATGCCCTCGCCGATGTCGACGCCCGGCACCTCGATCAGGCCGTCGGTGTAGAGGGCGAGCAGCGAGCCGGGCGGCAGCGGCAGCTCCAGCGTCGGATAGTCGGACTCCGGGTCCAGCCCGAGCAGCAGCCCCGAGGGTATGTCGATGATCTCCGCGGGCTCGCCGGGCCGGCACAGCAGGGGCGGGAGGTGTCCGGCGCTGGCCAGGCAGGCGGTGTGCCGCGCCAGGTCGAGGTTGACGTACAGGCAGCTCGTGAACAGGTCGGGCGCGAGGTCGATGAGCAGCCGGTTGGTGTGGTACAGGACCTCGCCGGGGCTCGCGCCGGCGGTCGCGTGGGCGTGGATGGCGGTGCGCACCTGCCCCATGAGGGCCGCCGCGGTCATGTCGTGGCCCTGGACGTCGCCGATGACGGCGGCGGCCGTGGTGTCGTCCAGGCTGATGAGGTCGTAGAAGTCCCCGCCGATGTCCATGCCGAGGGTGGCGGGCAGGTAGCGGGCGGCCACGTCCAGCCGTGGGATGGCGGGCAGCGCGCTGGGGAGCAGACTCGCCTGGAGCGCCTCGGCCAGCTGGTGCTTGACGTCGTAGAGCCGGGCGCGTTCCAGGGCCTGGGCGACCAGCCCGGCCAGGGAGGTGAGCGTGGCCCGCTCGTCGGCGGTGAAGGCGCGCGGGCGCGCGTACGAGAGCACGCAGGTGCCGATCGGGCGGTCGGAGGCGATGAGCGGAAGCACCGCCCACGCGGACATGCCGGGCTGGCGTATCGCGTCGGAGTGCCGCGCGACGAGGTCGTCCCAGCTCTCGAAGAACGCCGCCTCGCCGGTCAGCATGACGTGCTGGCTCGCGGTGTGCGCGGTGAGCGGCAGTCCGTCGAAGTGGTCGATGATCTCCGTCTCGTAGTTGTGGGAGCCGACCACCAGCATCCGGCCGTTCTCGGCGAGCAGGATGGCCATGCCCTGGGCGTCGCAGAGCACCATGACCTGCTCGCTGACGAGGTCGACGACGTCCTGGACGGTGACGGCCCGGGTGAGGGTGGCCGCGAGGTGGACCAGGTTGTAGAGCGTGTCCGCCCGGATCGGCCTGATCAGCGGCTCGGCCGCCCCGGGCGGCCCCGGGAGGGCCGGCCCCGGGACGGGGACGACGCGGATGCTGATGCCGAGCGGATCGGAGTGCAGCTCGAAGGCGAGCCGCTCGCCGCGCGGGTTGCGGGCGGTGAACGCGGTGACCTGGTTGCTGAGGGCGGCGGCCCGGTAGTGGTCCTCGAAGACCGGGTCCCGCAGCCACGGCAGCACGTCCCACGGCCGGGCCCCCAGCAGCTCGGACACCTTGCCGCCCAGCATGTCGGCCGCGCGCTGGGTGATGAACGTGACGCGGCCGTCCATGTCGAGCGCGCAGCAGCCCTCGGGCAGCCGGTTGACGTAGTCGAGCGCGGCCAGCGCCTCCTCCATGTCCGGGGTGTTCCCGCGGGCGGCGACGAGAAGGCGGGGGCGCTCGCCGGGCACGACGCGGCGCCCGGCCTCGGCGGCCCGCCGCAGCAGCACGCCCATCCTGCGGCAGGTGATCTCGATGACGTCCCGCTCGTGCCGGTTGAGGTCGGAGGCGTGCGGCGAGGGCCACAGGAGGAGAAGCGTTCCCCAGTCGTCCGGCTCGGTGTAGATGGGCGCGGCGGCGGTCGAGAAGCTGTACGGCAGGACGAGCGCGGCGTCCGGGAAGTACCGGGCCATCTCCTCCTGGCCGGGCACCCAGATCAGGCGCCGTTCACGCAGCGCGTTGGAGGCGGGGGCCAGGCTCTCCAGACGGAGCCGGGACCACTGACTGGCGATGGGTGAGGGAAGCCCCATCGCCACCTCCAGGCGCAACGCGTTCTGGCCGGGGGTGAGGAGGTAGACGCCGCCCATGTGCGATCCGGTGTTCCCCACGGCGTGGGCCAGCAGCTCGTCGAGTCCCGGCAGGTCGTCTGCGGGGCCGAAGAAGTAGCTGGCCTGGTCACCCATGGGCGGTGCCTCACTCTCGAAGTGAGCTCAATACCCGAAAAATGCCTATATAGGACAATATGCCCGAGTCGCCCTGGCGGGCACCCCCAGCCCCTTACTCGGGACCGACGGGCCGGCGGCTACCCTGCGGCCATGCACACGCCGACCGCCCCCGCAGGCGTCTCCGAGCTCACGCCGCGGCTCATCCGAGCCGAGATATTCGTGGTCTTCGCCGTGTCGCTCGGCGCGAGCGGCCTGGTGGCGCTCGTCCGCCTGGTGGGCGCCATCACGGCCCCGAAGGAGCTCAGGGGCCAGCGCGCCGTGCTCACCCCCTCGCTCGCGCCCGGACGACCCTGGCTCGACCTGGCGCTCCAGCTCGTGGACATCGCCATCACGGTGGCGCCCGTCGCGCTCGTCGCCTACCTGCTCGTCCGCTCCGGCGAGTCCATGCGCGCCATCGGCGTGGACGCCCGCGAGCCGGGTCGCGACCTGCGGCGCGGCGCGACGCTCGCGGCCGTGATCGGCGGCACGGGGCTGGCGTTCTACCTCGCCGTGTACGCCGCCGGGGTCAACCTCACGGTGGTCGCCGGGGCCCTGCCCGACGAGTGGTGGCGGGTACCGGTGCTGGTGCTCGCCGCCGCGCAGAACGGCGTGCTGGAGGAGGTGCTGGTCGCCGGCTACCTGCTGCACCGGCTGGCGCAGGCCGGCCACGGCCCCTGGCGGTCGCTGGTGATCTCGTCGCTGCTGCGCGGCTCGTACCACCTGTACCAGGGGTTCGGCGGGTTCGTCGGCAACGTGGTGATGGGGCTGGTGTTCGGCCGCCTCTACCAGCGGTGGGGCCGGGCGATGCCGCTGGTCGTTGCGCACACGCTGATCGACACCGTGGCCTTCGTCGGGTACGCGCTGCTGCACGGCAAGGTGAGCTGGCTGCCCTGACCCCGCCTGTGATCCCGCGCCCGGACGCGGGATCACAGGCGGGTCGAAGCTGCGTCAGAGGCCGTAGCGGCTCTTCAGGTGCCGCCACCAGTCGCGCAGCATCCACGCGTCGAACTCCGTGATCGAGGTGGCGCTGCCCGCGTTCATGATGAAGCAGCACTGCCCCGTGGGCGTCCAGTCGTAGAAGTCGTCCAGGCCGAACGAGTGCCCCATCTCGTGCAGCAGGATGTGGATGTTGTCGGCGTTGAGGTTGCTCATGAAGTACTCGCTGCCGATGCGCTGGCCCCAGT
>NZ_JALHBK010000046.1:0-44997 GCF_031570565.1 Nonomuraea sp. 3-1Str
CCAGGCCCGTGACGGGCGTGACGGCGGCGCTCGCGGCCGCGACGCCGGCCAGCGTGGCCGCGGCGGCCAGCGCCAGGACCGCCCCGCCCCCTCGGGCGCCATGGCCGAGGCCCTCCGCAAGGCCGGCCTCACGGGCGACAACCGCTGATGTACGGCCGGGGGCGGGTCCGACCACCCCCGGCCGGCCGTCCCGTACGAGCGGGCGGCCGAGACCCTCGCGCGACTGGTGGACCTCGCGCGACGGTCTCAGCCTGACCGTGGCCCCGCCCCGCGTCGGCCATGGAGATCCGTGGACTACGGTCGGAGGGTGAGCACTCCAGCGTTTACGACGGCGGTCACCCAGGCGCGTGATCTGCTCAGATGGCGTTCTCCCCTGCGCACCGAGCTGTGGGCGTCACGGCTCATGGGCGGGCTGGACCCCGCCGACGCGCGCGGGCTCGTGCGGGAGCTGGTGGAGGCGGGCACCCCGGAGGGCCGCCTCACGCTGGCCGCCCTCGCCGCCGTCGCGACCCCCGACGCCGTGGACGCGCAGGCGGATGCCGCGCCCGCCGGCGAGCCGCCCCTCGCCGACCTGTACGCCGCGCACGGCGCCGAGGCCAGGGACGCGTTGCCCGGCTGGGTGGCGCGGATGGGGCAGGTCGAGTGCGACGGAGCCTGGTACGGCAAAGCGGATCGCCACGGCCTGCAGGCGCTCGCCGCCCTGTCCTTCCACTACCGCTCCGGCAAGGAGCCGCACCTGCTCGTCGTCGCCGTCGACCAGGTCAACGGCGGCCTGGCGGTGGACGCGCTGGTGGAGGAGCGCAAGTTCCTCGACGACCTGAGCCTCGAACCGTCCGAGCCCCGCGCCGTGGCCGGGCGGATCCTGGACGCGGTGGAGCTCACGGACCGCGTCATGGGGGCGGCGGTCGCCGGCACGTTCCCGGGCATGCGGCCGTTCGCGCTGGCCCGCGCCCGTTCTGTCCCCGATCCGGTACGGCCGGCTCCCGACGACACGCTCTCCCGCTTCCACGACCTGCCCGCCCTGCCGGGAGCCGAGGAGGCGTTCGCGAAGCTGGTGGAGTTCATCGGGGATCGTCCCCTGTGGTGGAGTCCGGGGAGGGTGTCGCAGTTCCTCACGTCGTGGCTGCCCCGGGAGGCGATCCTGTCGCCTGACGCGATCGCCGCCATGCCGGACGTGGTGCGCGCCTGGAGCCGCTTCGCCGGCGCGGACCCGGAGGTCCTGCGCCAGGTGGACGCCGACGCCCCGCGTCTGGCGGCGCTGATGGCCGACGAGTCCCTGGCCGGACTGGGCAAGCGCCTGGCCCGGAGCCGTCCGCGCGACGACGACGAGGGCTGACCCCGGCCCTGTGGTCCGGTCCCCGTCTCCTCCCACCGGGCAGGCGCGGGGGCGGTGCTGGACGGAGTGGCGGGCGTGGGCGGCTATGCTGCGCAGTGACGTGTACGCCGCCCCCCGGGGCGTGATGAGGGAGATCCGCGCGATGTACAAGGAGTTCGCTGCCGAGGCCGTGGTCTGGGTGGTGCCGATCGTGGTGCTGATCGGCCTGGCCCTGCTCGTCACCTCCTGACATGACGGCCAGGGGCCGAGCCGGTCTCGGACCCCTGGCTTTCCCGCCCGGCCCTCGGACCAGGCCGGCGATATGGCCGGTCGGCCGCAGCGGTAGCACGCCTATCAGCGGTAGTACTCGTAGTGGACGACCGTGCCGGCGCGGGTGTCCCAGCGGATCTCGCCGTCGAGCCACCGGTTCCACATCGACGTCAGCTTGGCGGAGCGCACCGTGCAGCCCGCCCAGCGCTCGCGCTTGGCGCGGATGGTGCCCACATAGTCGTGGCACGAGCCGACCTTGGTCTTGTTGACCTTGAGCCGGGCGGTGAGCGAGACGTCGTACAGGGTCTTGCGCGAGATGTTGGTGATCTGGACCTTGATGCGGCATGTGTCCTTGCATCTGCCGAAGAAGATCTTGTAGCGGATCAGGTGCGCACTGGCGCCCGCATCCGCGGCCGCGGCCGGGACCGGTGCGGCGGACAGGAGCGTGGCGGACAGCAGCGTGGCCGATAAGAGCGTGGCCGAGAGACGGTTGCGCATGGCGCCCCCAGAGGCGACGAGCCCTCGCTTCCCCCGTCAGAAGCGACCTCAGGCCCTTCGATTAACCGTCACGGTCTCGACCGGGTCAACGCCTCACGACGCCCACGCCGTCACCGGGCTCCTCCGCCTGAGCCGCTTCAGCGCCTGCCGCTCCAGCTGGCGGACACGCTCGCGGGTCAGCCCCAGGTGGTCCGCGATCGTCCCGTACGTGGCGGCCTCGCTGCCCGCCAGGCCGTACCGCTGCCGGATGACGAACGCCTCACGGGGCGGGAGCGCGGTGACCAGCGCGCGCAGCTCCGCGCTGAGCGCCCGTTGCTCGGTGAGCTCCTGCACCTGCGGGCCGTTCTCGTCGACGATCATGTCGCCGAGGCTGCTCTCGCTGTTCTCGCCGACCGGCAGGTCGAGGCTGACGGTGTCCCGGGCCAGGCGGCGCAGCGTGGTGACCTCGGCCACCGTGCGCCCGGCGACCTCGGCCAGCTCGGCGTCGCGCGGCTCGCGGCCCAGCTCGACGGCGAGCCGCCGGTCCAGCCGGGCCAGGCGCGACAGCTCCTCGCCGACGTGCGTGGGCAGCCGGACGGTACGACCCTTGTCGTGGATGCCGCGCTCGATGGCCTGACGGATCCACCACATCCCGTACGTCGAGAACTTGTAGCCGCGCCTGTAGTCGAACTTCTCCACGGCCCGGATCAGCCCGACATTGCCCTCCTGGATGACGTCGAGGAGGGGCAGCCCGCGCTGGGCGTAACGCCGGGCGGCCGCCACCACGAGGCGCAGGTTGGACCGGATGAGCACGTCCTTGGCGCGCAGCCCCTCGTCCCGGATCTCGCACAGCTCGGCGAGGCTCACCGCCTCGTACGCGCCGTCCCGGTGCGGGCGACGGGTGATGAGGTACCCGGCGTACAGGCCGGCCTCGACGCGCCGGGCGAGCTCGACCTCGTCGGCGGCGGTCAGCAGCGGGATACCGCCGATCTGCTCCAGGTAGACACCAAGAAGGTCGGGCTCATGGGCCGGCATGCCATCGCGACTACCCCGTGAACGGCGGTGAATTCCCCGGTTCGCTGAGTTCGGCGATGGCCAGCTCGGCCGTGCTGCGGATGTCGAAGAACTTGTCCAGCGCGGTGATCGCGAACAGGTGCTTGCACCTGCCGTTCAGCCCGGCCAGCAGCAGCCGGCCGCCGGACGCGGTGACGGCCTTGTGCACGTAGACGAGCACCGACAGGCCGGACGAGTCGCACACCTCGACGCCCTGCATGTCGATGACCAGCATCGGCGGCTGCGTGAGATCGAGCGCCTTGGTGACGCGATCGCGCACTTCGGCGGCTGAGGCGAAATCGAAGTCTCCTGTGAGCCTCGCGATGACGCATGGGCCTTGGAGCCCCAAGCTGATCGACAAGGCTTGCTCCGAGGTCACCCAGCTCCACCTACCCGCGTTGTGGTACCAATCCCGCTACTTTACGCAAAGTAGCTTCTCGGGTTATACACCAGCATTTGGTCGATATGCCGCTGCGCCACGCCCGATTCCAGCAACATTGCCAAGACCTGATCGTGAATGTGATCGTATCGCCAGTTCGGGGCGATGGTGGCCAGGGCGTCGTCCCAGGCCGCGCCGAAGTAGTCCATGAAGCACGCCGTGTCGTGGCTGAGCACCATCCGGTCGGCGTACCCGCGACGGCACAGCTCCGCGATGGTGGCCACGCGCTGCTCGGTCGAGTTGTACAGGTCCAGGCCGAACCGGTCCATGCCGAGCGTGGCGCCCGTGTCGGCCAGGCTCATGAGGTGGTCGAGGTCGTTGGAGTCGCCGGCGTGGCCCACGACCACCTTCGTCAGGTCCACGCCCTCCTTGGCGAACAGGTCGAGCGCGATCGTCCCGGTGCGCGCCCCGGCGTTCGTGTGCACGGTGATCGGCGCGCCCGTGCGCAGGTGCGCCTGGGCGACGGCCCGGCAGATGCGCTCGACGCCGGGCGTCAGCCCCTTCTCCTCGACCACGCACTTGAGGAACGCCGCCCGCACCCCGGTGTCGGCGATGCCCACGGTCAGGTCGCGCACGAAGTCGTCCACCATCGGGTCCGGGCCGTCCAGGAGCAGGCCGGGGCCGCGGTGCTCGTACTGGTGCGGCAGCTCCTCGAAGCAGTAGAGGCCGGTGGCGACGACGATGTGCAGGTCCGGCACGCCGGCGGCGACGCGCTGGATGCGCGGGATGTACCGGCCGAGGCCCCACACGGTCGGATCGACGATGGTCCGCACGCCCTTCGCGGCCAGCGCGTTGAGCTTGCGGATCGCGTCGGCCACGCGGAACTCCTCGTCCCACCAGACGCCCCGGCCGTAGTTCTCCAGGTGCTCGGGCGAGAGGACGAACACGTGCTCGTGCATCAGCGTCTGCCCGAGATCGACAGCCTCGACGGGGCCCCGCACGGTGGGGACGGGCATGGTCACCTCCATGCCGGCCGGCCGGTACGCGCTCACCCGAGCGCCGCCCACACCGTCCAGGCCGTGCAGGCGCCAACCTAGGCGCGTCCCGGGAGCCGGTCAACGTCCGAACCGGCGAGGCGGGGGAACAGCGGGCGGGGGGCGGGCAGCCGCTCGCCGCTCACGGCCGCCGCCACGCGCGCCGCCGCCGAGGGCAGGAAGGGCTCCAGCCGTACGGCCAGCGTCCGGCAGGCGGCCACCAGCGCGGCCAGCGACGCCTCCCGATCGGCCGGCTCCTGCTGCCACGGCCTGACCCGCTCGACGTACGCGTTCGCCGCCGCCACGATCTCCTGAACCGCCGCGGCGGCCCGCCGGAAGTCGAAGTCCTCCAGCGCCTCGTCCACGAGCGCGCCCGTCCGCTCCTCGACCTCCGCCAGCGTGCGCTCCGCCTCCCCGGCCAGGCCCGGCAGATCTTCCCGATCGGTCACGTGGCCGTCCTGGAAGCGATGGACCATCGTGACGACCCGGTTGACCAGGTTGCCGACGCCGTTGGCCAGGTCCTCGTCCGCGCGGGCGACCAGCCGTTCCTCGGTGAAGTCGGCGTCACCCACGCGCGGCACCTCCCGCAGCAGCCACCACCGCACGGCGTCGACGCCATAGGCCCGCACGAGCGCCACCGGGTCCACGGTGACCCCGGACGACTTGCTGATCTTGCGCCCGCCGGCCGTCAGGTAGTCGTGGACGACGATGTCGCTCGGCAGCGGCAACCCCGCCGACAGCAGCATCGCGGGCCAGTACACCGCGTGGAACCGGATGACGCCCTTGCCCACCAGGTGGATCTTGCGGGGCTCCCGCACCCACCAGCGGTCGTAGTCGTCCTCCAGGGCGGTGACGTAGTTGGCCAGGGCGTCCCACCACACGTACACCACCTGACCGGGATCGCCCGGCACGGGGATGCCCCAGCCGCGGGCGCGGGCGGCGGAGCGCGAGACGCTGAGGTCCTCCAGGCCGCCCCGCAGGAACGCCAGCACCTCGTTGCGCCGCGCGGCCGGCTCGACCCGCAGCCGCCCGCTCTCGACGAGGTCGATCAGCCGCTCGCCGTAACGGGACAGGCGGAAGAACCAGTTCTCCTCCGCCACCCGCTGCAACGGCGCCTCGTGCCCCTCCGGGCAGGGCCCTTCCGGGTAGAACTGCTCGCAGCCCACGCAGTAGAGGCCCTCGTAGGAGCGCCGGTAGAGGTCGTGGGAGACGGCCTTCCAGATCCGCTCGACGCCCGCCCGATGGCCGGGATGGCGGCTGGTCCTGACGAAGGCGTCGAACGACAGCTCCAGTGGCTCGCGCAGCGCCTCGAAGGCCGCCGCGTTGCGGTCCACCAGCTCCCGTACCGGCACCCCTTCGGCCTCGGCGGCCAGGACGTTCTTGAGCGAGTTGTCGTCGGTGCCGGTCTGGAACCGCACGGGCTCGCCCCGCCCGCGACGGTGGCGGGCGAGCACATCCGCCTGCACGATCTCCAGGGCGAACCCCAGGTGCGGGCGGGCGTTGACGTAGGGAATCGTGGTCGTGACGTACATCCGGAACCTCCCATGGGGCCGGACATGACGAAGGCCCCGGTCAGCGGGGCCTCGACAGGACGCGGACGATGGACCCCCTAGGGGGCGGTCATCACCGTGCGCAGCGTCATGCCGCCGATCCTAACGCCCCGCCCGCCGCGCCGGCTCGCCCTTTTTCCGGCCCGTGTACGTCGCGCGTCTCAGGCTCACGTGCGGCGGTGGACGAGCGCCCGGACGCCTGCCCCCACGGCGAAGACCGCCAGGCCCGCCGCCACGGAGACCGGCGGCAGGGTGGCGGCGAGCAGCAGGCACAGGAGGAGACCCGCCACGGGGACGATCCTGGGCGGGGCGCCCTCCTCCCGCGACAGGGTGAGGGCGGCGGCGTTGGCGATCGCGTAGTACACCAACACCCCGAACGAGGAGAAGCCGATCGCCCCGCGCAGGTCCGCCACCAGCACCAGCAGGACCACCGCGACGCCCACGGCGAGCTCGGCGCGCCGGGGCACCCGCCGTACCGGGTCGACCGCGGACAGCACGTGCGGCAGGTCGCGCTCGCGCGCCATGGCCAGCACCGTGCGGGAGACGCCGAGCACGAGGGCGAGCAGCGCCCCGAGCGCCGCCACCGCCGCGCCGGCCGTCACCACGGGCCGCAGCCCGCCGAAGCCCGCCGCCGTCACCACCTCCGCCAGCGGGGCGCCGGAGGCCGCCAGCCGCGCGTGGCCCAGGACGTGGAGGGCGGCCACGGCCACCAGGACGTAGACGGCGAGCGTGATGCCGAGGGCGATCCCGATCGCGCGGGGGATGGTCCGGCCCGGGTCGCGTACCTCCTCGCCCAGGGTGGCGATCCGGGCGTACCCGGCGAACGCGAAGAACAGCAGCCCGGCCCCCTGGAGCACCCCCCACAGGCCGGGCGTCATCGGGCTCTGCCCGCCCGGGGCAGGTGGGGCGGCGAGCAGGCCGGTGGCGATGACCGCCGCCAGGACGGCCAGCACGAACGCCACCATCACCCGCGCCGCCACGGCGGATCGTTGCACGCCGTACAGGTTGAGCACGGTGACCGCCACGACGGCGGCGACGGCGAGCGGTCTGGCGAGGCCCGGCGCCACGTAGGCGCCGAAGGTCAGCGCCATCGCGGCGCAGGAGGCCGTCTTGCCGACCGTGAAACCCCAACCGGCCAGGTAGCCCCACAGCGGGCCGAGCCGCCGCCGGCCGTAGACGTAGGTGCCCCCGGACTCGGGATGGAGGGCGGCCAGGCGGGCCGAGGACGTGGCGTTGCAATAGGCGACGACGGCGGCCAGAGCCAGCGCGGCGAGCAGCCACGGCCCGGCGGCGGCGGCCGCCGGCGCGAACGCGGCGAACACCCCCGCGCCGATCATCGCGCTCAGCCCGACGACGACCGCGTCCCCGGTGCCGAGCCGCCGCGCCAGCCCTTCCGCCACGTCGCTCCTCCCTCGACGGGAGCCGCTCCGCCCCACGCCGCCTCCGGCCCACGCCGCCTCCAGCCCACGCCGCCGACATTCTCGCATCGGCACAGGACCGGCGGCGGGCGGGTCAGGAGTCCGTGTGCGGGGACGGGACCACCAGGACGGGCCTGGTGGCGTGGTGCAGCACGCGGTCCGACGTGCTGCCCAGCAGCAGCGACCGGATCCCGCCCATGCCCCGCGTGCCCGTCACGATGAGCGTGGCGCCGATGTCCTCGGCCACGTCCACGATCGCCGACCACACGGACAGCGCGTCGGTCGCCACCCGGTGCGTGGCCTCCAGTCCCGCCTCCCGCGCGAGCCTGGCCCCCTCGGCCGCCAGCTCCGTCATGGACTGCTCGATCGCGTCGTCCTCGGCGCTCGTGTCTCCCACCGCGACCACAAGCCCCGCCGACGCGCGCGCCGACGTCATCGCCGCCCGCTCCCACACGGTCAGCACCACGGCCGGCTGCCCCTTCAGCAACGTCCCGGCGAAGGCGATCGCGGCCTTGGCGTCCTCGGACCCGTCATAGGCGATCAGCACGCTCATCTCGACATCTCCTCATCAGATCCGTTCGGTCGGACCGTGCTTCTACCGCTGGGCGGCCGTTTCACGCCTGCCGGGCGGGTAGCTCCTCGTCATGACGGTGACGAGGTTCCAGGATCTGCCGCTGGCCGACCGCGACCGCGCGTGGGACGCCGCCGCGGCCGAGAAGCGGGTGCGGAAGTGGGCGGGCGCGGAGGACGCGCCGACCGACAAGTACCGGCAGGCGCACATCTGGTACGACGGCGACGACGCCGACGAGTTCGGCGCCTACAAGCTGCCGATCGCCGACGTCGTCGGGGGTGAGCTGAAGGTGGTGCCGCGGGCCGTCATCGCCGCGGCCGGGGTCGTGGACGGCGCCAGGGGCGGGGTCCGCCTGCCCGAGGAGGAGGTGTCCCGGGTCAAGGCGCACCTCGCCAAGTACTACGCCAAGATGGGCGACACGCCGCCCTGGGACCGCTGAACCGCCTGCTGGGCCGCCGTCCGGGCCGCCTGCTGGGGCAGTGCCCGCAGCATCGACAGGCCGGCCAGGGCGAGCACTCCCAGCTCGGAGACGACCACCACGCGCTGGGTCAGCCCGGCCGGGACCTCGTCGTCGGCCAGCGGGATCCCGCACATCCGCACCACGTAGGGGATCACGACGAGCAGGAGCGCGCCGAGCGCGATCGCGCTCAGCACCCGCACCGCCACCGCGTACCGGGCGCGGGTCCTGGCCCACAGCATCCCGGCCGCCGGCATGGCGAGGAACGCGGCGAAGGCGGCGTACCGGTGGATGCCGCCCGACAGCGACAGCGGCACGCCCGGCCGGTCCGTCGGGAACGCCCCGATGAGGAACATGCTGACCGCCCACGCCACCACCAGCACCACGACGCCGCCGTTAGCGCCGGCCCGGCGCAACCCTTCGGCGGTGAGCGCGCCGCCCACGGCGAACAGCGTCAGCGACGTGGGCAGCAGCCAGCCTCCCGGGGCGAAGGCGTACGAGCTGATCACGGTGTGCATCGGGTCGAGCCCGGTTCGCGCGTGCAGGGCCAGCATGGCGCCCGCCCCGGTGCCGATGGTGGAGAGTCCGCTCACAAGCAATGCCTTCATGCTTCAAAGCTCGTGGAATGCGGCGTTGCGGAACATCGGAGATCGGCCCGAACCGGCCCTGAACGTCCCCCTAATACCTTGGTCGGGGCGCCCCTGGGAGGGAGCCGGTGACCTGGGCGGACGTCACCCCGATGGGGAGGGCCTCCTCAGGGTCGGTAGGGCGGGCCTCACCCGGGACGCCCCACCCGGGGATCAGCGGGCCGGGACGTCGAAGTAGGTGCGGATCGTGGTGCCGCCGGCCCGTGTGTGGAGCCGTACGAGATCGCTCAGCAGGTTGACGATGAGCAGCCCACGCGAGCCCGCGACGCGTGGATCGACCGGCCGGCGGCCGGCCAGCGGGTCGGTGATGTGCCCGGCGTCGCTGACCTCGCACACCAGCCGGCCGTCCTCGACCCAGACCCGGATGTCGCCCGCGCCGCCGCCGTAGTCGAGGCTGTTGGCGCCCAGCTCGGCGACGACCAGGCGGATGTCGTCCAGGCGGGTGCCGTCGAAGCCCAGCTCGGCCGCGCGGCCGGCGGCGAGGTTGCGGGCCGCCGCGAAGTTGTCGCGGTCGAAGCGGAGGGCGGCGAAGTCGGCGGGCTCGTCGAAGGGCCGGTTGTGCTCGCGCACGACGTGGTCGGGGTCGTAGGCGGCGCTGGCCCGCTCACCGTCGCCGTCCTGGAGCACCGGGTGGGTCAGCTCGGCCTCGCGCAGAACCTGGGGGTCGAGCCGCTCGGCGTCGTAGGGGCACAGGATCGTGACGTTCCGCCCGGTGAAGGCATGGTTGATCAGCGCCTCGTGCTGCGCGCAGGCGGGGTACTCGGTGGCGCTGCGCCCGGCCCAGATCGGCTCGCCGATGATCCGCACGTGCCTGTCGGTGTGGCGGTCGGCGAAGGAGCGCAGCACCGAGGGGATGATGCGGCCGGGGTTGCGGCCCGCCTCCTCCATGTCGAGGAGCAGCACGTCGGCCGCGTCGGAGCCGAGCCCGCCCTCGATGAGCTTGAGATTGGCGGCGGGGACCGCGACGGCCACCGGCTCGTCCGCGGCCAGACCCGCGCGGATGAAGGCCGTGGTGGCAGCGACGTACTCCCGGTCGCCTCGGTAGTAGAGGGCCGGGTGCACGAATGGATCTGCCAGCATCACCTGTCACGGTACCCGCTCATGAGGAGTTCAAGGCACTCCGATGGGTATCCCTCGGTTGTGAAGAGAGCCCAGATCGTGCAACGCCCCCGTCCGGCACAGCAGCCGGCCCCCCTCGACCTGCGCACTCCATCCGGCCGGAGGCTGCCGTTCTGAGGCCGGAGCCATGTCGGTGACAGGCCTCGGGATGCAGGCGGTGACAGCGGTGTGCAAGCGGTGATCAAGGCAGGGCCCATACTTTCGCTTTATCCGCAAAAGCAAAGAAGGGCCTGAAATGAACACCCCTCGCCGTCGCATCGCTCTCATGGTCGCGACGCTCTCCCTTGCCGGCCTCACCACCGCCTGTGGCGCGATCGGCAACGCTGTCGACTGCAACCAGGTCGGCAACGATGTCACCAAGATCATGAATGACTTCAGCGGCTCGATGACCAAGGTCGCGACCGACCCGAAGGCGCTCGAGACCGCCGGCGACGAGGCCGCCTCCAAGGTGAAGACCCTCGCCGGCAACTACGACGGAGAGCTCGCCGCCGCCCTGAACGACCTGGCCAGCGGCCTGGACGGGCTCAAGATCGACTCCGAGAACCCGACCGCGACCATGGAGTCGGTGCAGAAGATGCAGGGCTTCGTCACGAAGATCCAGAGCGCCTGCTCCTGATCCGGCCTCCGGCCGTCGCGACGCCTGCGGGGGGCAGTGCGATCGCGGCGGCCGGTCCGTTTCCGCACGGGTATGGAGCCGCGGCGACCGCCGCATGTCCCGAAAAATCCGTCTACTCTTGCTGCCCGTGACGGGCGACGCGCCGGCGGGCGAGACCGAGGCGGCCCCCGCCACCCCCTCCCTCTGGAAGCTGTGGCTGAGCGATCACCGGCTCGGTGTGGGCCTGATCGCCCTGCTGTCCGCCACCGCCTACGCGGCCGTCGGCCTGGTCAAGCTGGCCACCTTCCGCGCCTCCGTCTTCGACCTGGTCATCTTCGATCAGACGGTGCGCAACTACGCGCACTTCCGGCCCCCGTACGCGCCGGCGGTCGGCGCCATCCACGGCCGGGGGCTCGACTACCTGCAGCTCGCCGACCACTTCTCCCCCGCGTACGCGCTGCTCGCGCCGTTCTACTGGGTCCACGACGGGCCCGAGTCGCTCGTCGTCGCGCAGGCGCTGCTGTTCGCCGCGGCGATCCCGTTCGTCTGGCTGTTCACCCGCCGAGTGCTCGGCACCGGCCCCGCCTACCTCGTCGCCGTCGCGTACGCGCTGTCCTGGCCCGTGGCGCAGGCGATCGCGTTCGACGTGCACGAGGTGATGTTCGTCCCGCTGCTCACCTCGATCATGATCGAGCGCTACCACGCGGGCCGGTCGCTGCCGGCGTTCGCGGCGATGGGCGGGCTCCTCCTGGTCAAGGAGGACATGGGCCTGATGGTGATCGGGTTCGCCCTCTACCTGTTCGTCACCGGCGACCGCTTCCGCGGGGTGTGCTGCGCGGCGATCGGCGTCGGCGGCGTGCTCCTCGCGCGCGGGGCGCTCATCCCCATGCTGGGCGGCAGCGCCGACGACTTCTGGGCGTACGGCCACCTCGGCCCGGACGTGCCGGGCGCCCTGCTGACGCTGCTGCGGGACCCCGTCGCCGCGATCCTGCTGCCGTTCAGCGACGAGGCGAAGGTGGACACGCTCTTCCTGATGGCCTGGCCGACGCTCCTGCTGTGCCTGCTGTCGCCCCTGTCGCTGGTCGCGCTGCCGCACGTGCTCGAACGCATGCTGGCGGACCGGGCCCTGTGGTGGCAGGCGGACTTCCAGTACAACGCGTTCACCGTGGTCATCCTGCTCTGCGCGGGCGTGGACGGGCTGGCCAGGCTGCTGCGCCGGCTCCGGCGGCCCGACGACCGGCCGCTGCGGCTGGCCTGGGCGTTCGGCGCCTGCGTGGTCGCCGTGACGCTCGTCCCCCGCTTCGCGCTGGACCAGCTCTACCATCCCGACTTCTACCGGGGCGACCAGGTCAAGGTGGCCGCGGCCCGGGAGGCGGTGGCGAAGGTGCCGGCCGGCGTCGTCGTGGAGGCCGCCAACTCGGTCGGGCCCGCGCTCAGCGCCCGCACCACCGTCCTGCTGTGGACCGGGCAGCCGCACGGCGCCCCGTGGGTGGTGGCGGACACGGCCCGCTGGGAGTTCCCGTTCGGCTCGGCCGAGGAGCAGGCGGCGCAGGTGGGGCGGCTGGAGGCCGAGGGCTACCGGAGGGTGTTCGAGCGCGACGGCTACGTGGTGCTCCGGTCTTCAGGGCGGGGGTGAAGCCGACAAGCCCGCGTAGCGGGGCAGGAACAGCCGATCCCATGATCTCTTCCATGCGGGTCAGGTGGGTGTCGGTGAAGACGCGGTGCCGGAACTTCGTCACGAAAACCAAATGGGCGTGGAGCAGGAAAACACAATGCCGATACAGCGAATCGCGCTGGCACGGGCGTTCGGGTGCGCACGGGTGGTGTTCAACGACGCGCTCACGGCCCGCCGTCAAGCGCGCGCCGACGGCCTGCCGTTCATCAGTGACGGGGACCTGTCCAAGCGCGTCATCACCGAGGCCAAGCAGCGCCCGGATCGGGTGTGGCTGGGGGAGGTGTCGGCGGTCGTGCTCCAGCAGGCCCTGGCCGACGCCTGCATGGCCTACCGCAACTTCTTCGCCAGTCTCAGCGGGAAGCGCAAGGGGCCGAAGATCGCCGCGCCTCGGTTGCGGTCCCGCAGGGACCAGCGGCAGGCGATCCGGTTCACCAGGAACGCCCGGTTCAGGGTGGGGGAGAAGCTGACCTTGCCGAAGATCGGCGAGGTGGCGGTGCGCTGGTCGCGCCGCCTGCCGTCGGTCCCGTCCAGCGTGACGGTGATCAAGGACGCGGCGGGCCGGTACTTCGCCTCGTTCGTCGTCGAGGTGACCGAACGCCCCTTGCCGCCGGTGGAGGCCGAGACCGCGCTCGATCTGGGGCTGGGGCACTTCGCCGTGCTGGCCGACGGGCGGAAGATCGACTCGCCCCGGTTCCTGCGCCGGGCGGAGAAGAAACTCCGCAAGCTGCACAAGGCACTGTCGCGCAAGGAGAAGGGATCGAACAACCGGGCCAAGGCCCGCCTCAAAGTCGCCCGCGCGCACGCACGGGTCGCCGACGCGCGGCGCGAGTTCCACCACCAGGAATCCACCAGGATAGTTCGCGAGAACCAAGCGATCTTCGTGGAGGACCTGGCGGTCGGCAGGACCTTCGCCAAGGTCAGCCGATGGTTTCCTTCCTCCAAGCTGTGTTCAGCGTGCGCGGCCGTAGCCGAGGCGATGCCTCTGCGGGTCCGGGAATGGACCTGCGCGTGTGGCGCGGTTCACGACCGCGACATCAACGCTGCGATCAACATCCTGGCCGCCGGACGGGCGGACAGGCTGAACGCCTGTGGAGGGCCGGTCAGACCATCCTTGGCGATGGCACAGCCCCGCGAAGCAGGAAGCCACGGAAGTGCCGCCACGTGAACGGGGCGGCACAGGCCAGAATCTTCGGGCTTCAGCCCGGAGAGCGCGTCAAGTGGTGCTGAACCGTCCCTGAGCGGCCTCCGCGTACGCGCGGTCGAACCCCTCCAGGACGGCGGGCCAGGTGCCCGCCGTCGGCGGGGTGGCGCGGTTGTGCGCGGTGATCCGGTCGCGCAGGCCCGCGTCGGCGCACAGGCGGGCCACCGCCGCCGCCATCTCGCCGAGGTCGCGGCCGAGCAGTCCCTCCGTGCCGTTCCGGACGAAGTCGGCCACCCCGCTCTGCGCCCGCGCCACCACCGGCAGACCGGCGGCGCGGGCCTCCAGCGCGGCGATGCCGAACGACTCCCGTGGCGCCGGCGCCACGAACACGTCGGCCGACTCCAGCACCTTGGCGATCTGCTCGCGCGTGTGGCGGCCGGGCAGCGACACCCAGCCGGTCATGCCGTGCCGGGTGAGGTAGCGCTCCATGGAGCCGCGCGCCGGCCCGTCGCCGATCACGGTGGCGCGCAGCGGGACGGCCGCCGGGACCAGGGCGCGCACGCGGCCGAGCAGCCGCAGCAGCCGCACCGGCTGCTTGCGCGGCGCCAGCCGGCCCACCGCGACGATGTGCACCTCATCGTGCTTCCCGAGGCCCGCGCCCGCCTCGCCGAGGTCCGCCTCGGGCTCGATGACGGCCGTGCCGGACCGCCACGCCGACAGGTCGAGGCCGTTGGAGACGACGTGCACGGGCACGCGGCCGCCCGCGACCGCGCGGATCGGCGCCGCCGCGGCGTTGCTCACCGTCGTGGCCACCAGGCCCCAGCGCTGCCAGCCGTACGCCAGACGCAGCAGCCGGTACGCGGCCCGCGTGAGCGGGTCCCACATGCTGTGCACGGTCACCACGCACGGCAGCCCGGCGCGCACGGCCGCGCGCACGCCCATCCAGGCGAACGGCGAGACCGCCCCCGTGTGGACGTGCACCACGTCGGGCCGCGACGCCGTCATCCGCCGCGTGAGATGCCCCACCCCCGCCGGGTGCACGGGCAGGTCGAAGGGCATCGGGGCGACGATCCGGTGGACGCCGGGCAGCGCCTCGCCCCGGGTGGCGGTGGCCACCTCGACCTCGTGGCCGGCCCGCCGCTGCATCCGCACCAGATCGGCGACCTGAACCTCGATCCCCCCGAGCCGCGGCAGGTAACAGTCACTCACGTGAAAGATCCGCACCCCTCCCAGACTAATCTGGGCCTGTGCCTCCACGTACCGCTGTGTTCTTCCACGCCCATCCCGACGACGAGGCCCTGCTGACGGCGGGCACGATGGCGATGCTCGCGGCCGAGGGTCACCGCGTGGTGCTCGTGGTGGCGACCGCCGGCGAGCGCGGCCTGGCCGAGATGGAGCCCGGCGACGAGCTGGGCCGCACCCGGATGGAGGAGCTGTACGAGTCCGCCGCGCTGCTCGGGTGCGCCCGCGTGGAGTGCCTGGGCTACGGCGACTCGGGCCTCAGCCCCAAGGGCGGCGTGGCCGACGAACGGCCCGACAACGCCTTCATCGACGCCGACTCCGAGGAGGCCGCCGGCAAGCTCGCCGCGATCCTCCGGGAGGAGGAGGCCGACCTGCTGTCGATCTACGATCCGGCGGGCGGCTACGGCCATCCCGACCACGTGCAGGTCCACCGGGTGGGGCGGCGGGCCGCGGAGATCGCGGGCACGCGGATCGTGCTGGAGGCGACGGTCAACCGCGACCCGCTGGTCAGGCTGCTGCGCCTGGCGGGCAAGGTCTACCGGTTCCCGCCGGAGTTCGACGTGCGCACGTTCGAGAGCGCGTACTCGCCCGGCGAGGCCATCACCCACCGGGTCAACGTCCGGAAGTACACGAGACAGAAGCGGGCGGCCATGGCCGCGCACGCCTCCCAGGCGAGCGGCGGCGACGGCGACCGCACCCTGGCCGTGCTGCTGAAGGTCCCCGGCCCGCTCTACCGCCTCGTGTTCGGCACGGAGTGGTACGTCCGCCGCGACGTCCCGGCCGGCACCCGCCTGCGTCATCCTCTGGACCCGTGGCCGAGTTGACACCCGCGGATGATCCGGGTCGCGTCCCCTACCGGCAGACTGGGGTGCGATGAAGAACA
This sequence comes from Nonomuraea sp. 3-1Str, assembly GCF_031570565.1. Lineage (NCBI taxonomy): Bacteria > Bacillati > Actinomycetota > Actinomycetes > Streptosporangiales > Streptosporangiaceae > Nonomuraea > Nonomuraea sp. 3-1Str. The sequence continues at coordinate 15,827 of NZ_JALHBK010000046.1, forward strand.
AGTGGCTCCAGATCGCCCTGTCCACGCTCTCGCTGGCGCTGGCCGTGGTGCTCGTCGTGTACCTCCCGCAGATCGTCCGCGCGCTGACCGGCAAGCCGGTGTCCTGGCGCGAGATCGGCGCGCTGTTCGCCACGCTCAGCCCCGGCATGATCGCGCTGATGACCGCGCTGTGGCTGCTGAGCCTGCTCGCCTACACGTTCGTGCTGACCAACTCGCTGCCCGGCCTCGGCCACACGCGGGCGCTCACGCTGAACGCGGCCGGGAGCGCGGTGAGCAACCTGCTGCCGTTCGGCGGCGCGGCCGGGGTGGCGCTGACCTTCGCGATGACCCGCGGCTGGGGGTTCGCCAACCGCCCGATCGTGGTGATGACGCTGGTCAGCGGCATCTGGAACACCTTGTTCAGGTTCATCCTGCCGGCGGTCGGCATCATCGCACTGCTCATGGCGGGCGAGGTGCCCAACCACACCGTGGCGCGGGCCGGCTGGGTGGGCGCGGTGTCGATCCTGGTGCTGTGCGCGGTCGTGGCGGCCGCCCTCTACTGGGACCGCGCCGCCGACCTGCTCGGGCGCGGCCTGGACGCGCTGGTCCGCCTGCTGCGGCTGCGCTTCCACGCCTCCGAGGCGCTGCATCGGCTGCGCGCCGACACCGCGGACATCGTCCGCACCCGCTGGCTCGGCCTGTCGGTGGGCATGGTGTTCTTCCTCGGGTTCCAGTGGGCGATCATGGCCGTGTGCATGCTGGCCACCGGCGCCTACCCCGGCCTGGCCCAGTCGATCGCCGTCTTCGCCCTGTCGCGCGTGCTCACCAGCGCGCTGATCACCCCCAGCGGGGCGGGCATCATGGAGGGCGGCGTGGTGCTCCTGCTCACCAGTGCCTTCGGGGTGGATGCGGCTCCGGCCACCGCGACCGCACTGCTGTTCGGCTTCTGGACTTACACTGTCGAGATCCCGTTCGGTGGTCTCGCCCTGGGCGCGTGGGCGCTGCTGCGCAGGCGTGACGGCCGAGGCACCGCCACGGAGCCCCCGTCCACGATCTCGAAGGCCTCCCCGTGACCATCCGAAACGAAACAAAGACCTTGTGCGTGATTCGGAAGCATGCATAGCGTGGCGGCTGACATGGTGGCGTTCCGGGTTCTGGGGCCAGTCGAGGCGTACGAAGACGACGAACTCGACCTCGGCGGGTTGCGGCAGCGGGCCGTCCTCGCCCGGCTTCTCGTGGTTAGAGGTCAGGTCGTCCCCGTCGACACGTTGCTGTACGACCTCTGGGATGACGACACGGCCAAGGGAGCCCAGTCAGGGCTCCAGGTTTACATCTCGCGGCTGCGCCGCGTGCTGGAGCCGGGCCGTCCCCGTGGCGGACCCAACCGGCTGCTGGTGACCGTCGCCTCCGGCTACGCGCTGCGGGTGGCGCCCGACCAGGTGGACGCGCTCACCTTCGAGCGGCTCGTCCGCGCCGCCGGCGAGCACCTGGAGGAGGCCGACCCGCAGTCGGCGCGCGGCCGGCTGCAGAAGGCCCTCGGGCTGTGGCGCGGCACCCCCTACTCCGACTTCGCCGACCAGCCGTGGGCCGAGGCCGAGGTCCACCGGCTGACCGAGCTGCGCCTGGTTGCCCGCGAGCGCCACGCCGACACCGGCCTGCGCCTCGGCCTGCACGCCGAGACCGTGCCCGACCTGGAGGCGCTCACCACCGAGCACCCGCTGCGCGAGGAGGGCTGGCGGCTGCTCGCCCTCGGCCTCTACCGCTGCGGCCGGCAGGGCGACGCGCTCGCGGCTCTGCGCCGGGCCCGCGGCATCCTTGCCGACGAGCTGGGCATCGACCCGGGGCCGGCGCTGCGCAAGCTGGAGTCCGACATCCTCGCCCAGTCCCCCGAGCTGGAGCTCGCCACGGTAGCCCGGCCGCCGCGGCCCGTGCCGGTCGGCGACACCTGGCCGCCCCGGCCCGCCGCCGCGGTCGAGCCTCCGCCGCTGGAGCCCGAGCCGTTCGTCGGCCGCGACGCCGAGCTGGCCCGGCTGACCACCGCCGCCGGCCGTACGGGCCGGTTCCAGGTGGCGATCGTCACCGGCGTCGCGGGGGCGGGCAAGACGACGCTGCTGCGCCAGCTGGAGAGCCGGCTCGCCGGCGACGGCTGGATGACGGCCTCGGGCGCCTGCCCCGACTCCAGCGCGACGCCGCCCGGCTGGGCGTGGGTGGAGATCCTGCGCTCGCTGGTCGGCCGCACCGGCGCGGGTGAGTACTCCCAGCTTCTCGCCCCGCTGCTCGACGACGCCGCGCCCGATCCCGACGACGACGAGGTGTCCGGCGGCTTCCGCCTGCACCGGGCGGTCGGCGGCTACCTCGCCGGGGTGGCGCGGCGCGCGCCGATGCTGCTGACGCTGGAGGACCTGCACTGGGCCGACGACCAGACGCTCGCCCTGCTGCGCGCGCTGCCCAGCCTCCTGGCCACCAGCCGGGTGATGCTGGTCGTGACGTGCCGTGAGAGCGAGCTCGACGACGGACAGTCCGACGTGCTGGCCTCGCTGGCCCGGCTGGGCCCACTGCGCGTGCAGCTCTCGGGGCTAGACCCGAAGGCCGTGGCCGAGCTGGTGAGGGCGACGTGCGTACGCGAGATCGACGAGGACGCGGTCGAGTCGATCGTGGAGCGCACCGCCGGCAACCCCTTCTTCGTCCGCGAGACCGTCCGGCTGCTCGACTCCGAGGCCGCCGCCGACCGGGCCAGCGCGACCGAGGTGCTGTCGCGGGTGCCGTCCGGCGTGCGCGACGTGCTGCGGCGGCGCATCTCGCGCCTGCCCGCCGGGGCGCAGCAGATCCTGCTGCAGGCCGCGGTGATCGGCCGGGACGTGGACGTCGACGTGCTGGTCGACGTGGCCGGCGACATCGAGCGCAGGAGCTCGCGAGGAGAGGGCGACGGAGGAGCCGGCGACGAGCGCGGCGGGCGCGGTGACAGCACGGACGCCGTCGTGGAGGCCGTCGAGGCGGCGTTGCTCGCCGGGCTGGTCACCGAGCCGGGCCCGGGGCTGCTGCGGTTCGACCACGACCTCGTACGCGACACGATCTACTCCGACGCGTCGCGGCTGCGCCGCACCCGGCTGCACGCGGCGGTCGCGGCCGTCATCGAGCGGCGGACGCCGTCCGACGTGGCCGCGCTCGCCCACCACTACTTCCTGGCCGACGCCTCGGAGAAGGCCGTGCACTACGCCGGGCTGGCCGCCGAGCAAGCCGAGCGCCGCTTCGCCCACCGGGAGGCGGCGACGCTGTGGAAGCAGGCCATCGCCGCCTTCAACCGCACCGGCGGTGACACGCGCGACCGGCTGCTGCTCATGCTCCACCGGATCAAGGCGCTGGCGCTGTGCGGCGACATGACGGCCGCCCGGCTGCTGCGCCGCGAGGCCATGGACGCCGCGCTGCCGCTGGGCGATCTGGAGATCACCGCCCGGGTGGCGGCCTCGCTGGCCGTCCCGCACAAGGGCATGGCGCGCGACTTCACGCGCACCGCGTGGGAGATCGTGGACGTCACCGAGAAGGCGCTCATGGAGCTGCCCGAGGGTGAGCAGACCCTGCGCGCCAGCCTTCTCACGACCCTCGCGCTGGAGCTGGAGGGGTCCTCCTCGCCCGAGCGCGGGCGGCAGGCCTCGCTGGAGGCGCTGGAGCTGGCCCGCCAGAGCGGGGACCCGGTGCTGCTGGCCGCCGCGCTGAGCGGGCGGCTGCGCCAGTCGTACGACATCCCGGCGGTCGACACCCGCGAGAGCATCGGCAGGGAGCTGCTGGAGGTGGCCCAGCGCTCCGGCCAGATGGCCACGCAGGCGCTCGCCCACCTGGTGCTGCTGGAGTGCGCGGCGGCGCGCGGCGAGTTCGCCGTGGCCGACGAGCACGCCGCCGCCGCCGACCGGCTGGCGCGGCAGTACGACCTGTCGGCGCCCGCCGCGGTGTGCGCCTGGTACTCCGGGCAGCGGATGATGATCGCCGGCGACTACGCGGGGGCCGAGCGGACCTACCGCGAGGCGGCCCGGATGACGGCGCGCGCCGGCATGCTGGAGGGCCGCCAGGACCTGCCGCTGATCACCACGTTCTGCCTGCACCTGGTCGACGGCCGCGCGGCCGAGACCGTCGAGCTGCTGTCCGAGGCGCACCAGCGGGGCGCCAAGTGGACGCTCGACGCGTACGCGCTGGCGCTCGCCTCCGCCGGGCACCAGGCCGACGCCAAGGCGGTGGCCGCCGTCCGGCCGCCGGTCCGGCCGGACTTCCTGTACGAGCTGGCGATGACGTGGCGGGCGCTGGCCGGGATGCTGCTCGACGACCGGGAGCGGATGGTCGACTGCTACGACAAGCTCGTGCCGTTCGCCGACCGGATCGCCGGGGCGGGCACCGGCGTGGTGGCGCTGTGGCCGGTCGCGCTGACGCTCGGCGACCTGGCGCTGCGGCTGGGGCAGCCGGAGGCGGCGCGCGACCACTACGTCAAGGCGCTGGAGGTCGCGGAGCGGGTCGGCGTGCGGCGCTGGGTCGAGGCGGCCCGCCGGTCGGTCGACGGCTCGGGCGTCTGACCGGCTCGTCAGCGGGCCGGCGGCGCCGGTGTGATCCCGCCACTCGCCCGCTCGTCGCCCGGGCCGGTGATCGGCCCGGTGACAGGTGTCGCGCGGGCCGACAGGGTCACGGTCTGCTCGCCCCGGGCGGTGGCGCTCGGGGTGTCGTGGGCCGCGAATCCCACGTACGCGGCGGTGAAGGCGAGGGTCGCCACGAACAGCTTGGCCGTGTGCGCCGCCCCGCTGAGCAGGACCGCGGCACTTGTCTTCCACGTGATCGTGACTCCTGTTCGCACACTACAGGTGTACGCGCGAGCGATTGAGGAGTGGTTGCCGATGGCTTGCACCTTCTGCACGGCCGGAGTCGCCCGTGGGCGCGCGGCGGGCAGGCCGATGTGGCAGGGTCGGAGAGGGTGGCGGCCGGGACCGCTTGTGGCGGGCACGGCGGAGCGTGAACTAAGGTTAGCCTGACCTTTGTACAGTCTGGGATGGTGATGTTCCGCTATGTCGCGTCCGGCGCTCGCCGTCCCCTCCCCCACCGAGCCGTTCTGGCTCGGCCTGCCGTACTGGCTGGTGGGAGCCATCCTGATCGCGGCCCTCTTCGGGGCGTTCCAGGTCTACTACTGGGTCGGGCGCAGGCTCGGCGAGCGGCTGTACGACTCGCGGATCGGCGTGCGGTTGGGCCGCGAGCGCATCGCGAAGGTGGAGCGGATCGTCGAGCGGTGGGGCGCGCTGGCCGTGTTCGGCTGCTTCTGGGTGCCGATGCTGCGGCACACGCTGCCGTGGGTGGCCGGGGCGCTGCGCGTGTCGTATCCGTGGTACCTGGTGGCGAGCGCGCTGGGGTGCCTGACATGGGCGCCGATGTGGTGGTTCGGGCTGACGGCGCTGGTGTGGGGCTGGCTGCGACTGGCCGCCGCGTCGCCGGTGACGGCCGTGGTGGTGGCCGTGCTGGCGGTGGCGGGCGTCGTCGCCTTCACGCTCCGGCGTCGCAGGAAGCGCGCCGCCAAGGCCCTCGTGTCCTGAGCCCGCACGTGTCCTGAGCCGCACGTGTCCTGAGCCGCACGTCGCCGGGGCCCTGCGTCAGGCGGGGCCCTGCGTCAGGCGGGGGCGTGCGTCAGGCGGGGGCGTGGGTGCGGTCCTCGACCGTGGCGTCCGGGGCGATCCGGCGGACCGACTCGATCCCGTTCACGCAGGCGGCCTTCGTCGCGAACCCCTCCCCGACCGCGACCGTCTGCCCGTTCCCCGCGACCAGCGCGAAGCGGAATCCGCCCGTCTCGTCCCTGCTGATGACATACCTGCCCGCCATGACGCCCCCGTTCGCCATCGTCCGTAACGGCGGTTTACCCGTCACTGGTCCTTGTTGTCGCGTCTTTGAGACCTGGTTCGGCAAACGGAGCATTGATCACCTGGGACCATATCGCCATGCGTATTGGGGGTTTCATCGGCTCTGCCGCTCTCGTTCTCGCCCTGGGGGCCACCTCTCCCGCGCCCGCGGGCGCCCTGCCGGCGTCCGCGGTGCGGCCCGCGGCCATGGTCAGTACCGTGGCCGTGTCCGTGCCGAAGGTGGGGGCCAAGACGGCGTACGTGGTGGACTCAGCCGGAACGGTGCACTTCGGTAAGCGCCAGACCAGCCGGGTCCCGGTGGCCAGCCTGGTCAAGGTCATGACCGCGTACGTGGTGCTGCGCGAGGCGCAACTGACCGACACGATCGAGATCACCGCGACCGACGTGCGCCACGCCACGAGCAACGGCGCCACCACGGCCGCGTTGAAGAAGGGCGAGCGGCTGACGGTCCGCGACCTGTTGTACGGGCTGATGCTGCCGTCGGGGGCGGACGCGGCCAACGCGCTGGCGCGCAGGTACGGCCCGGGGACGACCGCGTTCGTGGCCAAGATGAACGCCCAGGCCAAGAGGCTCGGCCTCCAGAACACCCGCTACACCAACCCCGACGGCCTGCCCACCCCGTCGAAGGGCGGCTACTCCACGGCCGTGGACCAGGTGAAGCTCGCGGAGACGGCGCTCGACGACGCCACGTTCAGGACGGTCGTGGGCAGCGCGGTGCACCGGGTGGCCAAGTCCGCCGTGCACCGGGCGCACACCTGGCGCAACACCAACAAGCTGCTCCAGCGGGCCGACGGGGTGCTCGGTGTCAAGACCGGCTACACGGACGCCGCGGGGTTCTGCCTGCTGTTCGCCGGGGAGCGCAGCGGCCGCGAGGTGGTCGGCGTGCTGCTCGGCGACCAGGACGCCCGCCGCTTCACCACGGCGGAGCAGCTGCTCGACTACGCGGGCGAGCAGATCGCCGGCGGCTGACCGGCCCCCGCTGATTCGTCCCACGTGGTCCGGTGATCGGTGGGTTCGGTAGCCTGACGTGCTCAAGGCATCCCGGACGCAGACGATCGACAGAAGGGACCGCGCGCGTGCTCGACGACGCCGGACTCCAGGCGCTCCGCGAAGCGGCGCGTTTCTCGCCGGACAACCTTCCTCTGCGAAGGCACCTCGCCGACCAGCTCCTGGGCAAGGGGTACCTCGCGGAGGCGGAGGCCGAGTACCGGGCGGCCCTGGTGCTGGCGCCCGGGGACCCGGCGATCGCGGCCGGGCTGGCCGAGGCGTTCGTCCGGCAGAGCGCGTACGGGCCGGCGCTGTCCGTGCTGGAGCCGTTCCTCTCGACGCCCGGACACGCGCCCCGGCTGGGCGTGATCGCGGCCAGGGCGCTGCTCGGCGAGGGCGACGCGCACGGCGCGGCCCGCCGCTACCACGAGGCCGTCTCCCGCGACGCCTCGCTGGCCGACGCCGACCTCGCGGCCCGGCTGACGCCTCAGCCGGCAGCCCCGGCGGGGAACCCGGTGGGGACGTCGTGGGGCGGCCCTCCGGCCGGGCCCGCGCACCAGCCCGTGCAGCCCCTGCAGCAGCCCGTGGACGGGCCGGACGCGGCGCAGGTCGAGCGGTCCGCGATCTCCTTCGCCGACGTGGCCGGCATGGAGGCCGTCAAGGAGGCGCTGCGCGTCAAGCTGCTGCTGCCGATCCAGCAGCCCGAGCTGTTCAAGGCGTTCGGCAAGCGGGCCGGCGGCGGCGTGCTGCTGTACGGCCCGCCGGGCGCCGGCAAGACCCACCTGGCGCGGGCCGCCGCCGGCGAGCTCGGCGCGGCGTTCGTGAACGTCGGCCTGTCCGACGTCCTCGACATGTACATCGGCTCCAGCGAGCGCAACCTGCGCGGCATGTTCGACCTGGCCCGCCGGCACCGGCCGTGCGTGCTGTTCTTCGACGAGGTCGACGCGCTGGCGGCGCGCCGCTCCGACATGCGACAGGCGCACACCCGCCAGCTCGTCAACCAGTTCCTGGCCGAGCTCGACGGCGTGGACCAGCACGCCAACGAGGGCGTCCTCGTGCTGGCCGCGACGAACGCCCCCTGGTACATCGACGTGGCCTTCCGCCGCCCGGGCCGCTTCGACCAGCTCGTGTTCGTGCCGCCGCCGGACCTGGCGGCCCGTGCCGCGATCCTGCGGATCCTGTGCCGCGACAAGCCGCTGGCGGAGATGGACTTCGAGGCGGTGGCGCGGGTCACGGACCTGTTCGCCGGCGCCGACCTCAAGGGCGTGGTGGACCGGGCGGTGGAGGCCAAGCTGCACCAGTCGATCAGCGCGGGCCGGCCCATCCCGCTGTCCACCGCCGACCTGCTGGCCGCCGCGCAGGCGGTCAGGCCGGCGGCCGTGCGCGAGTGGCTGGGAACCGCCCGCAACTACGTGATGCACGCCAACGACTCGGGCGCCTGGGACGAGCTGATGCCATGGATCAAGCAGGTCCGATGACCATGCCGTCCGCGCCCGTCGCGGGCGCGATCCAGCGGGCCCGGGCCCTGCTGGAGCTGTCCCGCCCCGCGGACGCCGAGCGGGAGCTGCGCGGCGTCCTGGCCGAGGCCCCGGAGCACGCGACCGCGCACGCCTACCTCGCCGTCGCGCTCGACGCGCAGAACAGGGGGGCCGAGGCGGTCGCGGAGGCGCACGAGGCCGTGCGGCTGGCGCCGGAGCACTGGTTCACGCACTACATCGCCGCCCAGGTTCACCGGGGCGCGAACCGGCTGCCCGAGGCGGTCGCGGCGGCGCGGGCGTCCCTGGCCCTCTCCCCCGAGGAGGCGCTGACCTGGGAGGTGCTGGCGCGGGCGCACCTGCAGGCCGGCCAGTGGCGGGAGGCGGCCGAGGCGGCCGGGCGCGGGCTGGCCGTCGCCCCCGAGGAGTCCGATCTCGCGAGCCTGCTGTCGCTCGCCCTCAGCTCGCTCGGCGACGCCGCCCAGGCGCGGGAGACCGCCTCGCGGGCCGTGGCGCTGAGCCCCGAGAGCCCGCTCGCCCACCTGGCGTACGGGCAGGCGGCGCTGGCCGCCGGCGATCCGGGGGAAGCGGCGTCGGCCTTCCGGGAGGTGCTCCGCCTTAATCCTGCCTTCGACACCGCCCGCGGGCTGCTGCTGACCGCGCTCAAGCAGCGCAACCCCGTGTACCGGGTCCTGTCGCGGCTGCGGGAGAGGTTCTTCGGCCGGGGGTGGCTGGTGCTGCTGCTCCCGGCGATGCCGGGGCTCATCGCCGCGTTCGTCCTCATCGCGCTGCTGCACTGGGGGGCGTGGGTGGCCGAGGCGTTCACCACGTTGCGCCTGGCGCGAGGCAAGACGACGAGGCTGCTGTTCGCGAGCGGCGACGTGCGGCTGGCGGCGCTGTGCTGCGGCCTGCCGGTCGCCGGCGCGGTGGTGCTGACGCTCGGGGCGGTGACGGGCCTGGAGGCGGTGGCGACGGCGGGCGGCGCGGTCATGGCGCTGGTCACCCCGGTCCAGGAGGCCGGGCACACCGGCTCACGGCGCGCCCGCAAGCTCCTGTACGGCTGGTCGGCGCTGCTCGCCGTGGCCGTCGCCGCGTCCGTGCCGCTGTCGTCGGCCCCGATGGCGCTGCTGACGGCGTACGCGGCTCTGGCGACGATCTGGATCGCGGCCGGAGTGCGACGCTTTCTCGGCACGTGACGGGAAATTCCACCCTTCACCCTTTATTCCGTTTTTAGGGCCCGCAAAGGCGCACCACGAATGCCGTCAATCGGGCATTGCGCGTCACGCAATACCGGCAATGACAGGATGCGCCGCCCGTTGACGCTTTTTCACCTTTACTTTCCCTGTACGGGGAATTCCGATTCGGCGTGGCGGCATGGGATGGCTCGCGGCAACTGTAAGCATCTTTACCATCACGCTGAGATGTCTCAGCGTGCGCAAGTGGGCCTTTCCGGCCAATGGATTGTCCGCGGCCATCCGCCGCGTTCCGAGAGGAACGGTACCTCTGATGTTCACCAGTTCCCGAACCACCGAGACCGCCACCCGGCCGGTCAAGGCGCTGTTGATGCTCGCCACGGCCGGAAGCCTGTCCGTGGTGCTCGCCGCCGGCCTGTCCGTCCCGGCGCTGGCGTCACCGCCGAAGGACAAGCTCAAGAAAGCCGTCAGGCACGCCGTGTCGTCGCATCAGCACAGCAAGCGCGGGACCACCGACACGGTGGACTCGGACGGCTCGGACCCCGCGGTCACCACGTTCACCACGGACGACGATGACGACGACGATGACGACGCCGACGACAACACGTCGACCACCACCACGACGCCCATCAAAAGGCATCTCAATCGCCATCTCCACCTCGCCGGAGCCGGGGACGACTGCAACCGGGGCACCTTCTTCAAGATCCACTCTCTGGAGCCGAGGCACTTCTACATCCCGCGCACCCGCTTCGTCGACGGCCCCGGCGGCTCGATGACGGTGAGCGTCCACCGGGAGCACGAGGTGCTCGCGTTCGTCGAGGCGGACTTCATCAAGCTCAGGCAGTTCAACAGGACGATCACGCCGGACACGGTGATCCGCGCGCTCACCAGGATCTCCAGGCCGCACCTGGAGAAGCGGCACATGGTCTTCACCGGCCACGACTACACGCAGGACATCAGCAAGGGCAAGTACGGCAACATGTGGTACCGCGTCTTCGGTTACCGCGTCCACTTCGGCGTCCGCGCCCGGCTCGACAGTTGCAAGGTGCTCAACGTCACCAACGGAATCGCCGACATCCCGTCCCGCGTGGAGGGCTGGCGGTACTGGGAGACGGACAAGCCCAAGTTCCACGGCCACGTCCTGTCGCAGAAGTAACCGGTCCTCACAGCGACCAGCCGGCCGCGCTCCCAGGACGGGGGCGCGGCCGGCGCTCTGTCAGCCCTTCCCCTCGACCGCCCTGTGCCGGAAGGTCTGCGCGCCGGCGCGATGCACGGCGGCCTTGACCAGGCCGAAGATGGCGCCCTGAATCGCGGCGGCGGCGAGGACCTCCGTCCAGCCGCGGGCAAGGTCGCCCGCGTCCGGTGCGTCCTCCTGACCCGACGCCAGCTTCCACACGCGCTTGAACAGCCCGGCGGCCAGGGCTCCACTGAGCATGCCCATTCCGAGCGATGTGGCTTTCTCCACAGGTTTCATGTCATCTCCTCCCGACGGTGTCTGCCTGTGCCCCGTGTCACGGTCCTAAACGCGCGTACGCCCCCTCCTGGACACGCTCGGCCCGGCAGGGAGCCGAACCATTGATGGCGCAATTCCCGGTCAACCTCGATGAGCCGCTCCCCGCCGTGCCGTACCCGGAACTACTCCCGGCGGCGTAGCCGAGGCCACCGGATGATCCCTGTGAGGTAGCGGGAGAAGACCTCGCTGTGGGATGCCCCCAGCCGATGGCCGGACGACGATATCGGGTCATGGGACCTCCATTCCGATATGTCCACGGGGCCACGTGGCCGGCCACCGGGCTGCTCGCCGTCGTTTCCCGCCGTGCCGAAACGGCGCCCGCATGACGATGACCCGACGGCAGGCGCTGCGGCTGCTCGGCCTGGGCGCGGCGGCGCTGACCGTCCCGGGCTGCTCGCTGCTGGGCCGTACGCCGTCGCCCAGGCTGCTGGTCGGCGGCGCGCCGCTGCCCGAGCCGTACACGGTGCCGCTGCCGCTGCCCGCGGCGGCCAGGCCGCACAGGACCGACGCGACCACCGACTACTACGAGCTCGTGCAGCGGCCGGCCGAGGTGGAGATCCTGCCCGGCCTGCGCACCCCGATCTGGGGGTACGACGGGCAGTTCCCCGGGCCCACCATCCGGGCGCGCAGCGGACGCCGGACCGTCGTCCGCGTCACCAACAGACTCGGCGTCCCGACCGTCACCCATCTGCACGGCGGCCACACCCCGCCGGAGTCCGACGGGTATCCCACCGACCTGGTCCAGCCGGGCGCCCACCGCGACCACACCTTCCCGCTGGAGCAGCGGGCCGCCACGCTCTGGTACCACGACCACCGCATGGACCACACCGGGCCGCAGGTCTGGCGGGGGCTGGCCGGGTTCTTCCTGGTGGGCGACGAGGAGGAGGCGGCGCTGCCGCTGCCCGCGGGCGAGCGGGACCTGCCCCTGATGATCTGCGACCGCTCCTTCGCCACCGACGGCACCATGCCCTACCCCACCCGCGGCGACGCGCCCGGCGCCCGGGAGGCGTTCATGGGCGGTGTGCTCGGCGACGTCATCCTGGTCAACGGCGCGCCCTGGCCGCGGCTCGGGGTGGACCGTGCCCGGTACCGGCTGCGGCTGCTCAACGGCTCCAACGCCCGCACGTACGAGCTGGGTCTGTCGCCGGGCGGCACGCTGACGCAGATCGGCAGCGACGGGGGGCTGCTCGCCGCGCCCCGCTCCCTGCGGCGAGTACGGCTGGCGCCGGGCGAGCGGGCGGACGTGGTCGTCGACTTCGCCGCCCACCGCGTCGGCGACCACGTCGAGCTGCGCAACCTCCTGGAAGAGGGGCCGCAGGCGCGCGTGATGCGCTTCACCGTCGAACGGGACGCCCGCGACGACTCGGCCGTGCCGAAGACGCTGTCACGCGTCGAGCCGCTGGACCCGGCCAAGGCCGCGGTGACCCGCGACTTCACGTTCACCAGCGGCAGCATGCACGGCGGCACCGGCTGGCTGATCAACGACAAGCCCTTCGACGCCCGCCGCGTCGACGCCCGCCCCAAGCTCGGCCAGACCGAGATCTGGCGGCTCACCAGCGACGTCTCCCACCCCGTCCACCTGCACCTGTCTCCCTTCCAGGTGCTCTCCGCCGGCGGCGAGCGCCCCGCCGGGCCGACCGAATGGAAGGACACCGTCGAGCTGCGGGAGGCGCAGACCGTGGAGATCATCACCCGCTTCACCGGCTACCGCGGCCGGTACGTCCTGCACTGCCACAATCTCGAACACGAGGACATGGCCATGATGAGTACCTTCGAGGTGATCTGATGCCCGACGTCCACGCCCTCCTGACCATCCGGACGGTGCAGCCGTGAAAATCGCGATCATCGGCTCCACCGGGCGTACCGGCCGGCACGTCCTGGCCGAGGCGCTCCGGCGCGGCCATCAGGTCACCGCGTTCACCCGTGACGCCACCGCCCTGGCGGGGAAGCCGGAGCCGCACGCCGTCGTCGAGGGCGACGGCCGCGACCCGGACAAGGTCCGCGTCGAGGGCGACGGCCGCGACCCGGACAAGGTCCGCGCGGCCGTGGACGGCGTCGACGCGGTGATCTCCATCATCAACGGCGGCGACAAGCGTGACCCGCACCGGGCGGCCCAGGCCACCCGGACCATCATGCGGGCCATGGCCGAGACGGGGACACGACGGCTGGTCGTCACCACGCCCTACCCGAACGTCGCCCGCCGGCCGTACCTGGTCCTCTGGCTGCTGCGCCGCCTGCTGGCCACGCCCTACGCCGACGCCCGCGACCTCGAACAGGCGGTCGCCGCGAGCGACCTGGACTGGACCATCGCCAGGCTGACCAGGCTGACCGACGGCCCCGCCGCCGGCTCCGGGCTGGTCAGCCACGGCCTGCTCGCCAAGCCGCGAGCACTGACCCGGGCGGACGTGGCCACGACCCTGCTGGACATCGTGCACGACCCCGGCCTGAGCCGCGCGGCCGTCAACATCTGCGGCCGCTGAGCCGCGGAGGGGGCGGGTCGAGGCGTCGATCCGGTCACGCGCGCCCGGCTCGGTGACCGCTGGGGTGTGCCGGGGACGAAAATGTCACGCGTGCTGTCAACGGGCCAGGCGTCCATGTGTCCCTGAGGTGTGACTGACGCCATGACGGAGCGCCGCGAGTACGCCGGCTTGGCCGAGCTGTTCTCGGCACACTACCTGGGGATGGTGCGGCTCGCCGGGCTGCTGGGCGCCGACGATCCCGAGGACATCGCGCAGGAGGCGTTCGCCCGGCTGCACGCGCGGCGATCCCTTCTCCGGGATGACGGCGCGGCCATCGCCTACGTGCGTTCCATCGTCTGCAACCAGACCCGCAACCGGCTACGGCACCTCCGCCTGGCTCGGCTGCGCCGCACCGACCCGCCACCTGACGCGGCGAGCAGCGAGCACCACGTCCTGGTGGCCGAACGTCACCGCGAGCTGCTCGCGAGCCTGGACCGGCTGCCTCGGCGGCAGCGCGAGGCGCTGGTCCTGCGCTACTGGCTCGACCTGTCCGAGCAGGAGATCGCCGACGCCATGGGGATCTCTCCCGGCTCGGTCAAGACGCACGCCAGCCGCGGCATGGCTGCGCTGTCCAAGGCACTCAAGGAGGACCACGATGCTTGAGGACCGCCTCCGCGAGGCACTCGACGCCAAGGCGGAGATCTACGAGCCCGATCCGCGGGCCTGGACCAAGGTCGGGGACAAGGCCGCGCGCAGGCAACGGGCGCACCGGTTCTGGACGGTGGCGTTGCCCGCCGCGGCGGCCGTGGTCATCATGGGCGCCGTCACGCTCGTCGGCGGGCTGCTCCGGACGGACCACGCGCCGCCGGCCGGCCCCGCCGGCGAGGTCGTCACCGATGGCGACCTGAAGCTGTGGTTCGGCAAGGCCACCCTGTCGGACGGCAAGACCTGGGACGCGCTGTGCATCCGGACGCCGACGACGAGCCGGTGCCAGCCGTACATGCCGCCGAAGGACGCGTCGTCCGTGCGCCGGCTGCTCGACCTGAAGGGCGACCCGGTGATCTCCATCGGGATCGCGGGCCACGACGTCACCTCGGTCGCGGGCATCGACGGGGAGTCGGACAAGAAGCTTGCCCAGGGCGAGGTCTACACGCTCAAAGGCGCGCCGGCGAAGATCTGGGTCATGCGCCACGCCCCGAGTGACCGGCTGCAGTTCGAGTTCCGCGACACGCGCGGCCGGCGTCACACGATCGGCGGCGACGTGGACAGGTGCAGCCCTCTGCCTCCCGAGGGCGCCGTGGCCGAGCTGGGCCACGGGGCGGGCGCCACACTCCAGGAGGGTTGCCTGATCTGGTGGATCGACGGCGAGAAGGTCCAGTGGGTCGAGGTGGGGTCCCCATCGGACTTCGCCGAGAACGTCAATCTGGGCCGGCTGGCGTTCATGGGTTACGACAAGTACTGGTACGGCGCCACCAGAGGGGGAACCGCACGGATCGAGATGGTCCACCACGACGGGAAGCGCTTGTCCACCGTCGCCAAGCCGGATCTCTGGGGCCTCGGGATCGCGCTGTTCGCCGTTCCCGCCGACCATGCCGAGGTGGGTGACGTGGTCATCGGTTACGACGCCACCGGCAAGGAGATCTGGCGTGACGAATGATCCGGCGCCGAGCCCGGCCGTGGATCGACCGGGCGAGCAGCCCGTTCGGAGTGAGCCGATCGTCGCGCCCGCCTAGGGCATGATGGCCGCATGGCGGTGACATCGACCAAGGGCGGCGCCGTACAGCCGAGTGCCGAGACCGCGAGGCGGCTTCGTGACGCCTTCGCCGCGGGTGACCTGCTTGATCTGCGCGTCGGCGACCGGACGAGCTCCGGTGACCATGACCCTGGGACATGGTCACCGGCCAGGGTCGTCGCCGCTGACGTCATCACCTCCTTGCTGCTCGGGAAGGTGGACGCCGAGCCGGGGCAGGTCCCCCAGCTGTTCCTGGCCGGGGCGCACATCGTGGGCCGGCTCGACCTTGACGGCGCCGAGGTCGTCCACCGGCTGCACCTGATCGACTGCGTGCTGGAGCAGGAGCTGCTGCTCAACGACGCACGCACCCGCACGATCGTCCTGGACGGGTGCCGGCTGCCGGCGTTGAACGCCGAGATGGCGAGGATCGACGGGAACCTGGTGCTCGCCAGATGCGTGGCCTCCAAGCTCGCTCTGCTCGGCGCGCGGGTGGATGGGATTCTCGCGCTCAGCGGGTCGAGGATCGAGGGCGTCGACGGGGTCGCGATACAGGCGGACGGGCTGACCGTCTCCAACGATCTTTTCCTGCGCGAGGGGTTCCGAGCCGCCGGGCGGGTGTGCATGCCGGGCGCCGTCATCGGCGGAGACCTCGCGCTGTCGGATGCGGAGCTGACCGGGCCGGACACCTCTCTGAACGCCGGCACCGCACAGGTCAAGGGCCACCTCTGGCTGGGGCCCACGCTCACCGTCGCGGGTGAGGTCACTCTGCACTACGCGGCCGTCGAAGGGCGGGTCCACATCGAGGAAGCCAGGCTGGGCGGGTTCGGAGCCACTCGCGCGCGGTTCGGGACCGACCTGTTCGTGGCCGCGCACGCGCGATGTGGCGGCGCGCTCACGCTGACGGGGGCGAGCGCGGTGGGCCGGATCGACCTCGAACTCCTGGAGCTCACCGACGGGGCGGCCCTGCTGTGCCAGGAGATCCAGGCGGGAGTGCTGGAGCTGCCGCGCCGCATGACCGGGCCGCTCGACCTGACGAATGCCCGGATCGGCGTCCTGAAGGGCGTGCGCCCGCCGTGGCCGGACAGGGTGTCCATCGGCGGTCTCACCTATGACTCCATCGACCCGGTCCACCCGGCCTCGAAGCAGATCGACTGGTTACGCCGCAATCCGTCGGGCTACCAGCCGCAGTCGTACGAACAGCTCGCCGCCATGTACCGGCGGATCGGGCACGAGAGGGACGCCCGTGCGGTCCTCCTGGCCAAGCAGCGCGACCGCCGCAGGACATTGCCATGGGTCGAGCGCGCGGCCGGGTTCGTCCACGACATCACCGCCGGGTACGGCTACCGCTCCTGGCTGGCGGCCCTCTGGCTGATCGCGTTCCTCGCGGCGGGCACGGCCTACTTCCTCGGATCTCCTCCGCCGCCGCTCAAGGCCGGCGAACATCCCGACTTCAACGCCCTGGCCTACTGTCTCGACCTGATCATCCCCGTGATCGACCTCGGCCAGGCCAAGGCATGGAATCCGCACGGCCTCGACCAGCTCGTCTCCTACGTGCTCACCCTGGTCGGCTGGCTGCTCACCGTGTCGGTCGTCGCGGGCGTCACCAGGGTCCTGGTCCGGGACTGACGCACTTACGTGACGTTTGCACAGTGAGGAAGGGTTTTCGCCCGCGGCCTCACGCCCGGAACGTCCGGCGGTAGGCGTCCGGTGGTACGCCGATCGTGCGGTGGAAGTGGCGGCGCAGCGTCGTCGCCGTGCCCATGCCCGCGGCCGAGGCGATGGTGTCGACGCTGTCGTCCGTGGTCTCCAGCAGCTCCTGCGCGCGGCGGATCCGCTGCGTCAGCAGCCACTGCAGCGGGGTGGTGCCGGTCACCGAGCGGAAGTGGCGGGCCAGGTGGCGCGAGCTCATGTTCGCCTGGCGGGCCAGGTCCTCCACGGTGAGCGGCTGGTCCAGCCGCCGCATCACCCAGGGGAGCAGCTCGGCGAGGGGATGGCCGTCCTGGGCGGGCACCGGTGTGGTGACGAACTGGGCCTGGCCGCCGGCCCGGTGGGGCGGCACGACCAGGCGGCGGGCGACCACGTTGGCGATCGCCGAGCCGTGGTCGCGGCGGACCAGATGCAGGCACAGGTCCATGGCCGCGGCCTTGCCCGCGGAGGTGAGCACGCTGCCGTTGTCGACGTAGAGCACGTCCGGGTCGACCTGCACCCGGGGATGGCGCGCGGCCAGCTCCTCGGTGTGGGCCCAGTGCGTGGTCGCGCGCAGCCCGTCCAGCAGGCCGGCGGCGGCGAGCACGAACGCGCCCGTGCACAGGGAGACCACTCGCGCGCCTGACTCGTGGGCCGCCCGCACCGCCTGGACAAGGTCGGCCGGCGGGTCCTCGTCGACGTCCGCCAGGGCGGGGACGATCACGGTGCCGGCGCGCGTGAGCCGGTCGAGCCCGCAGTCCGGCTCCAGCAGGAACCGGCCGACCCGGACGGCGTGCGCGCCGCACACCGTGACGTCGTACCAGGGCCCCGGCAGGGCGGCCGGGGCGGAGCCGAAGACCTCGTAGGCCAGGGCCAGCTCGAAGTGCAGCATCCCGTCGGTAGCGGCGACCGCAACGGAGCGCGGGAAAGAGCTCATGTCGGAAATTGTACGGGTCATGTCGTTCCGGACACTGGGCCCCGATGGGTCAACGGGGACAGGATTTCCCCCGTGACAACGTCGAGCACGCGGGGAGCAGACATGGGATCGGTTCGGAACGTGGCGGTGTTCGGCGCCTACGGGCACACCGGGCGGTTCGTGGTCGCGGAGTTGCGAGAGCGCGGATACGTCCCGCTGCTCCTCGGCCGGGACCAGGACAAGCTGCTGGCGCTGGCGCAGGCCTGGCCGGGGCTCGAGGCGCGGCGCGCGTCGGCCGAGGATCCGGCCTCGCTCGACCGCGCGCTGGACGGCGCGGTCGCCGTGATCAACTGCGCCGGGCCCTTCGCCACGACCGCCGCCCCGCTGGTCGAGGCGGCGCTGCGCGCCGGCATCCCGTATGTCGACGTGGCGGCCGAGATCGAGGCGAACCTTGACACGTTCGATCACTTCGCGGAGCGCGCCCGCGCCGCGGGCACCGTGGTGGTCCCGGCGATGGCCTTCTACGGCGGCCTCGGCGACCTGTTGGTCACCACCGCGATGGGCGACTGGACGGCGGCGGACGAGGCGCACATCGCCTACGGCCTGAGCAGTTGGCACCCCACTGCCGGAACGCTCGCTTCGGGCGCGATCTCGGGGCAGCGACGGGGTGGCCGCCGTGTCCGCTACACCAGCGGACGGCTGGAGTACCACGACGCCGCTCTGCCGACCCTGGAGTGGCCCTTCCCGGCTCCGCTCGGCCCCCAGAGCGTCATAGGGGAGTTCACCATGGCCGACGTCGTCACCGTTCCGAGCCACCTGGCCGTCCCGGAGGTGCGCACCTACATGACCGCCAAGGCGGCCGCGGACCTGTTCGCTCCCGACGCCTCGGCACCTGCCGCCGTCGACGGGCGCGGCCGCTCCGCGCAGACCTTCGTCGTCGACGTCCTCGTCCGCTCCGGCGGCAAGGAACGCCGCGTGGCCGCCGCCGGTCAGGACATCTACGCCATCAGCGCGCCGCTCGCGGTGGAGGCCGTCGACCGCATCCTCACCGGCCGGACCAGGACCACCGGCGTCGCCTCCGCAGGCGCGGCCTTCGACGCCCCGGACTTCCTCCGCGCCCTGTCCTCGCACCTCTCGCTGCACGTCCCGCTCGACACACACGGCTGACCGGCGGCGCTGCTGAAGGAACTGGACGACCTCGGCCTGTGACGAGAGCCACAACCGGGCGCCGCTCCGCATCAGGCCTTGGCGATGGCGGCGGCCGGTGGCCACCACGTTGAGCGAGTCCACCCCCGCCGTCCATCGCCCGGGACCTCATCGGCGGGCGGCGGGAGGCCGTCGCGTGCTGCCATGTGAGGTCTGGCCAGTGGGGCCGAGAAGGCCGAGGAGCTCCTTCTCCCGGGCCGCGCTGAGCCCCGCCCGACGGTCTCGGTTCAGTCCCTGGTCGCGTTCCCACGCCAGCACGTCCGTGAGCAGGTCGGCCCGAGGACGGTGGTGCAGGCCGGCGGCGAGTGCGGCCGCTCCGGAACGGGCGGACCAGCCTTCCCATCCGGGCTCGACGAGCCACATCGGCAGCGACTCAGGCCCCATGTACTGGGCGACACCCTGCTCCAGCAGCCAGGCCGGGTCAGCCCGGACCACCGGCCCGGTGTGCCCGGCGATGGTGCGGCTCAGCTCGATCCACTCGCCGAACGGCACCACCGGCCCGACCGCGTCGAAGGTGCCGGCCGTCCCGCTCCCGGCGCAGTCGAGCAGCCAGGTGGCCAGGTCACGCACGTCGATCGCCTGGGTGGGGAGGTCCATGGAGTCGGGGACGAGCATCGGGCCGTGCGGGCCGCGTGCCGCCCGCGCCACCCAGTAGCCCGTGCGCCCGCTGTGGTCGCCGGGCCCGCCGATCAGGCCGGCGCGCGCGATGAGCAGCCGGTCCCCCACGGACTCGGCCGAGGCCCGCTCGCAGGCGACCTTCGCCTCGCCGTACAGCTCCTGGTCCACCTCGTCGCGGTCGGTGGGTTCCAGCAGCGGCGAGCTCTCGTCGGCGCCGGGCACGCCGTGGGCGGCGTAGGCGTTGCCCGAGGACACGTACGCCCAGTGCTTCGCCCGCTCCCCCAACGCCGCCAGCGCGCCGCGCACCAGGCCCGGCTGCCACGACACCTCCACGACGGCATCCCAATCCTGGTGCCGCACCTCCTCGTACGCCCCCGCCGACCGCCGGTCGGCGGCCACCAGCGCCGCGCCGTCGGCCACCCGGCCGCTCTCACCACGGGCCAGGCACGTCACCGCGTGCCCCCGCCCGACCGCCTGCCGCGCCACCTCACGGCCCAGCCATGCCGTCCCGCCCAGGATGAGAACATTCATGAACGCACTCAACCACCTGCCACGGCATCTTCCGGGGCTGATTCGCAGGGGGCGTAACGGACGCCGGACGCGAACACGGCGTGCCTGAATGTGATCACTGTTACATGTTCTGGCGCGGCGCCCCGGGTCGGCGCATACTCCTGTTCCATGCCAAATCACATGATCAACCGTCGGGCGCTGCTGCGCGCCGGCATCATGGCCGGCGGCCTCCTGGCCGGTGCGACGTCCGCGGGCACCGCCGTCCTCGCCCAGACCGCTCAGCGGTCGCACGACACCGCTCCGGACCGGCGGCCGTCCACTCCGGATCAAGCGTGGGCGACCCTGCGCGAGGGCAACCGCCGCTGGGTGGCCGGCACCACGACCCACCCGCACCAGGACGCCGCCCGGCGCAAGGAGGTGGCGCAGAAGCAGGACCCGTTCGCGGTCGTGTTCTCGTGCATCGACTCGCGCGTCGCTCCCGAGTTAGTCTTCGACACCGGACTGGGCGACCTGTTCGTGGTACGGACGGCCGGGCAGACCATTGACCCGCTGGTGACAGGCGCCGCCGAGTACGGGCCGGCGGAGCTCGGCACCCCCCTTGTCGTCGTGCTCGGCCACCAGCGCTGCGGGGCGGTCACGGCCGCCGCGGAGTCCCTGCACGAGCACAAGAAGCTGCCCGGCGAGCTGAGCACGATCGCTTCATCGCTGCGGTCGGCATACACGCGTTCGGGCGGCGACGTCGACAAGATGATCCGCATCAACACCGTCGACGTCGTGAACCGGCTCAAGAAGGACAAGCTCTTCGCTCCTCGCATCGCCAAGGGCAAGCTCAAAGTCGTCGGCGCGTACTACTCGATCGACACCGGCGAAGTCACCCGCCTCGTCTGACGTGCATCTCCGGCGCCGCATCCTTCGGGGCGATCAGTCGCGGGCCGGCGGGAGGGCGTGGACGACCTCGGCGGAGCGGCGTGGCCGCGCCATGGCGTACAGGGCACAGCATGCGCGTTATGCCCGCATCAGGCCGTGGCAGGCGATCGCGGCCGCGGCCACCACGTTGAGGGAGTCCACCCCCGCCTCCATCGCCCGGGAGCTCATCGGGATGCACACCGCCTCGTCCGCCTCGGTCAACCAGCGCGACGACAATCCGTCCCCCTCCGACCCCAGCAGCAGCGCCACCCGATCGGCCATCTTCACCTCATCGAGCGAGGTGACCGACTGGTCGGGCGTCAGGGCCAGCGTCCGGTAACCCGCCTTCCGGATCACCTCCAGCCCGGTGAACCAGTTGTCCATCCGCGCGTACGGGATCGAGAACACCGCCCCCATCGACACCTTCACGGCACGGCGGTAGAGCGGATCGGCGCACCGGGGCGACAGCACGATCCCGTCCACCCCCAGAGCGGCGGCGCACCGGAAGATCGCGCCGACGTTTGTAGAGTGCGCTAAAGGACACACTCCCCCATGGCGCACGCAGGTGATGCAGATGCCTCTCAGCCCGCGATCCTCCGACTCCCCCATCATCGCCGTCGGCTACACCCGCGTCTCAACGAAACGCGAAGAGATGATCAGCCCTGAGCTGCAAGAACACGAACAGGACGTGTACGCGGCCAGGCACGGCATCCGGATCGTCGAGCGCGTCCGAGACCTGGATCTGTCAGGACGGGAGTTCGCCAAGCGATCCGTCGACTACATCGTCCGCGGGATCCGGGAAGGCCGGTGGAACACCGTGCTCCTGTGGAAGTGGTCGCGGTGGGGGCGCAACCTGCTCCAGTCACGGCTGTACCTGGCGGAGGTGGAGCAGGCCGGCGGACGCGTCATCGCCGTGACCGAGGACTTCGACACCACGACGAGCGTGGGACGGTTCACCCGCGACCAGATGTTGACGATCGCCGAGTTGCAGTCCGACCAGATGTCGGAGAGCTGGAAGGAGACCCAGGCCCGCCGCAGACGCAACGGCTTGCCCCACACAGGCGCCGCCCGCTTCGGCTACCGCTACGACAGAGCGACCGGATACACCGTCGATCCAGCAACCGCACCGGCCCTGAAGACCTGCTACGAACGGTTCGTAGCGGGCACGGGCATGCGAGCCTTAGCCCTGGAACTCAACGCCAACGGCTATCGCACCCTTCGAGGTGGCCTCTTCACCGCCACAGCGCTGGGGCGACTCATGGACACCGGCTTCGCCGCAGGTTTGATCAGAGAACGCTCGAACCCGCCTAACGACGGAACCAACTCACGCAAGCTCATGTCCTTCGACGTATGGCGCCAGGGAGCGCACGAACCCATCATCTCGATGGAGCTGTGGGAGACGTACCGCGAGAAGCGCCTCGCCAACGCGCTGAAGGCACCTCGCCTACGGGTCGTGACGCACACGCTGTCCGGACTCGTGGTCTGCAAAGCGTGCGGCCTCACGATGTTCAGTGCCCGCAACGGCGAGCGGCAGTACCACGTCTGGCGCTGCCGCAAGCGGCAGGAGACCAAGTCCTGTCCGGGGGCGGTCGTCAGCAACAAGCGCCTCGAAGCCATGGTGCGCGAGTGGGTCACCACCAACGCCAAGGGCGGTGAGACCGTCGAGGCGGACGCACAGCGCATCCTGGCGGCACAGAAGGCCACGACTGACGTGAAGGCATGTGAGGCCACCATCAGTCGTCTGAAGGCCAAGCGGAGACGGTTGGCCGACGGGTACGCGGCCGGCGATATCGAGCACGAGGACTACACCGCGCTGAAGGCTGAGATCACGAAACAACTCGACGCGGCGGAGACGGCCCTCAAGACAGCGTGTGCGCTGGAGGCAGAGATGGGCACAGATCTCAAGGCCACCTTCACAACGCTCGCGGATCTCTGGGACGACGCCACGGCTCAGGAGCGTCACGAACTTCTGACAAGGGTGATCAAGCGCATCGACATCGAGCCCGGCACGTGGAACAACCCAAACAAGGCAATCATCGTTCCTCGCTGGGCCTAGAACTCCCTGCTCAAGGACGCAGCGTTGGGACGAGCAGCGCCCGTGGTCCCAAGGCTCAGTTGGAGGTTCCCCGCTGGAATGCGTGTAGGAGAGATGGGATCTGGAATCGTCGGACTTTGGCGCCGTCCTGGGCGATAATGGTTGGATGGGTCTAGGTCGTGTGACGCTCGTCCTGACATGCTTGCTCGTGGCTGGACTTGCCGCAGCCTTCGCAATCATACAGTGGGATCAGGCGAACAAATTGGCCACCTCGATATCAGCCTTAGGAGCCGTGGCAGCGGTTGGAGTTGCAGTCTGGGCGGCAGTACGGCAGCCAGCTACAAGCATCCGCGTATCGAACACGGGCAATGCAGTAGCAGGCTCCAAGGGCAAAGCTGTGAGCGGGCTAGATAGTCCAGCCAAATTGACGGGTGAAGTCATAGTTGAAGGCACTGGCGACGCCGATGCTTCCGATGGCGGGCAGGCTACCAGTGGAAGCAAGTTCAGTTAAATAACCACCATACGACTCCAGGCGAAAAGGCCGATAATAAACGGTGAAAGAGCGACGTAGGATGGCCGTCCGCGACAGCGGCACTGCCACAGCCAGCGCGAGCGGCTTCGCCAACAGCGGAATCGTTGAGGGAGACGTCTACCAGATTCTGCCCCAGCCAGTAGCACGATCGGCTTACTTGCACACGGTGCAGCGCATTGCTCCGGCCAAGCTAATCGATCGCGATACAGAACTGATTGAGCTGACGAGATTTTGTGCCACTACGGATGGATCTCGTTATCTCTATTGGCAGGCACCAGCTTGGGCTGGCAAATCAGCGCTGCTGTCATGGTTTGTAATGCACCCACCCGCCGGGATGCAAATAGCATCCTTTTTCATAACCGCCCGCTTCTCTGGGCAGAGCGACCGCAGAGCATTCATCCGAGTCGTAGCGGAACAGTTGGCTGAAGTAGCTATGCAGCCCATGCCGGTCCTTACGGACGCTACCGAGGAAGCGCATTTCCTGGAGATGCTTAAGCAAGCCGCAGCGATCTGCCATCAGGAAAGGCGACGTTTAATACTCGTAGTCGATGGCCTGGACGAGGATCGAGGAGTCATCCTAGGCCCAGAGGCGCATAGCATCGCAGCATTAATGCCCGCTCAGCTACCTGACAATGTGCGAGTGATAATCGCAGGTCGGCCAGACCCACCAATACCGTCTGATGTACCAGATGATCATCCACTACGCGATATCAGCATTGTAAGGAGACTAGATGCTTCGCCGCGGGCCCAGGTGATCCGCGCCGACGCTGAGAGAGAATTACGCAGGCTGCTGCATGGCACTGTGGCACAGCAAGATCTATTGGGTCTAGTAACAGCGGCTGGTGGCGGACTAAGCAGCCGAGATCTCGCTGAGCTCACCGACCTAGATCCCTGGGAAATTGAAGAACACTTACATACGGTTTCAGGTAGGACCTTCGCCACTCGTGAGAGTTTATGGCGTTCCGAAGTTGTGTATGTGCTTGCACACGAGGAACTACAAAAGACGTCCACCCACTATCTGGCCGGCACCAGGCTACAGAATTACCGACAGCGGCTCCACGCATGGGCGGACCGATATCAGCAGGAGAGCTGGCCCGTTGGCACGCCTGAATATCTTCTAGGCGGATACTTCAAGCTCTTAAACGAAGTCGGTGAGCACGACCGCCTGGTGATATGCGCCCTCGACCGATCACGGCATAACCGCATGCTAGATGTCACAGGGGGTGACGCCGATGCCCTAAACGAGATAACCACAGTTCAACGCATTGTTGCTTCTCAAACATCTCCTGATATGCTCACCTCGCTTCGGCTAGCCGTGGCTCGCCATCATTTGAAAGACCGGAACCAGCATATCCCAGCGAATCTACCAGCAGTATGGGCCAAGCTTGGGTACCTCACAC
The DNA here is from genome assembly GCF_031570565.1 of Nonomuraea sp. 3-1Str. Taxonomy (NCBI): domain Bacteria; kingdom Bacillati; phylum Actinomycetota; class Actinomycetes; order Streptosporangiales; family Streptosporangiaceae; genus Nonomuraea; species Nonomuraea sp. 3-1Str. Next base: position 40,856 of record NZ_JALHBK010000046.1, read on the forward strand.
GGGGCGAGGCATTGGCTCGATCGATCACCGATCCCTATCATCAAACCCGGGCGTTCGTACGCTTGATCCATATTGCAGCTCAAGCCGAAAAGATGGACCAAGCTCGTCAATTCGCTGAGCATGCCGAACAAATCGCTCATGCCGTCACTAACGCGCATCAGCAGGCCCAGGTCATGGCTGAATTGGCGAAGACCCTAGCCCACGTTCACAGCCTAGACTGGGCTGAACAGATTGCCTGCACCATCGCGAATCCGTACCAGCGAGCACAAGCCTTAGCTGATCTCGCGAACACTGCTGCCGACATCGGGGAGTTAGACTGTTCTGAACGGATTACAGCGTCCATTGCTGACGCTGAGCAACAGGTAAGGGCCCTAATACACCTGGCAAAGGCACAAGCCAAGACTGGGGCTATAGAGCGCGGTTGCCACCTCGCCCGCCAAACTCAGCGAATCGTGGATACTATTTCCGACTCCCATCTGCGAGTACAAGCCTTGAGCGAATTAGCGGAGATAGCGATAGGCGCCGATCAATCAACCTGGGCTCGTGACCTCATCCAGCAAGCAGAGAACATAGTCGAGCTTGTGCGTCATGCCGATCAGAAGGTATGGGCTCTGGCATGTCTAGTAAGGGCGCACTGGGAGATTGGCAATGCGAATCAGGCGTACAGTCTCACAATCGAAGCAGAGAAGACAGCTCGCTTTATACCGAATACCTATGAACAAGTCTGGGCTTTAGCGCATTTAGCGATGGCCATAGTGAAGCTCGGCAGAGTAGACAGAGCCGAAAAGATCTGCAGGAAGATAGCTAACACAAAACAGCAAGCTCAAGTGATGGCTGGCTTGGCGAGCTTTTTAGCCAACGCTGGAGATATCGACGGATCTCTAAAGATCGTTAGATTGATCTCTCAACCCGAACATAAAATAGACGCACTAGGGCACCTTGCTGAGGTTACAGCCGGCGTAGGGAATATTGATGTTGCCCGCCACCTCAGTTACGAGGCCGAAGAGATAGCCCGCACTATCACTAATCCCAAGCAGCAAGCACAAGCCCTAGCTGGCCTTGCCGATCTAGCGGCCGATACGGGAGAGATGGATCGAGCTTACCGTCTCAATGACGAAGCGGAGCAGATTGCCCGCACTATAACAAATATTAAACAGCAAGCACATGCGTTGGCCGAATTGGCAGAAGCGGTAGCGGTCAATGGAGAACTGCACCACGCAGAGCTACTTGCCCACACGATTACTAACCCCACCAGAAAGGCTTGGGCCCTAGGCGGCCTAGTGAAAATAGCCGTCGAGAGGGGGGATTTTGCGCGCGCTGAGCAACTCGCTTATGCGATCCGAAATCTGCACTACCATTACCACGTTGAGGTACTCGCTAACTTGGCGGAGGCGATAGCCAGGGCCGGAGACCTGGTCCGCGCCGAGCAGATCTCCCGTACAATCGCTGATATCGATCAACAAATACGAGCCCTGGGCCTCCTCGCGAGAACGGCAAACGACGCGGAGGACTTCGAGCGCGCTCGCCACTTCATTGACCAAGGCGAACTGCTACTTTGTAACGACACAGATGCACGTGAATGGGCCGTAGCCAATCTGGCGGAGACGGCCATCTGCGTTGGCGATGTCGAACGCGCGATACGACTCGCCTTTACCATTATCGACATCGACCAGCAGGCGTGGGCCTTGGGCAACATTGCAAAGATCGCTTCGGATATCGGGGAATGGGCTGCTGCCGAACAAGTCGCTAGCGCAATCAGTGATACGTATCGACAGGCGCGAGCCTTGGCTCAAATGTCAAGCGTTGCCATTGAGCAAGGCGAGACTGACCGAGCCTACAGACTAACTGACCAGGCCGAACAGATCGCACATACCCTCACCTACACATACCAGCAGGCATTGATCCTGGATGAACTAGCAAAGATAGTTGCGAGCATGGGGGAACTGGACCGCGCTGAGCTAATGGCGCGCACCATTCCCGAAGGGCGGGATGGAACCTTGGCCGACATAGCGCAGATAGCAATTAATCTCGATAATATAGAGAGGGCCGAGCAAATCGTCAATACTATTGCCGACCCTCAAGAAAAGTCACGCGCGATATCATTTTTGGTTAGACGGGCGGCACAGCTTGGCGATATTGATGGGGCTGGCCAGCTTGCCGACAAGGCTCAGCATGCTGCCGAGGCTATTGCCAAGCCATACGCACAGGCTTGGGCTTTAACCGACCTGGCAGAGGTGGCCGCAGATACAGGTGACATGGATCGGACCTACCGTCTGATTGACAGGGCAGAGCTTGTCGCGAGCACCATCGAGGACACAGATGACCGAGCACGCGCTCTCGCTAGCCTTGCAAAGTCAGTGGCCGAAATCGGAGACCTGGATCGGGCGGAGGAAATTGCCCGCACTGTCGCCGACGCGAATCAACAGACATCGGCCCTGGCCGATATAGCAAAGACCGCGGCGAGAATCGGAGACATTCATCGCGCCGAAAAAGTTGCCCAAACTATTCCCAACGCGTTCCTACAGATGCGGGCATTAGTTGATATCACAGAGTATGCCGACCCTATTCGCGCACGTCGAATAATCGCGAGTGGACTTGTCGAGGGCTCTTGGTGGTTACCCCTCCGCGCTCTAGCGACGATCGCACCGGATGCTCTAAACGTATTGGCCGATGACTTACTAATAGGCACTCGTCCTGCACTTCCGACATGACCGGCCATAATGGGCTGGAGACCTCTACCTCAACCGAGTTGGGGGCAACATCGCAGACCATGGCGAAAGGGGCCCAACTAAATCGTTCAGCCGGACCCCTGATACTTATTTCGTCTGCTCCTCACCACGTCGGGCGTGGCGACGTTGTTCGATATTGGCCAGCACATAGGCCGCTGCATTCCAGAATTCTTCCCAGCAATGCGCCTCGCTGAGGGTCTCGTCTGATTGACGCAGGTCAGGGCTTTGCGTTGGGCCTCACCCCCTTTCGGCCAATGACAGGGTCACCGCGTGCCGTCGCGGTACAGATCGCGCGCTTGGTTCCAGAGGCGGCGACCGATACGGAGACGTAGGCCAGCGCCGTTGCAGCGAGGGCAGAAGCGCCAGCCTCGACCGATCAGATGGGCGACACGGCCGGCGCCTCGGCACCGGCTGCACTCGCGGAATGGTCGGGTGTAGCACGCGCATGCGTAACTGAGTGCGATCAGGATGGGTAGGGCGATTGCTGCGGCGGCAGCAAGCATGTGTGGGGGCATGAAACCACCTCCTCGGGTTGATTTCAGGTGGCCGGCCGATTGGGCTGCTACCTGCTACAGGGCTGGTCAGTGGGCATCTTCGGGTGCTAGCGGGGGTGCTTCCGGAAGCAGCCGGGACTGCTTCCGGAAGCACCCGTGAGCGCTAGTCGGTGGGTAGGTTTCGGTCACGTTCCGCGATGACTTGGGCGAGGCTGGACCGGCGGATGCCACGGCGGGTGTACTTCTTGCCGTTGATGCGCCGGCCGATGTCGCCGACCTTGACGCCATGAGGCTTCAAGGCGCTGGTGAGCTGTTCGGACTGCCAGCCGTCGTACACCTCAGGCCGGAGTTCGGCGAGCCTGACGCACAGCGCTTCGTTCCATGCCTTGTCCTGTCCTGCGGGCCACACTCGTGTGAGGTCGGCGAGCAGGTCATAGGCCGGCGCGTCCGCTCGGGTCTGTTCATCGGGAGCGGGCATGGTGCCCGCCTTGACACGCAGTTCGATCGCTCGTGCGATCACCTGCTTGGCCTGGTCGGTATCGACCTCGAAGCCGCGCCGGGCACCGGGCTTGCCCAGGCCGACCACGATGCCCCAGCCAGCTTCGGCCACCGGCTCGAACACCGTCGCGCGGTAGCCCATGCGGTACATCGACGTACCCAGGATCATGTCGTTGGCCACCTGGTCGGCCACCGACATGCAGATTCGGGTGTTGACGTTGCGCGTGATCCCGGTGGGCAGGCTGTCCTTGTCAGGGATCTGCGTGTCGATGAGCAGGATCACGCCCAACGCGCGACCTAGTGCTGTGACCGGAAATGATCGCCGGGTTGGGTGAGGTTCAGGCTGCGGGTGCGAGGGGTCGGCCGCCCCAGCGGATGCCTTTCTCGCTGCGGATGCGGGCGCGTTCGCGGCGTTGAGCGG
>NZ_JALHBK010000047.1:0-40891 GCF_031570565.1 Nonomuraea sp. 3-1Str
TCTTGCCCGCGGCTCTGGTCTTGTCGGCGCCGATCAGTGGGACGCTTTCGGCCAGTACCGGCGGGACCGGCCGGTCCTCGGTCACGCTGACCACGCTGGGCAGTTTGGCCAGGCGGTCCAGTCCGGCTTGGTCGACGTGCAGGGGGAGCATGGGGAGGCGGGACAGTTGCTGGATCACCTGGCCGCCGGCGGCCGCGTCCGGCAGGTCGGCGCGGGTTCTGCTGACGACGTTGACTCTGATCGTGCCCGCCGCGGCCGCCCGCTCGCTCAGCCGGGGCTCGATCCAGGGCGCCGCCGGGGTGGCCTGCTGCGAGGTCGAGGCGGTGGCAGCGGTCGCAGCGGTCGCAGCGGTCGAAGCGGTCGCTGCGGGCGTCGTGGGGGAGGGCTCCGCCGCGTGGACCGGCCCGGTCGCGATCACCGTGGTCGCCAGGGCCGCGATGACACAGGATAAGACTCGTAATTTCATGACGTACCGCGCCTTACATTAAGGGCATGAGGGGTGGCCGGACGGCGGTCGGAGCCGCCATCCGGCCGAGGGAAGTCCCCGAAAAAGTCAGAGCTCAGGTGTCACGTCGGGCCGGCGCCGTTCTCATGGGTTGCCGTACTTTTTGACGAACTGGTAATACGTCCACGCCAATGCCCTGCAGTCCGGCCGGACCAGGATGAAGTAGCCGCCGCACACCTTGTCGCGCAGGGTGATGTAGAACCGGTTGTCCACATCAAGCTTTCGCGTACGGGTGTTGTCGAGGTAGTACTTGTAATGCTTCTTCCGGTTGGCTATCAGGCCGTATCCGTAGTCGTGGGAGTCACAGGCCGGCCGGAAATCGAAACTGTGAGGCTTGTCCGGGGACGACGTGCAGTGGTCGTAGTAGATGCCCCTGACCTTGAAGCCGCTGGCGGTCCGCTTCCAGTCGGGCTTGCGCCATTTGCCGCCGTGAAATGCCCAGGCCGAGCAGCCCGACTTCGTGTACCACATCCAGGTCACGGCGGTGCTGCACTTCTTCGGGTAGGACTGCGGGGGATCCACGCCGTCCGGCAGGAAGTCACTGGCCGGCGGCTCGGTCGCGTCGGGGTCGTCCAGCCCGGCCGCGCCCTCGGTCGTCCCGCCGTTGGCCGGCATGTCGGTGCCCGTGGCGGTCACCTGGGGAGCCGCGACGCCCGCCGGGAAGCTGAGCTGCCACCCGCCGTTGGTGACGGACTCGATCGACGACAGGCGTCCCACCGCGTCGTAGGCGTAGGTCCCCTGGACGGCGCCGACGCTGGGATCGCTCACGGTGCGCAGCAGGCCGTTCGGGTCGTAGGCGTAGCTCGCCTCGATCTGCGGCGCCTCGGTCCCGTAGGTGACCGCGACCTCCTTGAGCCGGCCCGCGTAGTCGCCGTTGGAGGTGCCGGAGGCCGTGGTGGTCGTGGCGTAGGTGAACTTCGTGACCGATGCGGGGTCCGTGGCGCCGGCCGGCTCCTTCACGGTGCTGACGCGGCCCTGGGTGTCGTAGGTGATCGTGGACTTGCCGAGGGCGGTGCTGCCCACATCCGTCACCCGCCAGGGGTCGGCGCTCGGCGCACCGGCCGGCCGGGCCCAGGCGTAGGTGAGCTGGAGGTCGCCGTTGTTGATCGGGGTGCCGTCGGCGGTGACGAAGGTGTCGTCGCCCGCCTCCACGGGGCCCGGATCCATCGGGATCGTCTCGATCGTCGTGGTGCGCATCGCTCCGACGTTCGCGTCCCACTTGGTGGTTTCGGTGATCTTGGATCCGTTGTCGGCCTGGTACGTCTGGATGCCGCCGCCGTCGGGGAAGGAGACGCTGCTCTTCAGGGGATAGCGCGTCGACGTCCCTCCCTCGAGCTCCGTGACGACGATGGTGCCGTTCTGGTTCTCCAGTTTCCGGTTGATCTCCCCGCCGGCGAACTCCGCCTGCCAGCCGGGCCCGAAGACGCCGAGCTCGGGGCGGGTGGCCGGGGCCGACTGCGGCCGGGCCAGATCGCCGGCGGTCAGGGCCACGCCGTGCTTACGGCTGATCGCGCCTGCGGACACGTCCAGCTCGGTGAGCTTGAAGGTCTTGGTGTCGGCGGAGTACTGGCCGGGGCCGATCTCCTGCACGTCGGCCGGCGGCGGATCGGTCAGCGCGGCGGCGGAGACGTCCGGGGCCAGGAAGGGGAGGAGCATGGCCGCGAGGGCGGCGGACAGAGGTAATCGGCGCACGTGGTGCCTCCAGGGTGAAGAGAGAAAGTGATCTGATCACCTGGAGAGTAAGTGCTGATAAATCCCTTGACAAGATATGGACAATTCCGTGGAGTGGTGCTCCAATCGCGTATGGAGCTGCGTCCCCGCTGCCATCCCCTCGTATGAAATGTGCAGGCCGCGAAGGCAGTTCGGCGAATGCTGCCGAATTTATACAGAATTTATGGCGACAGTTCGGTGGCCTGCGAAAAAAAGAGAATCGCCGGCCCGCCGGTGCTCTTCCGCGCCGACTTGGAGGTCGAAGTGCATAGGAATCAGCGGTGGCAACGCCTCGACGTCAACGAATTTCGATTTCACGGCGGCCCGTAGCGGCAGGCCGGCGCACCGCGGCGGCGCGAGAGGGCCGGACGGCACCCCGGCGAAGAGCGCCGCCGCGGGCCCGTGATCACATCGGATAGCCGGGCGTGAACTCGACCGGCAGCGACTCCAGGCTGCGCATCTGGATCGACGACCGCCACTCCAGCGACTCCGGCGGCACCGCCAGCACCACGTCGGGCAGCCGGTCGAGCAGCATCTCCACCGCGATGTGCGCGATGACCTCCGCGAGCTCCGGCGCGGGGTGCGGGCAGCCGTGCGCGCCGTACCCGAACGACATGTGCGCGTGATTGCTCACGGAGTCGCCGTAGAGGTCCGGGCGTACCTGGGGGTCGAGGTTGGCGGCGGCCAGGCCGCAGACGAGGAGGTCGCCGGCCTTGATGCGGCGGCCGCTGAGCTGGGTGTCCATGACCGGCCACCGGCCGATGGCGATCTGCCCGGGCGCCTCCTTCCACAGCACCTCGTTCAGCGCCTGGCCGATGCTGCGCCGGCCGCCCGACAGCGTCATGGCGAACCGGTCGTCCGTCAGCATGAGCTGGATCGTGTTGCCGATCCAGGTGGCCGTCGGGTCGTGGGCCGCGGTCAGGGTCAGCAGCAGGTCCTGGGTGAGCTCCTCGTCGGTGAGCCCGGCGGGGTGGGCGAGCAGCCGGGAGGGCATGTCGGGCCCCGGGTACTGCCGTTTCATCTCCAGCAGCCGGCTCATGATGGCCTGTACCCGCTGGTACGCCTCCATCGCGGCCGGCCCGCCGTTCAGGGTCGTGGCCACCTCGCCGACCAGCGCGCGGGTGTCCGGGTCCGGCAGGCCGAGCATCGAGGCGAGGACGAGCAGCGGGATCGGGTTGGCGTACTGCGCCATCAGGTCCGCCCGGCCGGAGCCGATGAAGGTGTTGATCAGCCCCTCGGCGACCCGCTCGCAGCGCGCCCGCAGCTCGAACTGGTCGGCCGCGGCGAGGGCGTCGCTGACCGCGCCCGCCCGGCGCTCGTGCGCCGCGCCCACCTCGAACAGCATGGACGGCTGGTAGGCGACGTACGCGTTGAGGGGCCAGTCGGGCGGGATGTTCTTCCACTGGTTCCAATGGCGCGAGTCGCGGACGAACAGCTTGGGATTGCTGAGCACGTAACGCAGCTCCCGGTAGCCGAGCACCAGCCAGCCGGGTACGTCGCCCTCCAGCAGGATCGGGACCACGGGGCCCTGCTTGCGCATCTCCTCGAAGGCGCGGGCGGGGTTTCGGTGGTACTCCCTGCCGTACATGGGGAAGGCGCCCTCGAACGCGCTCCGCTCAGGGACCGTGGGAGGGGCGGCGAACCAGTGGACGGGTTCGGAGGAATGCGTGGCGTCGGTCATGAGGTCACCTGCCGGGCGGAGGACAGAGCATAGAGGTGGTTGACCAGCGTGATCAGCACGGCCTTGCTGGACTCCCGCTGCCGCGCGTCGCACGCGATCAGCGGCACGTCGCTGGAGAGGTCGAGCGCGTCACGGATCTGGTCGAGCGTGTGGGTGGACTCGCCGAACCGGTTGTGGGCCACGATGAACGGCATGCCGTGGTGTTCGAGCCGGTCGATGGCGTACCAGGAGTCGGCCAGGCGACGCGTGTCCACCAGCACGACGGCGCCCAGGGTTCCGGTGAACAGGCGGTCCCACAGGAACCAGAACCGCTCCTGACCCGGCGCGCCGAACAGGTAGAGCACCAGCTCGGCGTTCAGGCTGATCCGGCCGAAGTCGAACGCCACCGTGGTGGTGGACTTCGCCTCCACCCCGCGCGCGTCGTCCACCCCGATCCCCGCCCGCGTCATGGTCTCCTCGGTGCTCAGCGGTCGTATCTCGCTGACCGATTTGACCAGGGTCGTCTTCCCCACGCCGAAGCCGCCGACGATCACGATCTTGAGTCCGGTGGTCGCGGAGCTCGGCAACGGGGTGCGCGCGACCGATTCAGAGGTTCTGGAGTCCAACGAGTACCTGCTTCAGCATGTCGGGATCGGGCAGACGCGTCGCGGCAGGCGCCGGACGCGGGTTCCTGGCGGTGATGCGTCCGGTGTCCAGCAGGTCGCACAGCAGGATGCACACGACGCTGACCGGCAGCCGCAACTCCGCCGCGATCTCCACGACCGCCGTCGGGCTCCTGCAGAGCCGGAGAATGCGGGCATGCTCGGACTGCATGCCCGGAGTGGGATCGCACTCACTCACGATCAGCGTGACCATGTCGAAGGCGTCGTCCGTCACGCTGCTGCGCCCGCCGGTCACCATGTAGAGGCGGTCCGGATTCTCGTCCTCCAGGCGCGGCGACATCAGAGCCGGCTGCTCTGCTGCGGTGCGCGGGGTGGCGCGGTCAGGTGTTCGCCGATCTGCTCCACCAGCTCGTTCATGTTGTGGCCGATGACCCCCGGATCGGCGTCCTCGCCGGCCACCACGGCGAGGTGCGCGCCCTCTCCCGCCTCCACGATGAACAGCAGCCCGCCGTGGAACTCGGTCATGGACTGCCGCAGCCCTCCCGTGCCGTCGCCGAACTCGATGGACGCGCCGTACGACAGGCTCTGGATACCGGAGGCGATCGCCGCGAGCTGGTCGGCGCGGTCCACGGTGAGCGCGGCGGTGTGGGAGAGGCGCAGGCCGTCTCTCGACAGCACCAGCGCGTACCGGGTCTGCGGGGTCCTCTCCAGGAGGTTCTCCAGCAGCCAGCCGAGTTCCTGATCTGAGCTTCTCATCGAGGTCCGTCCTCTCCAATCTGTCGTGCCCTGCTCGCCTGGTGGAAGGCCGCGAACTTGGCTGCGGCGTCGGAAGGTGGCCGCGTGGGCCGGGGCTCGGGGCCGGCGGCCGGCGCCGGCGACGTGGGTGCGGCGGCCGCGAGCGTCTGCCCCCGGCGGCGTCGCGGCAGCCCGTGCAGCTCCTCGTCCTGCTCGGGGGCCGCCGGCGGCGCGGCCTGCCGGCCGTGCGGGGCCGCCGCGGGGGAGTGCGTCACCCGCGGGGCCGGGATGTTGTGACTGATGAGCTGCTGCGGGATCATGACGACCACGCCGGTGCCGCCACGCGAGGACGGGCGGAAGGACACGGTCAGACCGTGCTTGCGGGCCAGGCAGCCGACGACCGCCAGCCCGAGCCGGGAGCCGGACAGCGTCGTGAAGTCCAGCGGCTCGGCGGACACGGCGCGCTCCGCCCGGGCCAGCGCGGCGGGGCTCATCACCAGGCCGCAGTCCTCGATCGTGATCACGATCCCCGTGCTCACCTCCTCCACGTACACGTGGACCTCTTCGGTGGGCGGGGAGAAGCTGGTGGCGTTGTCCATCAGCTCGGCGAGGGCGTGCATGACGCCCTCCGCGGCGTGCCCGGCGATCGCGACGGTGCTGACCGAGTGCACCCGGACCCGCTGGTAGGCGCTGATCCTGCCGATCGCCCCCCGCAGGATGCTCTCCATCACGATCGGCTTGGTCCAGCGCCGCCCCGACCTCGCCCCGGTCAGCAGGGCGATGCTGTCGGCGAGCCGGCCGGCCTGCGCGGTCGTGTGGTCCAGCTTCAGCAGGTCGCCGAGGGTGATCCGGTCGTGCCGGTCCTCCATCTCACGCAGGTCGGCCAGCATGCTGGTGGCCAGGGCCTGCACCCGCCCGGCGGCACTGGCGCACGCGGACGTCGTGGCGGCGCGTACCCGCTGCTCCCGGCTGACCTCGTTGACGAAGACGTACAGGAGGTGCTGCTGGGCGGTGCTCGCCGGCCGGGGGATGCCCGCGAGCACGGACTCCGCCGACATCCCCTCCCTGATCCGCGCCACCGTTCCGGGCATCGTCTCCGTGGCCATCCGGATGAGCTCCGCGTCGCCCGCGGCGAGGCGGCTGCGCAGCTGCCGGATCTGCTGGCTGCCGTACGTCGCGAACGTGACCGAACCGCACACGAGGACGGCCGCGACACCGAGGGTCCAGGCCAGGAATGTCCGGGCCGAGAGGGGGGCGGTGAGCACGGCCGTCAACGACGCGGCCCCCGTGATGACGGCCGTGGCCGCCAGGACGACCAGGGATTCCCCCAGCGGCAGGCGCGCCGCGCGGTGGCGTGTTGGTACCTGTACTGACATCGATGAGCTCCTCGTCGGCGAGTGGAGCCCGGTCATCGCGAACGCGACGCGACCGGGGCCGAACGCGCGACGACGGACCTGTTCCGGCCGATCTCCTTGATCGCTGGGCGAGCGACAAAAGATCTTACAGCACTTTACTCTGCGTCATAAGACCGCATCTGACGGCAACGCGTCAGATCCTTCCGAAACTCGACACGTTGATCAACCCTCCAGTACGGTGCCAGTTCCTATCGCCTTGACACAGGACGGGAGTCGGCTCTCCATGGCTGGTTCACTACTCGATGGCAAAGCGGCGTTGATCACGGGCGCCGGATCGGGCATCGGAGCCGCCACGGCGGTGGTGTTCGCCCGGCACGGGGCCAGGGTGGTGGTCGCCGACATCAACGAGGAGGGCGGCAAGCGCACGGTCGCCGAGGTCGAGGCGGCGGGCGGCGAGGCGGCCTTCGTGTGGGTGGACGTGCGGCGGTCCGACGCGGTCAAGGACATGGTCGACTTCACGGTCGAGCGGTTCGGCCGCCTGGACTGCGCGGTCAACAACGCGGGCGTGGACACGGCGGGCGACGGCCGGCTCCACGAGGTGGGCGAGGAAGCCTGGGACGCCTCGATCGGGGTCAACCTCAAGGGCGTCTGGTGGTGCATGAAGCACGAGCTCGTCCAGATGCTGGAGCAGGGCTCGGGCTCGATCGTCAACGTGGCCTCGGTGGCCGGCCTGGTCGGCATCGAGGCGCCCTTCGTCTCGCCGTACGTCGCCGCCAAGCACGGGGTGGTGGGGCTGACCAAGGCGGCCGCCCTGGAGTATGCGACCTCGGGGATCCGCGTGAACGCCGTGTGCCCCGGCGCCGTGCGCACCCAGATGGTGGACGACCTCATCCAGCAGGGGATCATGACGCTGGACCAGACCGCCGCCTACCATCCGGTCGGGCGGTACGCCAACCCTCCGGAGATCGGCGAGGCGATCGCCTGGCTCAGCTCCGACGCCGCCTCGTTCGTGACCGGCCTGCCCATGGCCGTGGACGGGGCCATGACCGCCCGCTGACGGGGCTGCTCAGTGGGCGGTCCAGCCGCCGTCCACCGGAAGGATCGCGCCCGTGATGTACGACGCGGCCGGGCTCGCCAGCAGGAGCGCCGCCGCGGTCAGCTCGGTCGTCTCGGCCCAGCGTCCGGCGGGGACCTGGTGGTCCAGGAAGTCGCGCACGCGGGGGTCGTCGTCGGCGCCCTCGTTCAGCGGCGTGCGGAACGGGCCCGGAGCCAGGGCGTTGACGCAGATGCCGGTGCCGGCCAGCTCGACCGCCAGGCTCCGGGTGAGCTGCACGACGGCGCCCTTGCTGGCGGCGTACCCGGCCCGGCCCGCCGCGCCCACGAGGCCCAGCGCGCTGGCCAGCGTGACGATGCGGCCGTACCCGGCGGCCCGCATCACCGGGACGGCGGCCTGGCAGGCCAGGAACGTGCCGACGACGTTGACCTCCAGGCAGCGCCGGAGGTCCGCGGCGGTGAGGTCGGCGAGCGCGCCGCGGGCCTGGACCCCGGCGCTGGTCACCAGGACATCCAGCCGGCCGTGCCGGTCGACGGCCTCGTCCACCATCCGGCGCACCCCGGCGTCGTCGGCCACGTCGCAGGCCAGCGCCAGGGCGGGACGGCCGGTGAGGGCGGTGATCCGGCCGGCCGCGCTCTCGGCGGTCTCCCGTCGCCGCCCGGCCACCGCGACGGTCGCGCCCGCCCGCGCGAGGGCGAGCGCGATGGACTCGCCCAGGCCGGACGAGCCGCCGGTGACCAGGGCGACCTGCCCGTCGAGATCGGTTCCCGGAATCATGGCTGCTCGCCCAGGTATTCGGCTCCGTTGACCCAGTTGCGGGTGAGCCAGCGCGCGGCCTCGCCGAGATCGTCGTCGCGGATGGCGGCGACGATGCGCCGGTGCTCGGCGAGGCTCTGCTCCGCTCGTTCCCGGCCGCCGAAGTAGAGCACGTCGTACCGCTTGACCAGGGGCTTGGTCTGGGCGATGAGCCGCATCAGGTGGTCGTTGGCGCAGGCCGACAGCAGCAGCGCGTGCCAGGCGTCGTCGAGCGCGGCCAGGTCGCCTCCGGTGTCGAGGGCGGCGCGCATGTCGTCGTTGAGCCGTTCGAGCCGGTCCGTGACGCCGTGGAGGGCCTGCGGCGGGGACCAGCGCAGCGCGAGCGCCTCCAGCTCGCCCACCAGCGGATAGAGCTCGCGAGCCTCAGCCGGGTCGAGGGGCGGCACGCGGAAGCCGCGCCGGGGCTCGGACACCAGGAGACCCCGGTCGGTGAGCTCCACCAGCGCCTCCCGCAGGGGAGTGCGGCTGACGCCCAGCTCGGCGGCCAGACGGACCTCGTTGACGCGCGCGGTCGCCGGGAACCGGCCGTCCAGGACGCGCGCCGTGATCTGCTCGGCCAGGTCCCGGCGGAGAGGACTCGCGTTGTCTGTCACACTCGCATCCTATTGCATGCAATCGCCAATTTCTGTATTCAGTTTCTATGAACTGCATGCAAGACGTGGACGTCGGGCGGGCGCGGGCGGAGACTCCCGGGTGCGCCCGGGTGACCCACCTCGACAACGCGGGGGCCGCGCTCCCGCCCGCGATCGTGACCGACACGGTGATCGCCCACCTGCGCGAGGAGGCCTTGCGCGGCGGCTACCGGGCGGCGGCCGAGGCCGCGCCGCGGCTCGACGCCGTACGGGAGTCCGTCGCCACCCTGCTGCACGCGCACGGCGACGACATCGCACTGACCGACAACGCCACCCGCGGCTGGCAGGCGGTGTTCTACGCCCTGCCGTTCGGTCCCGGCGATCGCATCCTGACCAGCCGGGCCGAGTACGCCAGCAACGTCATCGCGTTCCTCCAGGTCGCCGAGCGGACCGGGGCGCGCGTGGAGGTGGTCGACGACGACCCGAGCGGGCAGCTCGACGTCGAGGACCTGCGGCGCCGCCTGGACGAGCGGGTGCGGCTCATCGCCATCACCCATGTCCCCACCCAGGGCGGCCTGGTCAACCCCGCCGAGGAGGTGGGCCGGATCGCCGCGGACGCCGGCGTGCCGTACCTGCTGGACGCCTGCCAGTCGGCCGGGCAGCTCGACCTCGACGTCGAACGGCTGCGCTGCGACGCGCTGAGCGCCCCAGGCCGCAAGTACCTGCGCGGTCCCCGGGGCACCGGCCTGCTCTACGTCCGGCCCCGGCTGCGCGAACGCCTCACGCCCGCCGTCCTCGACCTGCACGCCGCCACCTGGACCCATCCGGACCGGTACGAGGTGGAGGAGACGGCGCGGATGTTCGAGACGTGGGAGCGCGACGTCGCCGCCATCCTCGGGCTGGGCGCCGCCGTCGACCACGCGCTGTCGTGGGGCCTGCCCGCCATCGAGCGGCGGGTCGGCACGCTGGCGGGGCGGCTCAGGGACGCGCTGCGGGAGGTGCCGGGCGTGCGGGTCCACGACCAGGGGGTGCGGAAGTGCGGCATCGTCACGTTCACGGTGGAGGGAAGACCCGCGGCCGAGGTCCACGGCCGGCTGGCCGCGAGGGGCGTCAACACGTCGGTCTCGCTGCGGCGCCACGCCCGCTACGACCTGCCCGCGCGCGGCCTGCCCGACCTGGTCCGGGCCTCGGTGCACTACTACAACACCGAGGAGGAGCTGCACCGGCTCGTCGAGGCGGTCGGCGGGATGAGCCGGTGACGCGCCGGCAGGGTGGTTCACCTCGGCGATGAAACGGACTATAGTCCGGCTATGGCGCGCGATAACAACGGACCGCAGTCCGATTCTGCGAGGCCGCTGGAGCTGCTGCTGAGCCGCCCGCCCAAGGAGCGGGCCGACGCCTCCCGCAACCGCGCCACCGTGCTGGACGCCGCCGCGCGGCTGTTCGCCGCGCACGGGGTCGAGGCGGTGTCCATGGACCAGGTCGCCAAGGCGGCCGGCGTCGGCAAGGGCACGCTGTTCCGGCGCTTCGGCGACAAGTCGGGGCTGGCGGCGGCGCTGCTGGACGCCCGGGAGCGGGTGTTGCAGGAGGCGATCCTGTACGGGCCGCCGCCGCTGGGGCCCGGGGCCGGGCCCGCCGAGCGCCTGGCCGCCTTCGTGGACGCCTACCTCGACTACCTGCTGGAGCACCTGGCGGTGATCCGCATGTCGGAGACCGGCTCCCCCGGCGCCCGTTACCGGATCGGGGCGTACCGGTTCTGGCACCGCCACGTGGCGATCCTGCTCGGCGGCACCCCCGACCCCGACCACTCCGCCCATGCGCTGCTCGCCGCCCTGTCGGCCGTGCACGTGACGGCGCTGCTCCCGGAGCTCGGCGAGCGGCGCATCCGCGCGGGGGTCCTCCGTCTGGCCCGCTCGCTGGGGTGACCCAGGCGTTCCCTGCCGAGAGGCGCGCTCAGGCGGCCGGCGGCGCCGCCAGGTCCCGCTTCGCCGCGCGGCTCAGCTCGTCGGCGAGGATCTCCGGCCGGCCCGCGGCCAGCCCGTCCAGGGCCGCGGCGGCCACCTGCGCCGGATCCACTTTCTGCCCCGGGTCCACGTAGGACGCCATGTCGGTGTCCATGTAGCCGACATGCACGCTGGTCACCCCGATGCCCCGCGGGGCGAGCTGCTGCCGCACCGCGTCGGTCATCGCCCACGCCGCGGCCTTGCCCGCGCTGTAGGCGCCGTAGTCGGGCACGTGCACCCACGACAGCACGGACAGGACGTTGATGATCCCGCCCCCGCCGTTCGCCTCGATGACCGGTGCGAAGGCGCGCGTGACGGCCAGCGGGCCGAAGAAGTGGGTCTCCATCTCCAGGCGGATCAGGTCGAAGTCGCCGCCGAGCAGAGTGGCGTGGGTGGAGATGCCGGCGTTGTTGACCAGCACCGTCGTGTCCGTGGCGACCCGGGCCGCCTCGGCCACCGACTCCGCGTCGGTGATGTCCAGCCGCAACGGCACCGCGCCGGGCACGTCCACCTGCCCGGGATCGCGGGCGGCGGCGTACACCTTCGCGCCGCGCTCGAGGAGCTGGGTGACGAAGTGCCTGCCCAGCCCGCGGTTCCCGCCGGTCACCACCGCGACCGCGTCCTTGAGGTCCATACCTCCAGGGTGCCCCGCTGGTCACGGCGGGAGCCGGACGGTAAAGCAAAAGGGCCCGGCGGCAGGCTGCCCCTTTGTGAGGAGCGCGTAGCAGCAGTGGCGGGGAGACCGGGTCAGGGGGGTACGTCGGCGTCCGCGCCGAGGGCCGTCGCGCAGGCCCGCCGCCTTTGCGGTCGTCGTGCCGGGCGGAGCTGTCCGGATCGCCTCAGCGAAGCGTGTCCGGCAGGATGATCACATGACGGCCGAGGACAGCAGGCGATGGAACCACAACATCCATTACCACCCCCGCATCCTGAGCTCGATCCCTGAGGGAGCCAGGCGCGCCCTCGACGTCGGCTGCGGCGAGGGGATGCTCGCCCGCGAACTCCGGCGGACCGTGCCGCACGTCACCGGCATCGACCTGCACGCGCCCAGCATCGAGCAGGCCCGCTCACACCCCGACGACGTCGGCTACGTCGTCGGCGACTTCCTCACCCACCCCTTCGAGCCCGCCTCGTTCGACGTCGTCGCCTCCGTGGCCACCCTGCACCACATGGACGCCGCCACCGGGCTGGCCCGCATGCGCGACCTGCTGCGCCCCGGCGGCGTCCTGGCCGTCGTCGGCCTCGCCCGCAGCACCATGCCCGGCGACCTGCCGCGCGTCCTGGCCGGCGTCGCCGTCGGCACCTTCCACCGCGCAGTGAAGGGCCTCTGGCAGCATGCGTCGCCCACGGTGTGGCCGCCGCCGGTGAGCTACCCGCAGATGCGGGAGCTGGCCGCCGAGATCCTGCCCGGCTCCGAGTACCGCCGCCACCTGCTGCTGCGATACAGCATCACCTGGCGCAAACCGCAGGACTGAGCCGGCGGCGCTCCGGGAGCGGCGTCAGCCGAGCACGAAGTGCAGGCGGGTGGTGGTGCCGGCGGCGTGGTCGTGGCGGCGCACCAGATCGCTGAGCTCGTTGACGAGGATCAGCCCGTGACCGCGCGACTGCAGGTCCACCGGCGGGATCCGCCCGGCCATCGGCTCGACGAAGTGACCGGCGTCGTCGATCTGGTACACGAGCGTCGCGGTCTCGGTCCACACGGTGATCGTGCAGCCGCCCGCGGTGTGCTCGAAGGCGTTGGTGGCGACCTCGTTGACCGCGAGCACGGCGCGTTCGACGCGGGCGTCGGGCAGGCCCGCCGAGCGGGCGAGACCGGCGGTGAAGGAGCGCACGTCCTGCAGCTCGCCGACGGTCTTGAACGTCCGCTGGTGCGCGGTGAGTGGGGGAGTGGGAAGGGGCTGGTCGAACATCGCTGCGGTGTCCAAGGGATCGGCGTAGAGGCCGCTGGCCCAGGTGCGGTCTGCCTCGGCCATGACGGGATGGGTGCGATAGGAGTCCTCGACCGCTCGCGCGCCGAGGGCGGCCGTGTCGTACGGGCACAGGATCGCCGCGTCGCGGCCGGCGAAGGCGGCGTTGATGAGCGCCTCGTGCGCCGCGCAGGCGGGGTACTCGACCTCGCTGCGGCCCGCCCAGATCGGCTCACCGATGATCCACACGCGCTGCCCGGAGTGGCGGCGGGCGAAGTCCAGCAGGACGCGGGGGATGATGCGGCCGGGATTGCGGCCGGCCACCGCCATGTCGGCGAAGACCACCCGGGAGGCGGCCCCGCCCAGACGGGACCGGATGAGGTCGCCGTTGCCGCCCGGCACGGCCACCATGGCCGGCTCGCCGGCGTCGAGCGCCCGCCGCAGGAACGCGGCGCACCCCTCGGCGTAGGCGTCGGGCGTGTCGTAGAGCAGCCCGATGTGCTCGAACGGATCGGCGACGGACCCGGAGGGGGCGGTCGTGACGCTCATACCGTGCTCCCGGTGACGCACCGCGCGTGGGCCTGGCCCGGGTCGATCACGGACAGCATCTCGTGCAGCGTCGGGCGGACGCCCCGCAGGAGGAGCCGGCCCCGCGCGGCGGCGACCGCGCCGGCCAGCAGGCGGGCGATGGCCGTGTCGGCGAACGTCAGGTCCGCCACGTCCACCACCAGCGGGGCGGCACCGTCGGCGATGCGATGGGCGTCGGCCACGACATGGCGCAGCGTGGCCTCCAGGGCGTCGCTGTTGCTCCGGTCGGCCGCGCCCGTCAGCGCGAGCCCCTCGAAGGTGCGCCGGATCCGCAGCATCGGCGCCCACTCCTCGTGGCTGCCCGCCCCCGCCCGCGCGGTCGCCGGGTGGGCGGCGCCGACCCGGTCCAGCTCGGCGCTGGTGAACAGCCGCCGGTCGTAGCAGCACAGCGCCATCGCGTAGCCGTCGGAGAAGATCTGGTTGACCTGCGCCTCGTACCAGGCCAGCCGCTCGACGCCGGGAGTGGCGCGGACCGTCCAGCCCATGTCGGCCGCCACCCGCAGCGCGCTGTAGCCCTGGCCGCGCGCCTCGCCGATGGCGGTGTGCCAGCCCGCCAGGGCACGCTCGGCGTCGAACGTGCCGCCCGCCAGGTAGGACTCCTCGGCGGTGGTCACCTGAAGCTGTCCGGTGCGCTCGGGCTCGCGCACCTCCAGACCGTACGCCTGCGCCGCCGCGAGGAAGGCGTCGGGCAGGAAGGTGTCGGTGAAGTACAGGACCTGCTCACCCCGCTCGAGACCTCCGCGAAGGTAGCGAATCAGGGCCGACAGATGCCGTTCATGGTCGTCGAATGTCCAGCAGACGTGATCCCCTGGGAGGAGATGGTCCACTGTGGTGGGATGTGCCATGTACCGCTTCTCGTCTTCGGGGATGCGGCAGGAGGTCCAGGCGTCGAGGGAGTCGAGGGGCGCCGCGCGTTCCTGCCCGCTCTTCCACAGTAACAACTTCTCCCGGCTCCGCGCCCTTTCGCGGTGACCCCCGTCACAGACGCGGGCGCCGTCCCCGCGGGACGGCGCCCGGAGAACGGGGCGGTCAGGAGGGCACGACCACCTCGGCGTAGCGGGCCTTCATGGTGGCCAGCACCTCGTCCGGATCGGCGGCCCACACGTCGGCGTTGAAGATCTCGACCTCCACGTCGCCGGTGTAGCCGGCCGCCAGCACGGCCCGGGTGATCGGCGCGAAGTCGATCACTCCGTCGCCCATCATGCCGCGCCCCAGCAGCACGTCGGCGGGCAGCGGGTGCAGGAAGTCGCACACCTGGTAGGAGGCGATCCGCTCGCCGGCGCGGGCGATCTGCTCGAACAGCCGCGGGTCCCACCACACGTGGAAGGTGTCGACCACCACCCCGACCTGCTCCACCGGATACGGCAGGCTGAGGTCCACCGCCTGCTCCAGGGTGGAGATGACCGCCCGGTCCGCGCAGTAGACCGGGTGCAGCGGCTCCAGCGCCAGCTTCACGCCCCGCTCACCGGCGTACGGCGCGAGCACGGCCAGGCCCTCGGCCACCCGCTCCCGAGCGACGGCGAGATCCTTCGACACGGCGCCCGACAGCGGCTCGCCCGGGACCACGCCCGGCAGCCCGCCGACCACCATCACCAGGCAGGCCGCGCCCAGCTCGGCGGCCTCGTCGACGGCCCGCCGGTTGTCCTCCAGCGCCGCCGCGAACGCCCGGCGGCCGTCCTCGCCGGGCCCGCCCGCCGTGAGGAAGCCGCCCCGGCACAGTGACGACACCCGCAGGCCCGCCTCGCGCACCAGCTTGGCCGACTCGGCCAGGCCCTGCTGGGCGACCTCCTGCCGCCACAGGCCGATGGCCTCCAGGCCGTGCCGCACGCAGCCGTCGACGGCCTCGGCCACCGTCCAGCGCCTGGTGGTCCACTGGTTGAGGGAGAGACTCACAGGCCGTTCACCGCCAGCAGCGCCTGCATGCGGCGGACCGCCAGCTCCTGGTCGGCCAGCAGTCCGGCCCGGTCGGCCAGGCGGAACACCTCCGACAGGTGGACCAGCGAGCGGGCCGACTGGGCGCCGTTGACCATGGCGAACGCGTCCTGGTGGCCGTTCAGCCAGGCCAGGAAGACGATGCCGGTCTTGTAGTTGTACGTCGGCGTCTCGAAGATCTTGCGCGACAGCGCCACCGTCGGCGCCAGGATCTCGTCGTAACGGGCGAGCATCCGGTCACGGCCGGCGTCGTCGGAGGCGGCCTCAGCGGCGTCGAGCGCCTGCAGGGCCGCCGCCGCGGCGGGCGCGATCGCGTCGAAGATGCCGAGCAGCGCGTGCGAGCCGCTCCTGATCAGCGACGGGTAGTTGAAGTCGTCGCCGGTGTAGAGCCGGACGCCCTCGGGCAGCGCGGCCCGCAGGCCGATCTCGTGCTCCTCGTCCAGCAGCGACACCTTCACGCCGTCCACCTTCGGCGCGTGGGCGTGGATCAGCTCCAGGAACGCCTCGGTGGCCGCCGCCACGTCGCGCGAGCCCCAGTAGCCGGCCAGCTGCGGGTCGAACATCTCGCCGAGCCAGTGCAGCACCACCGGCCGGTCGGCCAGGCCGAGCAGCTCGCCGTACACCTGGTGGTAGTCCTCCGGGCCGGCCGCCACCCGCGCGAGCTGGCGCGAGGCCATGACGATCACGCCGGCGCCGGCCGCCTGCACGGTCTCGATCTGCTCGGTGTACGCGGCGGTGATCGCCTTCAGGTCGTCCGCGCCGGGGGCGTGGTCCGTGCCGGCGCCGCAGGCCACCAGCTCGGCCGGGTCGCCGAACGCGCGCGCCTCGTCGGCGCTGCGCCGGATGAGCTCCCTCGTGGCGGCCCAGTCGAGGCCCATGTTGCGCTGCGCGGTGTCCATCGCGTCGGCCACGCGCAGCCCGTGCGACCACAGGTGGCGGCGGAAGCGCAGCGTGGCGTCCCAGTCCACGGCCGCGGGGGAGCCGGGCGTGTTGTCGCCGAGCGGGTCGGCCACCACGTGCGCCGCCGCGTACACGACGCGGCTGACCGCCGGGCCGTCCGGCCGCGGCCACGTCACCGGCTCGCGCAGCTCGTACGCGCCGCCGGGCAGGTCGATCCTCACAGCTCCGGCACCTCGATCCTGCGGCCCTCGGCCGACGAGCGCAGGCCTAGCTCGGCGAGCTGCACGCCGCGGGCGCCGGCGGCGAAGTCGTACGGGAACGGCGCGTCCTCCAGGACATGCCGGACGAACAGCTCCCACTGGATCTTGAAGCCGTTGTCGAACTCGGCGTTGTCCGGGACCTCCTGCCAGCCGTCGCGGAAGCGCGCGGTGACGGGCAGGTCGGGGTTCCACACGGGCTTGGGCGTGGCGGCGCGGTGCTGGACGCGGCAGTTGCGCAGGCCGGCGACTGCGCTGCCCTCCGTGCCGTCCACCTGGAACTCCACCAGCTCGTCGCGGTTCACGCGCACGGTCCAGGAGGAGTTGATCTGCGCGATGACCCCGCCCTCCAGCTCGAACACGCCGTACGCGGCGTCGTCGGCCGTGGCCTGGTAGGCGTGCCCCTGCTCGTCCACCCGCCGCGGCACGTGCGTCACGGCCTGCGCGTAGACCGAGCGGACCCGGCCGAACAGGTTCTCCATGACGTAGTGCCAGTGCGGGAACATGTCGAGCACGATGCCGCCGCCGTCCTCGGCCCGGTAGTTCCACGACGGGCGCTGCGCCTCCTGCCAGTCGCCCTCGAACACCCAGTAGCCGAACTCCCCGCGCACCGAGAGGATCCGGCCGAAGAACCCGCTGTCGATCAGCCGCTTCAGCTTCAGCAGGCCCGGCAGGAACAGCTTGTCCTGCACGACGCCGTTCTTCACGCCCCGCGCCGTCGCCGCCTCGGCCAGCGCCACGGCCTCCTCGACCGACTCGGCCGTGGGCTTCTCGGCGTAGATGTGCTTGCCCGCCTCGATCGCCTTCAGCACGGCCTTCACCCGGGCGGAGGTGACCTGGGCGTCGAAGTAGACGAGGTTGTCGTCGTCGGCCAGCGCGGCGTCCAGCTCGGTCGTGTAGTCGGGGATGCCGTGGCGGTCGGCGAGCTCGGCCAGCTTGGCGGCGTTGCGGCCGACCAGGACGGGGCGCAGCTTGACCCGGCTGCCGTCGGAGAGCGTGACGCCGCCCTGCTCGTTGATGGCCAGGACGGATCGGACCAGGTGCTGGCGATATCCCATTCGTCCGGTGACGCCGTTCATCACGACGCCGATGGTGCGCACGCTCATGGGGATCCTTTCACGGAAAGCGCTTTCCCGAACGGTAAGGCCGAGCCGCCGGAGGCGTCAAGTGCCGGTCGTGCCTAGAGCTCGCCCTTGGTCTCCAGCCTGGCCAGGGACCTGGCCAGCGGGTGGGCGGTGAGGGCGAGCTGCCAGTCGCGGGCGCCGAGCTCGCGCAGCCGCTCGGCCACGGTCTCGTCGGTGATCTGCTTCGGCGGCTCCCAGGTGAGCCTGCGCACGGCGTCGGGCTGCAGGAGGTTCTCCGTCGGCATGCGGTGCTCGTCGGCCAGCGCCGCGATCACGGCACGGGCCGCGGCCAGCCGCTTGGCGGCGGCCGGGTCGCGGTCGGGCCAGCGGTTGGCGGGCGGCGGGCCGTCGCCGGGCGTGCTCGGCTGCGGCAGCTGCACGTCGGGCAGCGCGCGCGCCCGGCTGACCGCGCTCAGCCACTCGCTCATGTAGCGGCGGGCGCTGCGCCCGGTGAACGGCGCGATCTCGGTCAGCGCCTTCTTCGTGCGGGGCACGTCGAGGGCGGCGGCCACGATCGCCGAGTCGGGCAGGACCCGGCCGGGCGCCAGGTCGTTCTCGCGGGCGATCCGGTCGCGCATCAGCCACAGCTCGCGCACGATCGCCAGCGCGCGCACGTTGCGCACCTTGTGGATGCCGGACGTACGCCGCCACGGATCCGACCGGGGGACGGCGGGCGGCGTGCCGAGCACGGCGGCGAACTCCTCGCGCGCCCACTCCAGCTTGCCCGCCTCCTCCAGCTCGGCGTGCAGCACGTCGCGCAGCTCGACCAGCACCTCCACGTCGAGGGCGGCGTAGCGCAGCCAGTCTTCCGGCAGCGGCCTGGTGGACCAGTCGGCGGCCGAGTGACCCTTCTCCAGCCGCAGCCCGAGCACGGTCTCCACCATCGTGCCCAGCCCCACGCGCTCGTAGCCGAGCAGCCGGCCGGCCAGCTCGGTGTCGAACAGCGCGCGCGGCCGGAACCCGACCTCCAGCAGGCACGGCAGGTCCTGCGAGGCGGCGTGCAGCACGACCTCGGCGTCCGCCACCGCCGCGTCCAGGCCCGACAGGTCGGGACAGGCGATCGGGTCGATCAGCGCGGTGCCCGCGCCGGCCCGGCGCGCCTGCACCAGGTAGGCGCGGTTGCCGTAGCGGTAACCCGAGGCGCGCTCGGCGTCGACGGCGACCGGGCCGCTGCCGCGCGCGAACGCGTCGACCACCCCGGCCAGCGTGGCCGCGTCCGCGACGACCGGCGGGATGCCCTCGCGGGGCTCCAGCAGCGGCACGACCGGGCGCTCGCCCGGCTCCGCGCCGTCGGCCACGGTGCCGCCCTGCACGGTTCTTTCTTCTGTCATGAGTTCACCGCTCTCATGACGCGGATGACGTCTCGACTGGTGCCCTCACTTCGTACGGTCACTCTCCGGATCTTCGCGCCTGCGGGGCAGGGACGCCACATCGGGCGGCAGCGGCGGGATCCCCGCGGCCACGCACATGAGGTCGCACCAGGCGGCCACGTGACCGGACAGGTCTTCCTGGGCGGGGGACCAGGACGCCCGCAGCTCCAGCTCGGTGGTGACCGGATCATCGGCCTTGTTGCCGAAGCCCTCGGACACCGCTCTTGTCACGGTACCGCCGGCCGCCGAGTAGTCGGCGTGGTGGGCGTCCAGAGCCTCCGTCAGCCAGCTCCAGGCGACCGGGCCGAGCAGCGGGTCGGAGGTGATCTCCGGCTCCATGTCGGCGCGCACGTACGCCACCAGCCGGAACGGGCCGTCCCAGCCGCGCTGGCCGTCGGGGTCGTAGAGCAGGATCAGCCGGCCCACGGCCAGCTCGTCGTCGTCACGGTAGACCGACGCGCCCACGGCGGCGGAGTAGGGGGCCAGCCGCTGCGGCGCGGGCAGGTCCTCCAGCTCGATCTCCGGCCTGACCTCGGCCGGGCGCAGGCTCTCGGCCGCGCGCCTGAACGCCGGGGGAGCCGGCGGCCGGTCACTCGAGGTCATGGTCGCAGCGTAGGCCGCAGCCTCGGGGAAGGGGACCACGGGGGTGCTCATCGTGCCTGCTCAACCCGCTGCCGCAACCCGCTGGCGGGCGGACGCGAACGGCACGGCACGGCACCCGTCACGAGTCCCGTCATGAGTCGTGCCAGGAGTCCGGGAACGAGTCCCGCAAGGAGCCGCGGTACGGGTCGCGGGAGCGGTCACAGGCCGGGGCACGGCACTGAGCGCGGCGCCTGCGGCGGCGCCTGTCGTCGCACCTGTCATCGCAACGGGGCCTTTCTTCGGATCGTGGCTCCGACGTTGGCACGCCTCACCGACAATTCCCCGCAACGCGCTCGGCGTGTCCCGAAAGTGGATGCTGAATCGGTGCCGCGCGGTCGCTTGGCGAACATTTGGTCCAGTCAAGACCGGCTTTCTGGTCGCCCATGGGGTGTGTTCGACCCGCGTGAGCGCCGAGGGCCGGGTCGGCCGGTAAACCTCCATCCGACTATTCGATCATGATTTGGGGTGTTCAATGCATACTTTTCCGACACCTCGTGCCGATGCGGCGCCGATGAGGGGACCGGCGGGAGGTCATGGCACCCTGGGAGGGTGAATCTCGCCGACTCAGCGTTCCTGCGCGCCTGCCGCCGTCAGCCCGTCCCGCACACCCCCGTCTGGTTCATGCGGCAGGCCGGCCGGGCACTGCCCGAGTACCTCAAGGTGCGCGAGGGCGTGCCGATGCTCCAGGCGTGCGCCACGCCGGACCTCGCCGTCGAGATCACCATGCAGCCGGTCCGCCGCTACGGCGTCGACGCGGCCGTCTTCTTCAGCGACATCGTCGTGCCGCTCAAGGCCATCGGCGTCGATCTCGACATCAAGCCCGGCGTCGGGCCGGTCGTCGCCCAGCCGATCCGCGAGGAGGCCGACCTCGACGTGCTGCGCCCGCTGGAGCCCGACGACGTCCCCTACGTCACCGAGGCGATCCGGGCGCTGACCGGCGAGCTCGGCGGCACGCCGCTCATCGGCTTCGCCGGCGCGCCGTTCACGCTCGGCGCCTACCTCATCGAGGGCGGCCCGTCCCGCAACCACGATCACACCAAGGCCATGATGTACGGCGCGCCGCGCCTGTGGCACGCGCTGATGGACCGCCTGGCCGGCATCGTCCTGGCCCACCTGCGCCTCCAGGTCGAGGCGGGCGCCTCGGCCGTCCAGCTCTTCGACTCCTGGGTGGGCGCGGTCGCCCCCGCCGACTACCGCGAGTACGTGCTGCCCCACACGCGCCGCATCTTCGAGGGCCTGGCCGACCTCGGCGTGCCGCGCATCCACTTCGGCGTCGGCACCGGCGAGCTGCTGGGGCTGCTCGGCGAGGCGGGCGCCGACGTGGTGGGCGTCGACTGGCGGGTGCCGCTCGACGAGGCCGCCCGCCGGGTGGGCCCCGGCAAGGCGCTGCAGGGCAACCTCGACCCGGCCATCCTGCTGGCCCCGTGGGAGGCGGTCGAGCGCAAGGCCCGCGAGGTGCTGCGGGAGGGACGGCAGGCGGAGGGCCACGTGTTCAACCTCGGGCACGGCGTGCTGCCCTCCACCGACCCCGACCAGCTCAAGCGCCTCACCGACCTGGTCCACGAGGCCTGACCCGGCCGGCTCGCCGGTCATGACTGGGCGGGCGCCGGGGGCTGGGGCGGTTCGCCGGCTCCGGCCGGTGGCACGGTCCTGGCCGGCGGGGCGGGCCGCCGGCGCGCGTTCCGGCGCGTCAGCCACACGATCAGCGCGGCCACCGGCGCCAGGATGAGCATCCAGGGCAGCAACACGCCCACCACGGTCAGCGCCACCTTCACGAACGCCACCAGCCCCGACCACCCCTTGGCCAGCCCGCCGAGGAACCCGGCGGGCTCCTCCGACGGCGGCGTCACGACCGTGACCGGCCCGACCACGGTCAGCGTGAGCGTGGCCATGCTGACCTGTCCCGCGAGCTCCTTCTGCTGGGCCTGCAACGACTCCAGGTCCGCCTCGCGGGTGGAGATCTCCCGCTCCACCTCCAGCACGTTGCCGATGGTGTCGGCCTTCTTCAGCAGCGTGCGCAGCGAGTCGAGCGCCTGCTGGGCCGACTTGATCCGGCTGTTGACGTCGGCCACCTGCGCGGTGACGTCCTCGGTGCCCTGGTTGAGCGAGATCTGCTCGCCCAGGTCCCTGCCCATGCTCGCGAGCACGTCGGCGTACCGAGCCGGCGGGATCTTGAACTCCAGCTCGGCCGAGCCCTCGCCCCCGTCGGAGGAGCTGGACTGCTCCTTCGACAGGTAGCCGCCCGCGCCGCCGACGATCTGCTTGGCCTTCTGGGCCGCCGCCGTGACCTCCTTGGCCCGTACCGTCATCCTGCCGACGTAGATGACCTGCCGGTCCTGGGCGGTGACCGTGACGTCGGAGGCGATGTTCTTCCCGGCGGTCCTGCCCGCGGCGTCCTGGGCCGAGGGCTGACGCCGCGCCTTGGCGCCCGCGGAGTCCTGAGGCGCCAGGGCGGGCGCTCCCGCCTGCGCCGACTCGCCGCGGGAGGCGGATTGCACCTCCGCCCCGCCGCCGCATCCCGTCAGGCCCCCTAAGAGCAGGGCCGCGCAGGCGGCCGACAGCGCCGTGCCGTACTGGAATCTCCTCATGCCCTTACGACGGACCAGGACCTGGAGGGGTTTGATCGGATCCGTCACGGTACGGTCACGTGCGGATGTCGGCGGCCGGAGCGCCCGCGACCCGGAACGCCGTGCCGGCCCCGCGCGGGACCGCGCCCCGGGCGGCCGGGCGGGCCGCGGAGACGGTAGCGTCTGGAGGCGTGGAAGGGAAAAGGGCGCACGTGGTCGTCGTCGGGGGCGGGATCTCTGGTCTGGCCGCGGCGTGGCACCTCCGCCAGGCGGGCGGCGATCGGATCAGGGTGACGGTCCTCGAAGGCGGCCCGCGCATCGGCGGCAAGCTGCACGCCTCCGAGGTCGCCGGGGTCAGAGTCGACGCAGGAGCCGAGGCCGTGCTGGCCAGGCGGCCCGAGGGCACGGAGCTGGCCAAGGCGGTCGGTCTCGGCGACGACCTGGTCAGTCCCAGCTCCGCGCGGTCGGCCATCCTCAGCAGGGGCTCGCTGCGCCAGATGCCCAAGGGGCAGGTCATGGGCGTGCCCGCCGACCTCACCGAGCTGGCCAAGTCAGGCATCGTCTCGCCCGGCGGGCTGCTGCGGGTGCCGATGGACCAGATCCTGCCGCCCACCCTCGTCCGCACCGACGTGTCCGTCGCCGCCTACATCCGCGCCCGCATGGGCGGCGAGGTGCTCGAACGGCTCATCGAGCCGCTGCTCGGCGGCGTCTACGCGGGCCGCTCCGACCGGCTGTCGCTGGAGGCCACGATGCCCCGCGTGGCCGCCGCCGCCCGCTCCGAGCGTTCGCTGTTGAGCGCCGCCCGGCAGATCCTGCACGAGGCGCCCAGCGCCGGCGGACCGGTGTTCGCCACGCTGCGCGGCAGCCTCGGCAGCCTGCCCGAGGCGGTCGCCAAGGCGTCGGAGGCCGAGATCCGCACCGGGGTGACCGTGCGCGAGCTGCACCGCACCGCCGAGGGGTGGCGGCTGGTGACCGGCCCCGTGCCCAGGCCCGAGGTGATCGAGGCCGACGCCGTGATCGTCGCCACGCCCGCTCCCTCCGCCGCCCGGCTGCTCAAGGGCGAGGCGCCCAAGGCGTCGGCCGAGCTGGCGCGCATCGAGTACGCCAGCATGGCCATCGTCACGCTCGCCTACGCCGCCGACGCGTTCCCCGAGCCGCCCGGCGAGAGCGGCTACCTCGTGCCGCCCGTCGAGGGCAGGCCGGTCAAGGCCGTCACGTTCAGCTCCGTCAAGTGGCCCCACCTGGCCGGCGACGGCCTCGTGCGGCTGCGCTGCTCCATCGGCCGGGTCGGCGAGGAGCACCTGCTCCAGCGCGACGACACCGAGCTGGTGGCCCTCGCGATGGCGGAGATGGCCGGCGTCATGGGCGTGCGCGGGCTGCCGATCGACACCCGCGTCACCCGCTGGGGCGGCTCCCTGCCGCAGTACAACGTGGGCCACCTCGACCGCGTGGCCCGGGTGCGCGCCGCCGTCGCCGTGCTGCCGGGGCTCGCCGTGTGCGGGGCCGCCTACGACGGGCTGGGCGTCCCCGCCTGTGTCGCCACGGCGCGCACGGCCGCCGCCCGGATTCTGGACCACCTGTCGCTGCGGGGAGAATAGGGGCATGACAGAGGGCGCACCGCGGCTCAAGGCCCGCGATCTCAACCAGGTGATCCGCTACACGATGTGGTCCGTCTTCCGGGCGACCGGACCGCTGCCCGCCGACCGCGAGAGTCTCGGCGCGGAGGTCGGCGAGCTGCTGGAGCAGGCGGCGCTCAAGGACGTGGTCACCCGCGGCCTGTACGACGTGGCCGGGTTCCGCGCCGACGCCGACTACATGTTCTGGTGGCACGCGCCCACCTCCGACGACCTGCAGGACGT
This sequence comes from Nonomuraea sp. 3-1Str, assembly GCF_031570565.1. Classification (NCBI taxonomy): domain Bacteria; kingdom Bacillati; phylum Actinomycetota; class Actinomycetes; order Streptosporangiales; family Streptosporangiaceae; genus Nonomuraea; species Nonomuraea sp. 3-1Str. Next base: position 24,177 of record NZ_JALHBK010000047.1, read on the forward strand.
CTACTCCCGCTTCCGCCGCACGGCCCTGGGCCGCCACAGCGAGCCCGTCTGGTCGGCCATGGCGCTGCACCGGCCGGCCGAGTTCAACAAGTCGCACATCCCGGCGTTCCTCGCCGAGGAGGAGCCGCGGGCGTACGTGAGCGTCTACCCGTTCGTCCGCTCCCTGGAGTGGTACCTCCTGGAGGACTCCGAGCGGCGCGCCATGCTGGCCGAGCACGGGCGCATGGCCCGCGAGTACCCCGATGTCCGGGCCAACACGGTCGCCTGCTTCTCGCTCAACGACTACGAGTGGATGCTCGCCTTCGAGGCCGACGAGCTGCACCGGATCGTCGACCTCATGCGCGAGCTGCGCGGCGCGCAGGCCCGCCGGCACACCCGTCTGGAGATCCCGTTCTACACCGGCGCCCGCAAGCCGGTGACCGAGCTGGTCGCCGCCCTGCCGTAGAACGGTCAACGGGAAGTCCGCGATCCCTCCGCATTGATCTACCTGCTTTGTCACACTCGGTGGTGACGGCGGGTTGTCACGTTCCAGGGGGGACCATCGTGACCGCGGACTCGGGCAGGCACGGAAGGCATCCGTACGGTGACGGTCCGTGGGAGGACTTCCCGTACGGGCTCATGCCGGAGGATTTCCCGTACGGGGACGACGAGGCGGTGGCCCGCGCCTGGGAGCACCTCACCCTGGGCTGGGAGGGGTCAGCCGCCCGTACGGCCGCGCCTTACGGCGGCCCGGACGGCGTCGCGCACGGTGCCCCGGACGGTGCCCCGGACGGTGGCGCGCCCGACGTCCCGCGCGGTGGTGCGCAGGAGGGGCCGCACGGAGACGTGCCGGGGCCGGACGGTGCGGCGGGGCGACACGGGCGGCCGGGCACGGGCCGCGTCGGCGGGCGCGTCGCGGGCCGGCTCTCCCGGCGTGCCGCGGGCCGGGCCTCCCGGCGGATCGCCGACCGCATCTGCAGGAGGATCGCCGAGCTGGGGCCCCGAGGACGCGGGATGCACGCCGGCGACGATTGGACCTCCGGCCGTGACGGGCACGCGGCCCGCGGTGGGCACGCGGCCGACCGGGGAGGGCGGCCGGAGCGGCGGCACGCGCGGGTGCCCGAGTCGTGGATGCGGCGGAGCGCGGCGCACAAGGCGTGGCTCGTGTGGGTGTCGGCCGGCTCGGTGGTGCTGGCGGGCGGAGTGGCGCTGCTCGGTGGCGGTCCCGTCGGCGGGATGTTCTCCGCGGCCGGAACGGCCGGTCCAGGGGGATCGGGGGGATCGGGTGAGTCCGGGAGATCGGCTGGTACGTCCGCAGAGGCCGGCGGGAGCTACAAGGGGGTCGGGGAGGCCGGCGTGACCCGTACCGAGGTACGCGCCGAGGGCGTCACTCCCGGCGCCGTACGACCGCCGGCCCACCCCCCGGCCGATCCGGCTCACCCCCCGGCCGATCCGGCTCACGCGCCGGCCGACTCCATGCCCCGGTCCACGACCGATCCGGCGACTGACTCCACGCCCCGGTCCACGACCAACCCCGCGCCCCAGCCCACGCTCCTGCCCACGCACCGGTCCGCGCCCCGGCCGAGCGGTGGTTCGGGGGCGCCGGTCGGGCGCCCGGGTGACAGCGGGACCGGAACCGGGGCGAGGGGCGCCACCGGAGCCGCCGGGGCGACCGCAGCAGCAGGAACGTCCCGGGACGCCGAGCTCACCGCGGTCGAGTACTTCCGCGCCCGCTGGGGCTCCGGTGACGGCGCGATGCGCCATGTCAGGGATGTCCGCACCATCGGTGGATATCTGCGTATCTACACGGATCTGCCGGAGTCGGCGGCCAACTCCGCCGACGCCCTCACCCTCTGCCGGCGCGGCCTGGAGTACCTCCGCCGGGACGGCGCCGCGCACCCCGTGGTGTTCGTCCAGGCGAGGTTCGGCGAGAACGGGAACCCCGTGCTCGCCAACATCCTCGGCCCCGCCGACACGAGCTGCCGCGTCACGCACCCGGACCCCGGATGACCAGGGCCCGGGGCTCGGCCCGGCCCGGGACATGCCGGAAACCGGACGCGCGGGACTAGCGGACGCGGACGCGGGTCTTCCGGCACAGCCGGCAGCGCTGCGTGATGACCCGGCCGATCGCCTCGACCGTCACCCACCGGTGACGGAGATGCACAAGGCTCACCCGCCGCTCCTACCCGTGGCGACCGGCCGGTACGCGCTGTCGCCGCCCGTTCACTCCTTGGGGAGGAGCCGCAGCGAGACGGAGTTGATGCAGTAGCGGTCGTCGGTCGGCGTGGGATAGCCCTCGCCGTGGAAGACGTGGCCGAGATGCGAGTCGCAGCGGGCGCAGCGCACCTCGGTGCGGACCATGCCGAGGGTGCGGTCCTCGATCAGCCGCACCGCGTCCGACTCCGACGGCTCGAAGAAGCTCGGCCACCCGCAGTGGGACTCGAACTTCGTGTCGGACCGGAACAGCTCGGCGCCGCACGCGCGGCAGGAGTACACGCCCTCGGTCTTGGTGTCGACGTACTCCCCGGTGAACGGCCGCTCGGTGCCGGCCTCGCGGAGCACGTGGAACTCCTCCGGGGAGAGCTCGACCCGCCACTCGGCATCGCTCTTGACCACCTTGTCCATGTATCCAGCGTACGAGATGTGGCAAAAAGAGATCTCCGTCGGGGGAAGCATCCCTTCTGGGGGAAATTCGCGTCTTTGTAGGCAAGGAGGCGTCATCGCCTCCTGCTCAGGGTGGGATCACTCGCCGGATCGCCCGAGCGGCACAGCCCACGCCCGTGCTGGCGCCGCGCGGGGGCGGTCCGCGGGTCGTCCGGGTGGCGCGCCAGCGCCCGTGCGAGCCGCGCAGGCGGGTGGTCTTCAGGTCCGTCCCGTCGAGCCCTCGGTACCGCCACCGAGGCGCGCTCCGGGACGGACCCGCCCACCCGGGGCCCGCCCCGGGGTTCCCGGGATTGTCGGTCGTCCGGGGTAGGTTCGAGGGCATGGCATCGCCGTTCATAGAGCTCGAGGTGGGGGAGCGGACCGTCAAGGTCACGAACCCCGACAAGGTGTACTTTCCGGAGATCGGCGTCACCAAGCGTGAGCTGGTCGAGTACTACGTGAGCGTCGGCGACGGCGTGCTGCGGGCGCTGCGGGACCGCCCGACCAACCTCAAGCGCCACCCCGACGGCATCCACACCGAGGCGATCTACCAGAAGCGCATGCCGCCCAAGCACCCCGACTGGCTGGAGACCGTGACGGTCACCTTCCCCAGCGGGCGCAAGGCCGACTCGCTGCGGGTCACCGAGGTCGCCGCCGTCGCGTACTGCGCCAACCTCGGCACGGTCGACTTCCACCCGTGGCAGGTGCGCGCGGCCGACGTGGAGCACCCGGACGAGCTGCGCATCGACCTCGACCCGCAGCCGGGGCTCGGGTTCGACGCGGCGCGCCGGGCCGCGTTCCTGACCCGTGAGGTGCTCGCCGACCTCGGCATGACGGGGTTCGTGAAGACCTCGGGCAACCGCGGCGCGCACGTCGCGGTCCGCATCGAGCCGCGCTGGGACTTCGTCGAGGTCCGGCACGCGGGCATCGCCCTCGCGCGGGCCGTGGAGGAGCGCGCCCCCGATCTGGTGACCACCGCGTGGTGGAAGGAGGAGCGGGGCGAGCGGGTGTTCGTGGACTTCAACCAGAACGCCCGGGACCGCACGGTGGTCAGCGCCTACTCGGTGCGGGCCAAGCCCACCGGGCCCGTCTCGGCGCCGCTCACCTGGGAGGAGCTGGAGGACGCCGACCCGGCCGACTTCGACATCCGCACGATGCCGGCCCGCTTCGCCAAGGTGGGCGACGTGCACGCGGCCATCGACGACCGGGCGTACTCCATCGAGCCTCTCCTGGAGCGGTACGCGGCGGACGGCAGGGGCGACATGCCCTATCCGCCGAACTATCCGAAGATGCCCGGCGAGCCGCGGCGCGTGCAGCCCAGCAAGGCCCGTCCGGACGGCGACGCCTGAGGAACTGCGCGCTCGCCGTCCCGCAGGGCGGCGCCTGAGGAGGAGCTTCACGCTCGCCGTCCCGCACGGCCGGCCCCCTCCGATCACCGGGGCGTTCGGCATCCACCGGCCGTGCGGCCTTTCCGCCGTGCCCGGAGTGCGGGCACGTGCCTGGAACGTAACCCGGAGTCAGGGGTTACGGAGGTTCGCCTGGGTTGAAAGAACTTCTACCGAGGAGGGCAATCCTTGTCCGCTTGGGGGAGGATTCTTCCACCCGGTGGTTCAGGAGTCGCCGAACTCCAGCCGCAGCGCCCGGGTGAAGTCCGCGACCGCCTCCTCGTGGCGGTCCAGGTCCTGGAGGACCTCGCCGCGCACCCGGTACGCCCAGACGTACTCCGGGTCCAGCTCGATGGCCCGGTCGAGGTCGCGCACGGCCGCCTCGTCGTCGCCCAGCTCGCTCAGCACCGCGCCCCGGCTGCCCAGCGCCCGGTCGTTGTCCGGGTCCAGCTCGATCGCGCGGTTCAGGTCGGCCAGGGCCTCGTCGTAACGGTCGATCATGCGGTACGCCTCGCCGCGCCTGCTGAGCGCCCGCACGTAGCCGGGGTCCACCCCTAGGGCCCGGGTGTAGTCGTCGATGGCCTCGGCGTACAGGTTGACCCGCTGGTAGAGCTCCGCCCTGGCCAGCCACGGGTACGCCTGGCCCTCGTTGAGCGCGATGATGCCGGCGTGCACGTCCAGCGCCTCGTCCAGCCGGCCCAGGTCGGCCAGGGCGTCCGCCTTGCCCTCCAGGACCCAGAACGACTCGGGCGTCAGCGTCAGCGCGTGGTCGAAGTCGGTCAGCGCCTCCTCCAGCCGGCCCAGCGCCGCGTACACCTGGCCGCGCGAGCCCAGGGCGTACGCGCTGTCGGGCTCCAGACGCAGCGACTGGTCGAAGTCCGACAGCGCCGCGTCGTACCGCTCGATCAGCCGGTGGCTCTCACCCCGCAGCCGCCACGCGCGGGCGCTGTCCGGTGCCAGGGCGATCGCCTCGGTCAGGTCCGCGATGGCCGCGTCGTAGCGTGACAGCGCCACGTACGACTCGGCCCGGCTGCGGAGCACGGACGCCCGCGACTGCGCGGCCTCCTCGGACAGCGCCGGCAGGGCGGACGCGCCGGCGGGTTCGTCGCCGATCTCCTCGCTGATGATCCCCTCGCTCATGGCCGGGAATCTATCCGACTAGATCTGAATGACGGCAGCCTTTTCCCGGGTGTACTCCAGGACGCCGTCGTGCCCGTAGCCGCTGTCCTTCACGCCGCCGAACGGGAGCCCCGGCGGCATCTGCCGGAAGGTGTTCACCCATACGGTCCCGGTCCGCAGGTCCCGCACGAACCGGTGCGCCCGTCCCAGGTCACGCGTCCAGACGCCGGCCGCCAGCCCGTACGGGGAGTCGTTGGCGATCCGCAGCGCCTCCTCGTCCGTCTCGAACGGGATCGCCACCGCGACCGGCCCGAAGATCTCCTCCTGGCAGACGCGCAGCCCGTTGTCGCTCGTCGTGTACAGCGTGGGCGACACCCAGTAGCCGCCGGGCAGGCGCGGCACCACCTCGGCGCCCCGCCGGCCGCCGAAGACCAGCTCGGCGCCCTCCTTCTCGGCCAGGTCCAGGTACGACGTGACCCGCTCGTACTGCCCGCGCGACACGATCGGCCCCATCGTGGTGTCCAGGTCGAGCGGGTCGTCGAGCACCAGCCCGGCGGCGATGCGCTCCATCCGCTCCAGCATCTCGTCCCAGACCGACCGGTGGATCAGCATCCGGGAGCCGGCCACGCAGACCTGTCCCGCGTTGCCCGTGTAGACGGAGTTCACCGTGAGGCCCAGGGCGGCGGCGTCGAGGTCGGCGTCGGGGAAGACGATGTTCGGCGACTTGCCGCCCAGCTCGAACGTCATCGGCTTGAGCGTGTCCGCCGAGGCCCTGGTGATGACGCGGGCCGTCTCCGTCGAGCCGGTCAGGCTGATCTTGTGCACGCCGCGGTGCCGTACGAGGGCGTCGCCGGCCTCCTCGCCCACGCCGCTGACGATGTTGAGAACGCCGGGCGGGAGCACCTCGGCCAGCAGCTCGCCCAGCCGCAGCACCGACACGCTCGCCTGCTCGGCGGGCTTGACGATCACCGTGTTGCCCGCCGCCAGGGCGTAGGCGGCCTTGGCGGAGAAGGTCGAGATGGGGGAGTTCCACGGGATGACGCACAGGGCCACGCCGTACGGCTCCCGCCGGGTCATCCCGAGCGCGTCGGGGCCCAGGATGACGGTGTCGCCCCTGACGGCGTCCAGGCACTGGCCGGCGGCGAGCTGCCACAGGTGCGCCATGCCGGGCAGGTCCTTGGTGAGGGTGTCGCGCAGGATCCGGCCGTTGTCGCGGGTCTCCAGCCGGGCCAGCTCGTCGGCGTGCTCGGTGAAGACGGCGCTTACCTGGCGCAGGACGTGCGCGCGGGCCAGGGCGGGCAGGGCCGACCAGCGGGGGAACGCCTTCCCCGCCGCCTCGACGGCCGCCTCGGCGTCCTGCGGGCCGCTCGCGGGGACGCGGGCCCACACCTCCCCGGTGGCGGGGTTGACGGAGTCCATGGTCCGGCCGCCGGCCGCCGGGACCAGCCGGCCGCCGATCAGGTTGCGATAGTCGGTCACGCCACCAAGCATATGCTTGCTTGACATGCGAGATCCAGCGAGAGCCGGCGAGATCCAGTGAGATCCAGCTAGAGCCGGTGGGTGCCCGGCGTCCCGGGAGCGGGCCCGGCTCCCCCTAGGATCAGGGGCATGGAGCTGGCCCCGGGTGTCCACGTCGCCGTCACCGACCGTCACGGGGGTGTCAGCGCGCCGCCGTACGGGTCCCGCAACCTCGGCGGACTGGTGGGGGACGACCCCGCGGCCGTCCGCGCCAACCGCGACGGGGTCGCCGCCGAGCTGGGCGTGCGGGCCGTGGTGTTCATGCGCCAGGTCCACGGCGCCGACGTCGCGTACGTGAGCGAGCCGTTCGGCGACGACCCGCCCCCGCTGGACGGCGTCTTCACCACCGAGCCGCGCCTCGCCCTGGCCGCACTCGGCGCCGACTGCCCGGCGGTGCTCGTGGGCGACCCCGTGGCGCGGATGGTGGGCGCCGCCCACTCCGGCCGCCCCGGCACCGAGCTGGGCGTGGCCGCGGCGCTGGTCGAGGCCATGGCCGCCAAGGGCGCGTCGCCGGAGCGGATGGCGGCGCTCGTCGGGCCGGGCGCGTGCGGCCGGTGCTACGAGGTGCCCGCCGAGCTGCGCGAGCGCGTCGCCGCCCGGGTGCCGGAGACCTGGTCCACGACCTCCTGGGACACTCCCGCCCTCGACCTGCGCGCCGGCATCGAGGCCCAGCTCCGCGCGGCGGGCGTCGCGGACGTGCGCCACGACGCGCGCTGCACGATCGAGTCCGCGGAGCTCTACTCGCACCGCAGGGAGCAGCCCGGCGGGCGCTTCGCCGGCCTCGTCTGGCTGGCCTAGCCGTCATCGTCCGGCAGCGGTCGCGCGCGCAGGCCGGCCCCGGTCCTCCGGGGCTTCGCGCGCAGGCCGGCCCCCGGTCCGCCCGGGCTTCGCGCGCGCAGGCCCAGGTCCGGTCCGGGCAGCGGCCGGACGAGGGTGTCCGGGCTCACGGTAGGGTCGAAGTCCAACCGACCAGAGGGAGGAACCGTCATGGCCACCACCCGCACCGCCACCACGCAGTGGAAGGGCGCCCTGCTCGACGGCTCGGGCACCGTGTCGCTCGACACGTCCGGCGTCGGCACGTTCGAGGTCTCCTGGGCGTCACGCGCCGAGGCGGCCAACGGCAAGACCTCGCCCGAGGAGCTCATCGCCGCGGCCCACTCCTCGTGCTTCTCGATGGCGCTCTCCCACGGCCTGGCCGGCGCCGGCACGCCGCCCGAGTCGCTGCGCACCAGCGCCGACGTGACCTTCCAGCCGGGCGAGGGCATCACCGGCATCGTCCTCACCGTGCAGGGCCAGGTGCCGGGCATCACGGCCGAGCAGTTCCAGGAGGCCGCCGAGACCGCCAAGGCCAACTGCCCGGTGAGCAAGGCGCTGGCCGGCACGACGATCACGCTGAACGCTCAGCTCCTCTAGCGAGATCGTGATCGCGATCGCTCTGGTGTGATCGCGATCGCGTGGGACACTTGAGTCACATGCGAGATGTCTGGCCGGGCGAGCCGTATCCACTCGGCGCCACCTGGGATGGTGTGGGCACCGGATTCTCGGTGTTCTCCGAGGTGGCCGAGCGGGTCGAGCTCAGCCTCTTCCACGATGACGGTTCCGAGGAACGCGTCGACCTGCCGGAGGTCGACGGGTTCGTCTGGCATGCCTACTTTCCCGGCATCGTGCCGGGACAGCGCTACGGCTACCGCGTGCACGGGCCCTACGAGCCCTCCCGCGGCCACCGGTGCAACCCCGCCAAGCTGCTGCTCGACCCCTACGCCAAGGCCATCGACGGCGACCTGACGTGGAACGAGTCGTTGTTCTCGTACGAGTTCACCGACCCGGCACGGCTCAACCTGGCCGACAGCGCGCCGTACATGCCGAAGAACGTGGTGGTCAACCCGTTCTTCGACTGGGGCAACGACCGGTCGCCGCACACCCCGTACCACCAGACGGTGATCTACGAGGCGCACGTGCGCGGCCTGACCATGCGGCACCCGGCGGTTCCCGAGGCGCTGCGCGGCACCTACGCGGGCGTGGGACACCCCGCGATCATCGACCACCTGCTGTCGCTCGGGGTGACGGCGGTCGAGCTGATGCCGGTCCACCACTTCATGCCCGAGCACTTCCTCGTGGCCCGGGGGCTGACCAACTACTGGGGCTACAACACGATGGCCTATCTCGCCCCCCACGGCGGCTACTCCAGCGCCGGCACGCGCGGCGAGCAGGTGCTGGAGTTCAAGGCCATGGTGCGGGCGCTGCACGAGGCGGGCATCGAGGTGATCCTCGACGTGGTCTACAACCACACCGCCGAGGGCGACCACATGGGGCCGACGCTCGGCTTCCGCGGCATCGACAACTCCGCCTACTACCGGCTGCACGACGGCGACCGCCGCTACTACCTCGACTACACCGGCTGCGGCAACTCCCTCAACGTCCGCTCGCCGCACGCGCTCCAGCTGATCATGGACTCCCTGCGCTACTGGGTGCTGGAGATGCACGTCGACGGCTTCCGGTTCGACCTGGCCTCGGCGCTGGCCCGGGAGCTGCACGACGTCGACCGGCTGAGCGCCTTCTTCGACCTCATCCAGCAGGACCCGGTGATCTCGCAGGTCAAGCTCATCGCCGAGCCGTGGGATGTCGGGCCCGGCGGCTACCAGGTCGGCAACTTCCCGCCCCTGTGGACCGAGTGGAACGGCAAGTACCGCGACATCGTGCGCGACTTCTGGCGGGGAACGCACTCGGCGCTGCCCGAGTTCGCCTCGCGGCTGACCGGCTCGGCCGACCTGTACGCCACCTCCGGGCGCCGGCCCGTGGCCTCCATCAACTTCGTCACCTGCCACGACGGGTTCACGCTCGCCGACCTCGTCTCGTACGACCGCAAGCACAACCTCGCCAACGGCGAGGACAACCGGGACGGCACCGACGACAACCGCTCCTGGAACTCCGGCGCCGAGGGCCCGGTCGAGGACCCGGAGATCGTCCGGCTCCGCCACCGCCAGCGGCGCAACTTCCTGACCACGCTGTTCCTGTCGCAGGGCGTGCCGATGCTGTCCCACGGCGACGAGCTGGGCCGCACCCAGCGCGGCAACAACAACGCCTACTGCCAGGACAACGAGATCGCCTGGATCGACTGGTCGCTCCTGCACACCGAGGACGACCTGCTGGAGTTCGTCCGGACGCTGTCGCGGCTGCGGCGTGAGCACCCGGTCTTCCAGCGGCGCCGCTTCTTCCACGGCCGCCACCCCGAGAACGGCCGGCGGGACCTGGTGTGGCTCACCCCTGGCGGAGCGGAGATGACCGCCGGCGACTGGCACACCGGCTACGCCAAGTCGCTGGGGGTCTATCTCAACGGCGAGGCCATCACCGAGCCGGGGACGCGCGGCGAGCGCATCGTGGACGACTCGTTCCTGCTGCTCATCAACGCCCACCACGAGGACATGACGTTCACGCTGCCGGGCGAGGAGTTCGGCCCGGTCTGGCTGCCGGTGCTCGACACCAGCCACGACACCCGCCAGGACGAGCCGTTCCCGGACGAGCGGTGGCAGCCGGGCGCGCTGGTGGCCGTCACCTCCCGCTCCATCCAGGTGCTGCGCCAGCCGCGCGGGTCCTGACGCCCGCGGGTCATCGGCCGGTGAGGGCCGCGGCGGCGAGCGCGAGCGCGAACGTGACCACGCCGCCGAGGCCGTGCAGCGCCACGGCCAGCACGGGGAAGCGGCGCTCGGCGCCCCGGGCGTGCCGCCCCCCGCCGAGCCAGCGGGTGAACATGGTGAAGCCCAGCAGCGCCGCCACGGCCAGCACCCCGAACGCCGTCCACGCCAGCGCCCTGACGCCCGTCACCAGGTGGGCCACCCAGCAGGCCAGCGCAGCCGTGGCGAGCACGGGATGGGAGAAGATCAACGTCACCGGGAAGCGGGTCACCTTGGTGGCCTGCTGCCTGAGGCCGCCGCCCGAGAGCCACAGGTAGAGCAGATAGATGCCCACGATCGCGGTGCACGTCCACGTCACGGCTGTGGCCAGCCCCACCCGGGCCTCCTTCGGTCACCGATCCCTGACGACACGTTAGGCGCATCACTCCATGTATGCCATTGGTTACCGCAAAGTGCTGTGTCTCCGGGCAAAGGCCGCCGTCACGGCGGGTTGTCGGAGGCGTGTGCCAAGGTAGAGGAGTGCGTCGCATCTACCCGGACATACAGGACGAACCACCCATCGAGCAGGCGTACGCCTATCCGGCCGGCCGGCCGTGGCTGCGCGTCAACATGGTCGCCAGCGCGGACGGCGCCGCCTGGGTGAACGGCCTGTCGGGCGGGCTGTCGAGCAAGGCCGACCGGCGGATCTTCGGCGTGCTGCGGGGGCTCGCCGACGTGGTCGTCGCCGGCGCCGCCACCGTGCGCGCCGAGGGCTACGGCCCCGCCCGGCCGCGCGAGTCGTGGCGGGCACTGCGCGAGGGGCGGCCCGAGACGCCGCCCGTCGCGGTGGTCAGCCGCAGCCTCGACCTCGACTTCGACGGCCCGCTGTTCGCCGAGGCGATCGTCCCCACGATCGTCGTCACCTGCGCCTCCGCGCCGGCCGACCGCCTGGCCGCCGCCAAGGCCGTCGCCGACGTGGTGGTCGCCGGGGACGAGGTGGTCGACCTGGCGGCGGCGGTGCGGGGGCTGCACGAGCGGGGGCTGACCCGGGTGCTGTGCGAGGGCGGGCCGCGGCTCAACGCCCAGCTCGCCGCGGCCGGGCTGCTCGACGAGCTGTGCCTGACGATCAGCCCGCTGCTGCTCGGCGGGGGCGCGGCGCGCATCCTGAACGGCGAGGCGGCGCACGTCGGCCTCGGCCTCAGCCAGGTGCTGGAGGAGGACGGCGTCCTCTTCTGCCGGTACACGAGGGAGCCGAACCATGTCTGACCCCATCGACCCGACATCCGCCGAGCCTGTACGGGCTGCGGGGCCCGAGGTCGAGGCCGAGCCGGAGCCAGTGCCCAACCTGCCGGTCCGCCCGCCCGTGGCGCCCATGCTGGCCAAGCCCGTCAAGGCCATGCCCAAGCAGGACGGCACCCTGCTCTACGAGCCCAAGTGGGACGGCTTCCGCTGCATCGTCTTCCGCGACGGCGACGAGGTCTACCTCGGCAGCCGCAACGAGCGGCCGTTCACCCGCTACTTCCCCGAGCTGGTCGAGGCCGTCAAGGCCGAGTTGCCCGAGCGGGTCGTGGTCGACGGCGAGATCGTGCTGCCGCGCGGCTCCCAGCTCGACTTCGACGCCCTCCAGCAGCGCATCCACCCGGCCGCCTCGCGGGTCAAGATGCTGTCGGAGGAGACGCCGGCCGCGTTCGTCGCCTTCGACCTGCTGGCGCTCGGCGACGAGTCGTACCTGGACCTGCCCTTCTCCGAGCGCCGCGCCCGCCTGGAGGGCATCTTCGGCAAGGCCGGCCACTCGGTGCGGCTCACGCCCGTCACGCGCGACGACGGGCAGGCGGGGGAGTGGTTCGAGATGTTCGAGGGCGCGGGGCTCGACGGCATCATCGTCAAGCCCGGCGACCAGCCGTACGTCCCGGACAAGCGCACCATGTTCAAGGTCAAGCACGAGCGCACCGCCGACGTGGTGGTGGCCGGCTACCGCGAGCACAAGACCGGCCCGATCGTCGGCTCGCTGCTGCTCGGCCTCTACGGGCCCGACGGGCGGCTGCACCACGTGGGCGTGGCGGCCTCGTTCCCGATGGCGCGCCGGGCCGAGCTGGTGGAGGAGCTCCAGCCGTACGTCGCCGACCTCGGCGAGCACCCCTGGGGCCACTGGGCCGAGCAGGCGGTGGCCGGTGCCGGCCGGCCGGCCGCCGGACCGGCGACGGGCGGGCAGCGGGTGCCCGGCGCGATCTCACGGTGGAGCGCGAAGAAGGACCTGTCGTTCATCCCGCTCCGGCCGGAGCTGGTCATCGAGGTGGCCTACGACCAGATGGAGGGCGACCGGTTCCGGCACACCGCCCACTGGCGCCGCCTGCGGCCCGACCGCACCCCGGAGTCCTGCACGTACGAGCAGCTGGAGCGGCCGGTCTCGTACAACCTGGACGACATCCTGGCCCGCTGAGCAACCCATCCGTGCTCGTGCTGTGCCTTGCCGCGGCGGTCAGGACACGCTATATCTCGACACATGAGCACCGGTGATGAGCTCCGAGCCGCCGTGTCCGCCCGCCGCGACCTCGGCCCCGACTACGAGGACGCGCTCATCGAGTCGTTCCTCGACAAGATGGGCCAGGAGGTCGACCGGCGGGTGGACGAGCGCCTCGCCGCCGTCCCGAAGGCCAAGGACCTGGCCAAGCGGTCCAGGGCGGCCGACGGGCAGCGGCTCGCGCTGGCGATCGTCTCGCTGGCCCTGGGCACGGTGGCGACGATCGCGCTGAGCGTCGGGAACGTCTCGGGGTGGGTCATCCCGGTGATCTGGTTCGCCATCGTCGCGGTCAACGGCATCTTCGCCACCGAACGCCGCCCCTGACGCGCCGGACCCCAGGGCCGTCCTTCAGGGCCGATCTTCAGGGCCGATCTTCAGGGCCGGGCTTCGGGGCGGGGCGCCCCTGACGCCCGGCCCTGAAACACGGTCCCCGGTGTCAGGAGTCGGGGGTCAGCTTGGCGCGGGCCTCCGTGACGAGGTCGCGGGCGTAGTCGTCGTCGCTCTCGGCCAGCACCCGCTCGACGCCCCGTGCCCCCCGGGCGTCCCCGCGCTCGGCCAGGCCGCGCGTGGCCTCGGCGACCGTGCGCAGGTCCGTGTCGTCCAGGCGGGCGGCCAGCGCCTCGCGGATCTCCGGCGTGTCGGCGGCCAGCCCGGCCAGCCCCGAGGTGGCCCAGTCGCGCACCTCGTCGTCGGCGTCGCCGGTCATCGAGATCAGCACGGCCAGCCCCTCGGCGTGGTCGGGCGGCAGCACGTCGGCCAGCGCGATCGCGTCCGTCATCGTCCGCTGGTGTCCCTCCCTGCCGATGATGCCGAGCACCTGCGGCAGCGCGCGCGGGTCACCCTGGTGGCCGAGCGCCGACAGCACCGACCGCAGCACCTGCGGGTTGCTCTCGGTGGTGGCCATCCGCTGGAGCAGCGGCAGCGTCCGCTCCAGGTACGGCTTGCCGTCCTCGGTCACGCCGAACTGGGCGATGGCGTCCACGCCGAACTCCCGCTCCCGGGCGTCCTCACTGGCGCACAGCCTGGCCAGCGCCTCGTACGTCTCGTCGTCGCCCCGCCGCGCCAGCGAGTCGGCCACGATCCACCAGGTCTCGGCGTCCTCGTCCGTGTCGCGGTGCGCCAGCGCCCGCGCCACCAGCCGGTCGACCGGGGTGTGCGCCCCGGTGGCGTCCTCCAGCAGCGTGACGATGGCCGCGTGCCCCCGCTGCGCCTGGACCTGCTCGGTCTCCGAGCCGTCGGCGGAGCGGCCCGCCACGGTCACCAGCTCGGTGCCGTCCTTGGCGAACTGCCGGGCCACCACGTACTCCCAGTCGTCCTGCCCGATCTGGTCGAGCAGCGCGCTCTCCAGGTGCACGCCCACCCAGTCGGCCGCCACGTCGAGCGGGGTGTCGCCGTCGCCGTCGGACTTCTGCGGGTCGGCCCCGCCGCTCAGCAGCACCTGCACCACGCCGAGCGCGCCCCGCCGGGCGGCCAGCGTGAGGGGCGTGTCACCGTCGTCGTTGGCGGCGTCGACCTCGGCCCCGGCCTCCAGCAGTAGCCCAGCCGTGTCGGCGTGGCCGTTGGCCGCCGCCCACAGCAGCGCCGTCCAGCCGCCGCCCTCCCGGCCGTTGACGTCGGCTCCGGCGGCCAGCAGCGTCTGGGCGGCCTCGACCCGGTCCCAGGCGGCGGCCGCGCACAGCGGCAGGCCCTCGTCCTCTCCTTCGCTCGGCCGGTTGGGGTCGGCGCCCCCGGCGAGCAGCTCGCTCACGGTCTCCGACTCGCCGTTCAACGCGGCCCGGTAGAGCTTCTCCTCATGCATGCAAGGGACACTAGCCCAGCTCAGCCCCCACCCCGGCCATCCCTGCCGCCACCGGCCGGGACGCGCGCCCCCGGCCGGTGCCCTCACATGCGCAGGCCCGACTCCAGATGCGCCAGCGCCTCGTCGAGCTCGGCGGGCCCGTCCATGGACGGGTCGCGCGCCCACTGCAGCCAGACCAGGGTCACGACGCCGAAGACCGCCCCCATGGCGTTGCGCAGGCGCGGATCGTCAGCGTCGTGGCCCGTCCTGCCGGCCAGCAGCTCCCCGACCTCCCGCAGGAAGCCGGACGCCTTGCGCAGGTTGGCCGCCACCAGCTCCGGGACGGTCGCCGCGAACACCTCCCGTGCGTGCCCCGCCGCGATCTCCTCGGCGGTCAGGGAGGCGAACGCCGTGCGGAACGCGCCACGCAGCACGGTGACCGGCGCGCCCGGCGGCTGCGCGGCCAGCGCCTCGACGAGCGGAGGAAACCGGTCGAGTGCGACCAGGTCCTCCTTTGCCGGGAAATAGCGGAAGAAGGTGGCGGGGGAGACCTCGGCGGCCTCGGCGATCTGCTCGGTGGTGGTGGCGTGGTAGCCGCGCTCCCGGAAGAGCCTGAACGCCTCGCGCAGGATCGTCTCCCTGGTCCTGGCCTTCTTGCGCTCGCGTAGCCCGCCGTTCCCCATGCGCTCATTCTGCCGTACCAGAAACTGATGGTGTACTCTCAAAAGATAGTAAACCTTCAGATTGTCAGGAGCCGATCCGATGAGCGACCAGAACGCCGAGACGCCGGTGACCCTGCCCACCCGGCGTGACCCCGGATGCCCGTTCGCGCCGCCCCCCGAGCTGGAGCGGTACCGCGACCGCCGTGCGCCGGTCCGCCTGGCCTTCCCCGACGGGCACGTCGGATGGCTGGTCACCGGCTACGACCTCGCCAGGGCGGTCCTGTCGGACCCGCGCTTCACCGCCCGGCCGGAGCTCCGGCACTCGCCGCTGCCCCGCCCGAACGTCCGCCCCGGCGGCCACGACGCGCCTGCCGCGCCCGGCTGGTTCCCCGCCATGGACGCGCCCGAGCACACCAGGTACCGGCGCCTGCTCGTCGGCCAGTTCACCGTCCGCCGGATGAGGGACCTCGAACCGCGCATCGCCCAGATCGTCGCCGACCGGCTGGAGGCCATGGCCGCGGCCGGGCCGCCCGCCGACCTCGTACGGGCGTTCGCGCTCCCCGTCCCCTCCCTGGTGATCTGCGAACTGCTCGGCGTCCCCTACCGCGACCACGCCTTCTTCGAGGACCTGACCACCGTGATCGTGGACATGGACAACAGCGCGGCGCGGGCCCTGACCGCGATGGGCGACCTGGCCGGCTACCTGGGCGAGCTGGTGCGGCACAAGCGCGCCCACCCGGCCGACGACCTGCTCGGTGGGCTGATCGCCGGCAGTGACCTGAGCGACGAGGAGCTGACCAACATCGCCCTGCTGCTTCTGGTCGCCGGACACGAGACCACCGCCAACATGCTCGCCCTGGGCGTCTACGCCCTCCTGCGGCACCCCGGGCAGCTCGACGTCTTCCGCGGCGACCCCACGCTCACCGACGGCGCGGTCGAGGAGCTGCTGCGCCACCTCAGCGTCGTCCATCTGGGCGCGCCCAACCGCGCCGCCCTGGAGGACGTCGAGCTGGGCGGCACGCTCGTCCGCGCGGGCGAGACCGTGGTCATCGGGCTGCCCGCGGTCAACCGTGACCCGGGGCGCTTCGCCGACCCGGGCGTCCTGCGGCTCGACCGGGCCGAGGCGAGGCACCACCTGGCCTTCGGGCACGGCGTCCACCAGTGCCTGGGGCAGCAGCTCGCCCGCATCGAGATGCGCATCGGCTACCGCGCGCTGTTCGAGCGCCTCCCCACGCTGCGCCTGGCGGTCACGGAGGAGGAGGTCCCGCTGCGCGAGAGCGCGATGGTCTACGGGGTGTGGCGGCTTCCGGTCGCCTGGTGAGAGTGCTCCGAAATGAGCAGGGCGAGGACTGTTCTTCCTCCCGCGGGAGGAGGAACCGGGCGCGGAAACGCGATATGTTGCGTCATATGACTGACCCTGGCGAGGTCCGCGCGTCCGACGCGGAGCGCGAGGCCGTCGTGGAGCAACTGCGCGTGGCCTCCGTGGAAGGCCGGCCCCCG
>NZ_JALHBK010000048.1:0-38944 GCF_031570565.1 Nonomuraea sp. 3-1Str
AGAGGCGCTTTTCGCTTCGGTCTTTCGTTGTGTCTTTATTCTTTCAGCGACCCGATTTACTGTCAAATTCGGCGCTTTCAGAATTCCGACTTACCCCGTCTCCGGGGCAACCCCTCTAACTTACCAGCCCGCAGCCATGCTCCGAACCGACTCGCCAGAGGGAGGTTGTCGACGACCGACGACACAGCCCATGCCGAATCCACTGGAGTGGAGGAGGATGGTTGTGCCGCACCGCGTCGGCTTCACAAGATTAGCAGCGCGTCCGACTGCTTGAGCCGTCTTCGCCGAGTCTCGCGGCCACGGACGGATTACGGCCGAACATAGACTCCCCACGTGAGCAGCCAAACCCAAGCGAGCAGCCAGGCCCCCGGCGGCGCGTCGACGCCCCCGGTGGCGAAGAAGGTCCCGACGGAGCGCACCCACCACGGTGACACCGTGATCGACGAGTTCGCCTGGCTCGCCGACAAGGACGACCCGGACACGGTCGCCTATCTGGAGGCGGAGAACGCCTATCTCAAGGAGCAGACCGCCCATTCGGAGGGTCTCCAGGAGCAGGTGTTCCAGGAGATCAAGGGCCGCGTGCAGGAGACGGACCTGTCGGTGCCGAGCCGCAAGGGCGGCTGGTGGTACTTCACCCGTACCGAGGAGGGCAAGCAGTACGCCGTGTCGTGCCGGGTGCCGGCGACCGGCGAGACCCCCCCGGAGATCACTACCGGTGAGCGGCTCGACGGGGAGGAGGTCATCCTCGACGGCAACGAGCTGGCGGGCGACAGCGCCTTCTTCTCGGTCGGCGTGAGCGCCATCTCCCCCGACGGGACGATGCTGGCCTACTCCACCGACTACAAGGGCGCCGAGCGCTTCACGCTGAAGTTCAGGAACCTCACGACCGGCGAGACGCTGGACGACGAGATCGAGGACATCTTTTACGGCGGCGCGTGGTCGGCCGACGGCTCGACGTTCTTCTACACGCGCGTGGACGACGCGTGGCGGCCGTACCAGGTCTACCGCCACACGCTGGGCACACGTGACGACGTGCTCGTCTACGAGGAGTCCGACGAGCGGTACTGGGTCGGCGTCTCGCTGACGCGCAGCGAGAAGTACCTCGTGCTGGGCGCCGGCAGCAAGATCACCAGTGAGGTGCGCATCCTGGACGCCGCCGACCCGACCGGCGAGTTCCGGGTCGTGCGTCCCCGGACGGTCGGCGTGGAGTACGGCGTCGAGCACGCGGGCGACTTCTTCTACGTGCTGCACAACGAGAACGCCGAGAACTTCGAGCTGGCCACGGCCCCGCTCGACGACCCGGGCGCGTGGACGCCGCTGATCGCGCACCGCGAGGACACGCGGCTGCTGGAGATCGACGCGTTCGCGGGCCACGCCGTCGTCCACTTCCGGCGCGACGGCCTCACTGGCATCCGGGTCCTCCCGTACACGGAGGACGGCGGGGCCGCGGAGGGCGGCTGGCGCGAGCGGGCCGAGGCCGCCGCGGGCACCGCTGCGTACGAGATCGAGTTCCCCGAGCCACTGTACGACGTGAGCCCCGCCGGCAACCCCGAGTTCGTCACCGCGCGGCTGCGGCTCGGCTACACCAGCATGGTCACCCCGTCGAGCGTCTACGACTACGACCTGGCGACCCGCGAGCTGATCCTGCTGAAGCGGCGGGCGGTGCTGGGCGGCTACGACCCGGACGACTACGAGCAGTTCCGCGAGTGGGCGACGGCCGAGGACGGCACGCGGGTGCCGATCTCCCTGGTCAAGCGGAAGGACACCGCCACTCCGGCGCCGACCGTCCTGTACGGCTACGGCAGCTACGAGACCTCGATCGACCCGGGCTTCTCGGTGCCGCGGCTGTCGCTGCTGGACCGGGGCTTCGTGTTCGCGGTCGCCCACGTGCGCGGCGGCGGGGAGCTGGGCCGGCGCTGGTACGAGGAGGGCAAGCTCACCAGGAAGCGCAACACGTTCACCGACTTCGTGGCCGCGGCCCGGCACCTGAAGCAGGCGGGCGTGAGCGAGCGGGTGGTGGCGCGCGGCGGCTCGGCGGGCGGGCTGCTCATGGGCGCGGCCGTCAACCTGGCGCCGGAGGAGTTCGCGGGCGTCGTGGCCGAGGTGCCGTTCGTCGACGCGCTCAACACGATCCTCGACCCGTCGCTGCCGTTGACCGTGATCGAGTGGGACGAGTGGGGCGACCCGCTGCACAATCCCGACGTCTACGCGTACATGAAGAGCTACACGCCGTACGAGAACGTCGACGGCCGGTCGTACCCGCCGATCCTGGCGATCACCAGCCTGAACGACACGCGTGTGCTCTACCACGAGCCGGCCAAGTGGATCGCCCGGCTGCGGGCCACCGCGGACGGCGGGCCGTTCCTGCTGAAGACCGAGATGGGCGCGGGTCACGGCGGCCGGAGCGGGCGTTACGACGCCTGGCGGGAGGAGGCGTTCGCGCTGTCCTGGATCATCGGGACGGGCACGGGGACGGGCACCGACGGGAGTGCGGCGTGACGTACACGGCGGACGAGGGCCGCTACGAGCGGCAGCCGTACAACCGCAGCGGCCGGAGCGGGCTGCGGCTTCCGGCCGTCTCGCTGGGGCTGTGGCACAACTTCGGCGACGACCGGCCGGTCGCGACGTCGCGGGAGATCCTGCGCCGCGCGTTCGACCTCGGGGTGACGCACTTCGATCTGGCCAACAACTACGGCGTGCCGTACGGCTCGGCGGAGCGGAACTTCGGCCGGATCTTCCGCGAGGACTTCGCCCCGTACCGGGACGAGCTGGTCATCTCCACGAAGGCGGGCTACGACATGTGGCCCGGGCCGTACGGCGAGTGGGGCTCGCGCAAGTACCTGCTGGCCAGCCTCGACCAGTCGCTGGAGCGGATGGGACTGGAGTACGTCGACGTCTTCTACAGCCACCGTCCCGACCCGGACACGCCGCTGGAGGAGACGATGGGCGCGCTGGACCGGGCGGTGCGCTCGGGCAAGGCGTTGTACGCGGGCGTGTCCAACTACTCGGCGGAGCAGACGGCCCAGGCGGTCCGGATCATGCGGGAGCTGGGGACGCCGCTGCTCATCCACCAGCCGTCGTACTCCATGATCAACCGGTGGATCGAGGGTGGCCTGCTGGACACGCTGGAGGAGGCGGGCATGGGCTGCATCGTCTACTCGCCGCTGGCGCAGGGGTTGCTGACCGACCGCTACCTGGAGGGTGTGCCGGCCGGGTCGCGGGCGGCGACGAGCAGGTTCCTGAGCGCCGAGCAGATCGACCGTGAGCTGGCGGGCGAGCTGAACGAGATCGCGCGGGGCCGTGGTCAGTCGCTGGCGCAGATGGCGCTGCTGTGGACGCTGCGCGATCCGCGGGTGACGAGCGTGCTGATCGGCGCGAGCAGCGTGCGGCAGCTCCAGGACAACGTGGCCTGCCTGCAGGGGCCGCCCTTCACCGAGGACGAGCTGCGGGAGATCGACCGGATCACAGGGCCTCGTGCCGCTGGAGGTGCGTGAAGGACGCCCAGCCGGGCAGCACCGGCAGCCAGAAGGTGAGCAGCCGGTAGAGCAGCACGGCCGAGGTGGCCAGCTCGGCGGGCAGCCCGGCGACGGTCAGGCCCAGCGTGAGTGAGGCCTCGACCGCGCCGAGCCCGCCGGGGGTGGGCGCGGCCGAGCCGATGGCGTTGGCCGTGAGGTAGACGACGGCGACGGTGGTGAAGCTGATGGAGCCGCCGAACGCCTCCACGCACGCGTCGAGGCAGGCCACGAACGCCAGGGTGATCATGAGGGTGCCGAAGGTGGCCTCGATCATCTTGGCCGGCGACTGGAGCACGTCCAGCAGCCGCGGCAGCACGTTGGAGAACAGCCGCCGCATGCGTCCGGTGACGAGCCGGCGCAGCGGCGGCACGCCGAGGAGCACCACGACGAGCACGGCCACCGCGAGCATCGCCACGACCAGCCCGCGCGAGGGGGTGAAGGACGTGGCGGTGCTCGACCCGGTGATGTAGGCGAACAGCAGCAGCAGCGCGATGTGGAAGATCATCATGACGAGCTGCGACGCGCCCACGCTGGCCATCGCCGAGGCGGGTGAGATTCCGCGTTTCTGCAGGTAGCGGGTGTTGATGGCGACGCCGCCGACGGCGGCGGGCGCGACGAGCTTGACGAACGACGCCGCGAACTGCACGAGCACGGTACGCCAGAGGGGCAGCGCCTCGGGTACGAACCCGCGCAGCATGAGCGCGGCGGCCACGAAGCTGACGAACGAGGCGACCAGCGCGAGCCCGGACCACGCCCAGTCGGCCGTGGTGACGACCTGCGCGAGGTTGACCCGGCTGAGCTGCGACAGCAGGAAGTAGGCGGCCAGGGTGCTGGCGATGATGGTGACGAGCGTGCGCGGCCGGAAGCGCTCCAGCCGGATCTCCTCGGCCTTGCCCTGCGGCTTGAGCGAGACGATCTGCTCGCGCAGGTTGCCGAGCAGGGCCTTGTCCTTGGCCAGGGCCGCGCGGGTCTCGCGGGTGAGCGCGATGCGCTGGAGGAGCGGCAGGGCGGCGGCGAGCGCGTCGGGCCCCATGACGGCGGCCGCGGCGCGTACGGAGCGCTCGGGGCCGACGCGCAGGGCGAGGTAGGTGAGGAGCTGGGCGACGTCGAGCCGGAGCAGCAGGTCGCCGGCGGCGATCTCGCCGCTGCGGGCGTCCGTCAGCACGACGCGGCCGGCCTGGTCGAGGTGGATGCCCTCGCCGGTGAGCCGCCGGTGGGCGAGGCGCTGGATCTGGAGAAGCTCGATCTGCTCCCAGATCTGGGCGAGCACGTTGTCGTCGATCTCGGCGTCCGGCACCTCGTCCAGGGGCCTGGTGTCGAGGTGCTCGTAGGCGAGCAGCGCGGCCTCGGTGCCGATCTCGCTGGTGCCGAGCAGGCGGGGCGTGCTCGCGCCGGCCGCCTGCGCGGCGTACGCCATGAGCGCCTCGCGCTCCAGCTCGGCGCGGAGCGAGCGGATCGCGCGGCGGCGGGTCTCGGAGTTGAGCCGGATGCGCCGCCACAGCCGGTACGGCAGGCCGGCCACCTGGCGGTCGCGGTCGAGGACGGTGACGTCGAGGCTGCTGCCGTCCTTGAGTCCGATGGCGTAGCGGCGGCTGCCCTGGTGGTCGTCGTCGATGCGGCGGGCGGAGACGGGCGTGAAGGACAGCTTGCGCAGGGCGGCGACGACGGCGTTGCCAGGGGGCCGGGTGTTGGGGCTGCCGACGCCGTACAGGGTGCCGTAGCCGACCGCCATGCCGAGCAGGACGGTGATGATGCCGCCGACGAGCGTGATCTGGTAGCCGGTGAAGAAGGCGAGGGCGTACAGCCCGATGACGGTCCACATGAGGGCCCGCCAGGTGGGGCGGCGGGAGATGCGGACGGCCGTGGAGTAGGCGATGACCGACGTGAGCAGCGTGTTGAGCGGCTCGATGTCGCGGTTGCCGGTCAGCAGGAGGCGCAGGTCGGTGGGGGCGGCGGTGACGATCCAGCCGCCGAGCAGGAAGGCGATGACCATGCCGAGGATGGCGGCGACCAGGCCCTCGGCGACGCGCAGGCCGTCGCGGTGGAAGACGCGCTCGACGGCGAAGGCGACGGGCACGACGAGCAGCGCGGCGCCGCCCAGGAACGTCGCGACGCGGCTCAGCAGCTCGGGCAGGCGGGTGGCGCCCTCGGTGACGTCCTTCTCCAGCCCGTTCAGGGTCTGCTTGGCGACGAGCGCGATGACGATCACGCCGACGATGGCGACCAGCGTGGCGAGGAAGCGGAGCAGGTCGGAGGGGCGGCGCAGGCGCTGGGGCAGCAGCGGCTCGACCACGTACACGTCGTGGTCCGGGCGCGCTTCGGCCACGGCCGGGCCCTCCTCCGAGAGGTCCCCCGTGTCTTCACGTTCCCTGATGTCGGCCACCGACAGCGATTCTGCACCTTCCCGACCGGACCGTACGATCTTTGGCCGCTAGTGTCCCCAATCGTCACCTCGGTTACCGCACCAGGGGTGACGCCCGACGAGCCCTTCCCTTCGATTTCTACCGCTGTCCGAGCCGTGCCGCGTGACATGGGGTCTCCGGCCGCCCCGTGCCACGCTCGTTCACCCGTCATAAGCTGGGGCGCATGTCGGGTGAAATGCGAGTTTTGGGGGCTTGTCCGCTGGACTGCCCTGACGGCTGCTCGTGGGTGGTCACCGTCGAGGACGGCCAGGCCGTGAAGCTGCGCGGCAACCCGGACCATCCTTACACCCGGGGCGCGCTGTGCGTGAAGGTCAACCGCTACCTGGAGCACACCCGGGCCGACGACCGCATCCTGTACCCGCTGCGCCGCACCGGCCCCAAGGGCTCCGGCCGGTTCGAACGGATCACCTGGGACGAGGCCCTGGAGGAGATCTCGACCCGGCTGCGCGGGATCGTCGAGGAGCACGGGGGCGAGGCGATCTGGCCGTACGCGGGCACCGGCTCGCTCGGTTACCTCCAGGGGTGCGAGGGCGTGGCCGGCCGCCGGTTCTGGAACGTGCTGGGCGCCTCCAAGCACTGGCTGAACATCTGCTCCAGCGCCGGCAACTCCGGGCTCACCCTGGCCAACGGCACCCCCGGCGGCATGGACACCGAGGACTTCGCACTCTCGCGGCTGATCCTGCTGTGGGGGACGAACACGCTGACCAGCGGCCACCACCTGTGGAAGTTCGTGCAGGAGGCCCGGGCGAACGGCGCGTACGTGGTGGCGATCGACCCGATCCGCACCAGGACCGCGGACCAGGCGGACCGGCACCTGGCGATCAGGCCCGGCACGGACGCGGCGCTCGCCCTCGGGCTGCTCAACGTGGTGCTCGCCGAGGGCGCGCAGGACGATGACTACCTGGCACGGCACACCGCGGGCTGGGAGGCGTTCCGCGAGGAGATCCTGGCCTACCCGGTCGAGCGGGTGGCCGAGATCACCGGCATCCCGGCCGAGGACGTCCACAGCCTGGGGACGCGGCTCGCGCGCACCCGGCCGACCGCCATCCGCGCCACGATGGGCATCCAGCGGCACGAGGGCGGCGGCACGGCGATGCGCACGATCGCCGCGATCCCCGCCGTCACCGGTGACTGGCGGCACCCGGGCGGCGGCGTGGCCTACTCCACCAGCGGCCACGTCCACCTGAACATCGACACCCGCGACGACCTTCTCGCCAAGCCGGTCCGTACCCTGACGATGACGCGCCTGGCCTCGGAGCTGGACTCGGTCAAGTGCCTGTGGGTGTACGGCGCGAACCCGCTCGGCTCCACCTCCGACAGCGGCGCGATCAGGCGCGGACTGGCCCGGGAGGACCTGTTCACGGTCGTCATGGAGCACTTCCCGACCGACACGGTCGACCACGCCGACATCGTGCTGCCCGCGACGATGCAGACCGAGCACGCCGACCTGCACGCCGGCTACGGCCACATGTACCTCCACTGGAACGAGCCCGCGGTGGAGGCGCCCGGCGAATGCCTGTCCACCACGGAGACGTTCCGCCGCCTGGCCCGGCACATGGGCCTGACCGAGCCGTCCCTGTACGACTCGGACCTGGAGCTGGCCGAGCAGCTCCTCGCCAGTGGCCATCCGTCGCTGGAGGGCGTCACGCTGGACCGGCTGCGCAAGGAGGGCTGGGTGCGGATGAACTATCCCAAGCCGTTCACTCCGTTCGCCGAGGGCTTCCCGACGTCGTCCGGTCGGATGCGTTTCCCGTCGCGGGGCAAGGCGTACGTGCCGTCGAGGTCGGCGCGGGAGGCGGGGAGCGGGCCGTACCCGTTGACCCTGATCACGCCGGCGGCGCACACGTTCCTCAACACGACGTTCGCCAACAACCCCGAGCTGCGGCGCCGCGCCAAGGATCCGGTGGTGCTGGTCAACCCGGCCGACGCGGCCGAGCGGGGGCTCGAGAGCGGGCGGCGGGCGCGGGTGCACAACGCGGTCGGCGAGTTCCTGGCCGAGGTGGAGGTGAGCGACCGGGTGGCGCGCGGCGTGGTCGCCTCGCCCAAGGGGCACTGGCCGAAGCACGTGCCAGGCGGCGCCAACCCGAACGCGGTCGTACGGGAGGCCGACGCGGACCTCGGCCGGGGCGCGGTCTACCACGACAACCTGGTCGAGGTCAGCCCTTGCTGACCTGCCCGTGCCTGATCACGATCTGTGCCGGTCCATGAACGTGAGGATGCGGTCGAGCACCTGAGGGCCGTAGGAGGCGCCGAACATCGCGGAGGCGTGGGCGCTCTCGCCCTTGACCAGGAGCAGCTCGTTGGCGGCCGCCTTGGTGGCGGCGTCGTGGGCGGCCTGGAGGTCGGCGGCGCCGCCGTAGCCGTCGTTCTCGGTGCCGATCTGGAGCAGCGGCGCGGTGATCGCGGCGGCGTCGGCGGGGTCGATCGAGCCTGACAGGGCGACGACCCCGGCCGCCTTGCCGCGCATCCTGGCCGCCGCGAGGGGGGCGGTGGTGGCGCCGATCGAGCCGCCCACGAAGAACAGGCGCTTGACGCCCTTCTCCTTGGCCAGCCGCTTGCCCATGGCCACCGCGACGTCCTCCGGCGGGACCCTGCTGTCCCTGGCGTACAGCAGCACGCGGTAGCCGGCCCCCACGAGGCGGTCGGAGAGCGGGCGCCAGGTGCAGACGCTGCCGTTGCGCTCGTAGGTGATCACCACGCCGACCGATCCCTTGCCCGTGATGACGCCGGGCAGGTCGTCGCCGTGGGTGAAGATCCTGCCGTCCTTCTCGGTGAAGCAGCCGCTGACGTTCGGGCCGGTGACGACGGGTGACGGCGTCACCGAAGGACTGGCCGGTGCCGACATCGCCGACGTCACCGGCCTCGGAGCTGCCGGAGACGGCGCCGCCGCGGTGTTGACCGTGCCCCCGCAGGCGGTCAGCAGCGCGACGAGCCCCGCCAGGCCGGCGCCTCCCCACCCGGTGTGCCGTGAGCCGATGATCGCGCGCATGCCCGTCCCCTCTCCTCAAACTATGTCAGAAGTGACATAGTCTGGCGGCAGAATATCCTTGGCGCACGATGACCTCAACGCTTGGTTTCGCGATCCTCGCCGTCCTGGCGCGGGGCGACCGCACGGGCTACGACATCGCCGCCGCCATGCGACGGCCCGTGTCGTACTTCTGGACGGCCGGGCACAGCCAGATCCACGCCGAGCTGCAGAAGCTGTCGGCCGGGGGGCTCGTCGCGTTCGAGACCCGGCACGGGCCCGGCCCGCAGGACAAGAAGGTCTACCGGCTGACGTCCGAGGGCGGGGACGCGCTGCGGGCGTGGATCACCGAGCCGCCGCGCGAGCGGCCCGAACGCGACGAGCTGGTGCTCAAGACGTACGCCTCGTGGCTGGCCGACCCCGAGCTGGTCAGGCGGCTGTTCGCCGAGCAGTTGCGGGCGCACGAGGAGCGGCTGGCCGAGTACGAGCGCGAGGAGGAGCTGTTCGGGGCGCCTCCCGACCCGGGCGACCCCCGCTTCGGCAACTACGCGGCGCTGCGGTGCGGGCTCGGCTACGAGCGGCACCGCGCCGAATGGTGCCGGTGGATGGTGGGTCAGCTCAGCGCGAGCTTGAAGCCCTCGTGGGAGGCGGTGAAGCCGAGCGAGCCGTAGAAGCGGTGCGCGTCGGCGCGGGACTTGTCGGAGGTGAGCTGCACCATCGCGCAGCCCCGGGCGCGCGCCCGGTCCACGGCCCAGCCGATCATCTTGCGGCCGAGGCCCTGGCCCCGGGTGGAGGCGGCGACCCGGACCGCCTCGATCTGGCAGCGCTCGGCGCCCAGCCTCGACAGGCCGGCCAGGTAGGTGAGCTGCATGGTGCCGACGACCTTGCCGCCGACCTCGGCCACGATCAGCTCGTCGTAGGGGTCGGTGTCGATGCGGGCGAACGCCTTCAGGTAGCGCTCGTCGTTCGGGTCGCCCTCGCGCCGCGCGCCGAGCGGGTCGTCGGCCAGCATGGCCACGATCGCGGGCACGTCCTCGGCCCTGGCCCGGCGGAACAGCAGCGACAGCGCGTACTGCGACTCCCCCACCTCCGGGTCGGACGGCAGCCTCATCGTCCGGCCTGTGGGGGTGAATCCCTTACGCAGGTAGAGGGCGCGGGCGGCCTCGTTCGCGTCCACGATCCACAGCCGCACCTCCTCGGCGCCCACCTCGCGGGCCCCGGCGACCACCTCGTCCACCAGCAGCGAGCCGACGCCGCGAGTGCGGGCCTCCGGTGCCACCCACAGCGACAGCAGATGCACCCCGCCCTCCTCCTGCCGGGCGCACACCAGCCCGAGGTCGGCCGTGCCGTCGGAGGCCACCAGCCACCGCGACTCGGGGGCGCTCAGCCGCTCCGCCCACGTCTCCGGCGGGAAATCGTTCTCCCTGGCGTACGTGGACGCGAACGCGCCGGGCGCGTCCAGCAGCGCTCTCAACCTGATCTCCCGCAGACGCTCCACGTCGTCCACGCCCAGCTGCACAAGTACGATGTCCGGCATAACCGGCATCATGCCAGTAACCGGCTTGACGGCTTCGCCGGTGTCACGGTTGGGTGATCGCATGATTGAGATCCATGCTGTGACCATCGACGCCGCCGACCCGTACGAGCTGGGGAGCTGGTGGAGCAAGGTCACCGGCCTTCCGCTCGGAGACGACGACAACCCGGGCGACCCCGAGATCATGCTCCGCACCAAGCAGGACCCGTTCCTGCTGTTCATCCGCGTCCCCGAGGGCAAGGCCGGCAAGAACCGCGTCCACCTCGACGTCAACGCCATCGAGGGCAGCCGGGACCAGGAGGTCGAGCGGCTGCTGGAGCTGGGCGCCACCATCTTCGAGGACCACCGCAGGCCCGACGGGACCGGATGGGTGACCATGCACGACCCCGAGGGCAACGAGTTCTGCGTCACCCGGAACCAGGCCGAGCGGGACGGCCTGCTGGGCTGACGTCCCACCGGCCTCACGAGGACGAACGCGCGCGGCCCTTCACGGTCATCGTCAGGATGCCCGCGATGACGTACACGAGCACGCCGTGCCAGACGGACTGGAAGGCCGAGCCGAAGACGCCCTCGGAGTCGAGCACGAGCTGCACCGGGTAGTCGAGCACCGTGGCGATGCCGGCGGGCAGCAGCGCGAACTTCCACGGGTGGTTCAGCGCCCACTGGCGGGCCTGCCGGGTCACCCGGTCGCCGACGTCCGGCTTGGAGACCGCGCCGATCGCGGCGATCAGCGCGAACAGGTTGATGCCGAGCCCCAGCGCCCACACCAGGTTGGCGTCGCCGGGCAGCAGGACCCCGAGGCCGAAGCTGACACCGGCCACCACACCGCCGCCGACGGCCGCGGCCTTCCAGGGCGCGCCGCGCAGCGCGGCGCCGGACAGCGAGACTTCGTCGCGTCGAGTGATTTCGTTCATACGGCCAGGGTGCCTCGCGGACCACCCTGGCCACATCGGGGATCGTCCCTGATAAGTCCCCGACCACCCGCGGGCCCGGCGGTCAGTCCCACCAGATCGTCACCCAGCGCTCGCGCGGCAGCGGCCACATGCCCATGGAGAGCGCGGTCTCGGCGACCTCCTCCGCGCGTGCCGGGTCGAGGCAGATCCGGCGGCAGGCGCCCGCCGCCAGCTCCTCCAGGCTGCTGAATCGTTCCAGCGGGGCCTCCCGCTCCTCCACCCGGACCCGGTACCCGAGCGCCGCGGCCAGCGCGACGCAGTCCTCGGCGACGGGGCGCACGGGACGGTTCACTCCGTGGAAGTGCTCCCAGAGCGGGGTCATCCAGCTCATGGGGTGGCGGTGGGCGAGCTCGAGCACCACGCGGCCGCTCGTACGGGCGTCCAGGGCGCGCAGGAAGCCGGCCAGGTCGGGCACGTTGTAGACGACGTGCGCGGCGACCGACGCGTCCGCCACCGGCACCTGGTCGGCCACGTCGGGCCAGCGTCCCTCGACCGTCGTGTGCGCGACGCCCAGCTTGTCGGCGCGCAGCGCCAGCTCGGCCAGCATCGCGGCGGAGGTGTCGACCGCGTACAGCCGTCCGGCGCGCTCGTGCAGCGGCAGCGAGGCGGCGCCCGTGCCCGCGCCGACGTCCAGGAGCGTGCCTCCCTCCGGCAGGGCCTCCGCGAGCCGGGTCATGGTGGGACCGTCGTCCGGCTCGGCCAGCGCCCTGTCGGTACGCGCGGCGAAACGGGTCGGGGAGTGGCCCCACGGATCGGCGTGGGCCTTGGCCAGGATCTCGGGCGGGATGGCCCACGAATCAAGGCGCTCTCGCCAGCGCGCGGCGAGTTCTTCGGCGTCCATGGAGATGAGCATGCCACGCATATCCACTGTTACCCGCGGGTAGCATTCGGAGTAAGGTTACTAGCCGGTAGATAAAGACCTCGGGTCAAGGAGATCAGCACCCATGGGCCACTACAAGAGCAACCTGCGTGACCTCGAGTTCAACCTCTTCGAGGTGTTCGGGCGCGGCGAGATCCTCCGCACCGGCCCGTACGCGGACATGGACGAGGACGTCGCCCGCAGCATCCTCGGCGAGGTCAACAGGCTGGCCACCGGGGTCCTTGCCGAGTCCTTCGAGGAGGGCGACCGCAACCCGCCGGTCTTCGACCCCGAGAACCGCACCGTGAGCGTCCCCGCCGGATTCAAGAAGTCGTACCAGGCGCTGCTCGACGGAGGCTGGGCGAACCTGGACCTGCCGGAGAGCCTCGGCGGCCCCGGCATCCCCCGCAGCCTCGCCTGGGCCACGGCCGAGATGGTCCTCGGCGCCAACCCCGCCCTCTACATGTACGCCGCCGGCCCCAACTTCGCCTACACCCTGTGGAAGCTCGGCACCCCCGACCAGAAGCGCTTCGCCCAGCTCGCCATCGAGCGGAACTGGGGCGCCACCATGGTCCTCACCGAGCCCGACGCCGGCTCCGACGTCGGCGCCGGCCGCGCC
Source organism: Nonomuraea sp. 3-1Str (assembly GCF_031570565.1). Classification (NCBI taxonomy): domain Bacteria; kingdom Bacillati; phylum Actinomycetota; class Actinomycetes; order Streptosporangiales; family Streptosporangiaceae; genus Nonomuraea; species Nonomuraea sp. 3-1Str. Next base: position 12,869 of record NZ_JALHBK010000048.1, read on the forward strand.
AAAGCGGTCCAGCAGCCCGACGGCACCTGGCACATCGAGGGCGTCAAGCGCTTCATCACCAGCGCCGAGCACGACCTGACCGAGAACATCTTCCACCTCGTGCTGGCCCGCCCCGAGGGCCACGGCCCCGGCACCAAGGGCCTGTCCATGTTCCTGGTGCCCAAGTACCACGTGAACCTCGACAACGGCCGGCTGGGCGAGCGCAACGGCGTCTACGTCACCAACGTCGAGAAGAAGATGGGCCTGAAGGTCTCCACCACCTGCGAGCTCACCTTCGGCGACCGGCACCCGGCCATCGGCTGGCTGGTGGGCGACGTCCACGAGGGCATCAAGCAGATGTTCATGGTCATCGAGCACGCCCGCATGATGGTCGGCACCAAGGCCATCGCCACGCTCTCCACCGGCTACCTCAACGCCCTGGAGTACGCCAAGTCCCGCGCGCAGGGCGCCGACCTCACCCGGATGGCCGACAAGTCCGCCCCGCGCGTCACCATCACCCACCACCCCGACGTGCGCCGCGAGCTCATGCTGCAGAAGGCGTACGCCGAGGGCATGCGGGCGCTGGTCCTCTACACCGCGACGTTCCAGGACGCCATCCAGATCGACCCGGACGACCGGCACGCCCAGGCCATGAACGACCTGTTGCTGCCCCTGGTCAAGGGCGTCGGCTCCGAGCGCTCGTACGAGCTGCTGTCCCGCTCCCTGCAGACCCTCGGCGGCTCCGGCTACCTGCAGGACTACCCCATCGAGCAGTACATCCGCGACGCCAAGATCGACTCCCTCTACGAGGGCACCACCGCGATCCAGGGCCTCGACCTGTTCTTCCGCAAGATCCTGCGCAACCAGGGCGCCGCGATCGGCGCGCTGCTCACCGAGGTCAACGCCTTCGCCGGCTCCGAGGCGGGCAACGGCCGGCTCAAGGAGGAGCGCGGGCTGCTCGCCGAGGCCGCCGCGGACGTCAAGGCCATGGGCGACACGATGGCCGGCTGGGCGCTCTCCTCGCTGGAGCAGCCGCAGGAGGTCTACAAGGTCGGCCTCAACACCACCCGGTTCCTGCTCTCGCTCGGCGACCTCGTGATCGGCTGGCTGCTGCTGCGCCAGGCCGAGGTGGCGCTGGCCCGCCTGGCGGACGGCGAGGACCCCTTCTACCAGGGCAAGGTGGCCGCGGCCTCGTTCTTCGCCAAGACCGTGCTGCCGCGCCTGGCGGCCGAGCGGCGCGTGCTCGACGGCACCGGCCAGGAGCTCATGGAGCTGCCGGAGGAGGCGTTCTAGCGACGTCCTCTCCCGCGCTCCCCGACGCCCGCTCCGGACTCCGGAGCGGGCGTCCCCCGTCCGGAGGTACGGTCGCCCCATGAGCGCCACCCCTCATGACCACCCCCTCCCGCCGCCGCGCGTCGAAGAGGTCTCCGACGGCGTGTACGCCTACGTCCAGCCGGACGGGAGCTGGTGGATCAACAACACCGGCTTCCTGGCCGGCCGGCGCGGCGTCATCGGGATCGACGCGTGCTCGACCGAGCGTCGCACGCGGGCCTACCGCGAGGCCGTCGCCGGGGTCACCGACCGGCCGGTCACGACCCTGGTCAACACCCACCACCACGGCGACCACACCTTCGGCAACTACCTGTTCCCCGAGGCCACGATCGTCGCCCACGAGCGGACCCGCGAGATGGTGCTGGCCGAGGGCATCCCCGCCTACCGCGCCGCCTGGTCGCCCGACGTCGAGTGGGGCGAGCTGGAGGCGGTGGCGCCGTTCCTGACCTACGCCGACGGGGTGACCCTCCACTCGGACGAGCTGCGCTGCGAGGTACGGCACATCGGCACCGCCGCGCACACCACCAACGACTCCTACGTGTGGATCCCGGAGCGCCGCCTGCTGTTCTCCGGCGACCTGCTCTTCAACGGCGGCACGCCGTTCGTGCTGATGGGCTCGGTGGACGGCGCGCTGGAGGCGCTGGACCGGCTGGAGGAGCTGGGGGCGCAGACGATCGTGCCCGGCCACGGTGACGTGTGCGGCCCCGAGGTGATCGGTCGGGTGCGCGGCTACCTGCGCTTCGTCCGGGAGACCGCCGAGCGCGGCCGGGCGGCGGGGCTCACGCCGCTGGAGACCGCCCGCGAGACCGACCTCGGCGAGTGGGCGGAGCTGCTCGACGCCGAGCGGATCGTCGGCAACCTGCACCGTGCCTACGCCGAGCTGGACGGCCTGGCGAGGGGCACCGCCATCGACATCGTCGCGGCCGTCGGCGACATGATCACGTTCAACGGGGGGCGGCCACTCTCCTGCCTCGCCTGAGGGTGTGATCGCCGTTACCCGGGTATGACCGTGGGCGTACGCGCTGTTTGCCGTCGGAGGTCGTCATGGGTGTCGGGGTCAGCATCTTCATCCTCACGCTCGGCGCCATCCTGAAGTTCGCCATCGAGCCGGACGTGTTCGGTGACTCCGTCCACATGGACGTGATCGGCCTCATCTTCATGATCGTGGGCGGGATCGGGATCGTGCTCACCGTCGTGATGGCGCCCCGGCGCGGCCGTACCTCCGACGACCGGCTGATGCACCGCGAGAACCACCCGCCCGAGATCTGACGGAAGGGTCTGCCGGGAGCGGGCAATCACGGTTGTCCATGTTCCCCGGCAAGGGAGACCCTTGCATGACCGCATCGCTCGACGGAGCCGTCGCGGACCCCGAGAGGTTCGCCACCGTCTTCGACGCCCACTACGAGGAGATCCGGCGCTACGTCGGCCGCCGGCTCGACCTCGACATCGCGGAGGACCTGGCGGCGGAGACCTTCCTCGTCGCCTTCCGCCGCCGTCACAGCTTCGACGCGGCCAAGGGCGGCGTCAGGCCCTGGCTGTACGGCATCGCCACGAAGCTCATCGGCCGGCACCGGCGCGCCGAGGTGCGCCGCTACCGGGCGCTGGCCAGATCGGGGCCGCCGCCGGACGACGACGGCCACGACCAGCGGGTCGTGGACCGGATCTCCGCCGGGGTGACCGTGGGGAGACTGTCGGCCGCGCTGGCCGGCCTGTCGCGCGGGGAGCGCGACGTGGTGCTGCTCGTCGCTTACGGCGAGCTCACCTACGACGAGGTGGCCGCGGCGCTCGGCGTCGCCTACGGCACCGTCGCCTCCCGGCTCAGCCGGGCCCGTACCAAGCTTCGCGACTCCCTGGGGGTGGAGGTCTGATGAAGGAGTTCCAGGTCATCGACGACGTGATGCCGGACGTCCCGCCCGCCGACCACGCGCGGACGCTGGCCGTGCGGGCGCGGGTGCTCGGCGGGTCCCGGCGGCGGCGTCCGATGCCCCGTTGGTCGTGGGCGGTCGCGGCCGCGACCGTGACGGCCGTCCTGGCCGGCGGCGTCGTGGCGATCCCGCGGCTCGGCGACGGCACCATCCACACGGCGACCCAACCCGCCGCGGGCACCGTGCTCGACACCGCGCTCGACCGGCTGGCCGCCCAGCCGCCCGGCAGCGGGGCCCGGTGGCGGCGGGAGACGCTCGAGGTGCAGCTCAGCGCGCCGAAGGGCTCGTACACGGTCGAGCGGCGGACCAAGGACGTGGTGTGGCGCGACGGCTCCACCATCCGGACCGAACGCACCGACCTGGCGGTCAAGCCGCTCACGGCCGCCGACGAGCGGGCGTGGAAGGCGGCGGGCTCGCCCTCGCTCTGCACGGCGAAGAACCGGTGCCGGATAGGAGAGGCGCGGGTCGAGACCCTGCCCGCCGATTCGGTCGGCTACCCGGTCGGGCCGGCGGCGCAGCTGCCCACCGAGCCAGGGGCGCTCAAGGCGCGCCTGTCGAAGACGTTCCCCCAGGGCGCGCCGGAGTCCCAGGAGAGCTTCCTGTGGAACCTGTCCAGGTGGCTCCTCACGGACAAGGAGATCACTCCCGCCACCACGGCCGCGCTCTACCGCATGCTGGCCGCCTTCCCCGGGGTGACGGTGCGGGACGGCGTCACCGACTTCGAGGGGCGGGTGGGCGTCGCGCTGGTACAGCCGCCGCGCGAAAACGGCATGCAGGAGCTGATCCTCGTGGACCGGGACAGCGGCGCGCTGCTGGGCTTCCAGGAGGTGCTGCGGACGGCGAACCCCGACTACGCCGACATCAAGCCCGGCACGCCGTTCCGATGGGAACTGATCAAGCAGCTCGGTTGGACCGACCAGGTCCCTACAGGCTGAGCTGGACGGCGGCGCGGCTCGCCAGGATGGGCTTGATGTACTCGGCGATCAACGCCTGGTGCCCCGGGTCGTCGCGGTAGATCACGTAGTCGTCGAGGTCGTCGAAGTCGGCGACGACGGCGAAGTCGTGGTTGCCGTGGTTGATGCCCGCGTCGGGACCGAAGGCGTAGGCGCGGATCTGCGGGATGGCGGCCGGCAGCTTCTCCAGCTCGGCCGCCACCCTTGCCTTCTGCTCGTCGCTGGCGTCATCGGTCCAGGTGAACAGCACGACATGGCGAATCATGCGATCACCCTACCCAGACCCCGCCCGGCGGATGAGCCCGGGCCCGGACGACTCGCGGGGGACGTCCGGGCCCGGCTCACGGGTCAGCTCCAGGCGAGCATGCGCAGCGGGTCCTCCAGCATCTGACCGACGTCCCGCAGGAACAGCGAGCCGAGCTCGCCGTCCACGATCCGGTGGTCGAACGAGAGCGCCAGCGTCGTGACCTTGCGCACCGCCAGCTCGCCGTCCACCACCCACGGCATGTCCCTGACCTGGCCGAAGGCGAGGATGGCGGACTCGCCCGGGTTGAGGATGGGAGTGCCCGCGTCGATGCCGAACACGCCCACGTTCGTGATCGTGAACGTGCCGCCCGCCATGTCCGCGGGCTGGGCGCGGCCGGCCCTGGCCGTCTCGGCCAGCGCGGTGAGCCGCCCGGCCAGCTCGGGCAGCGGCAGCTCGTGGGCGTCCTTGACGTTGGGCACCACGAGGCCGCGCGGGGTGGCGGCGGCGATGCCCAGGTTCACGTAGTGCTTGACCACGATCTCCTGGGCCTGCTCGTCCCAGGACGAGTTGATCATCGGGTGGCGCCTGGCGGCGACGAGCACGGCCTTGGCCACCAGGAGCAGCGGCGAGACCTTGACGTCGGCGAAGTCGGGCAGCTCGCGCAGCCGCCGGACCGCCGCCATCGTCTCGGTGACGTCCACCTGGAGGAACTCGGTGACGTGCGGGGCGGTGAAGGCGCTGGCCACCATGGCCTGGGCCGTCATCTTGCGCACGCCCTTGACGGGGATGCGCTCCTCACGCGGGCCCCGGGCGGCCGTCCAGGAGGTCGCCGTCGCCTCCCCAGCCGGCGCGGCGGGCTGGGCGGAGCCGGCGGCGGCGTGGACGTCGTCGCGGGTGATGGAGCCGTGCGGGCCCGTGCCGGTCAGCGTCGTCAGGTCCACGCCGAGGTCGCGCGCCAGCTTGCGGACGGGCGGCTTGGCGAGCGCCGCGACCCGCGCGGGGACGCCGCGCTGTGCCGGTACGGGGTCCGCCACGACGGGCTCGACGATCGCGGACCGGACCGCGGCCGGCTGGACCGCGGGGGCCTGGCTTGCGGGAGGCTGGCCGGTCGGGCGGGACTTGCGGGGGCGGCGCTTGGTGGCGCTGGTCTTGACGCCGTAGCCGACCAGGACCGCCTGCCGCTCCTCCTTGGGGGCGGGGCTGCCGTGGACGCCTGGCTCCACCGCGCCCTCGACCGGCGGACGCGGCACCATGTCGTCGACCGGCGCCCCACCGACGGCCTGCGAGGGGGCGGCCTGGGTGGGGACGGCCTGGCTGGGAGCGGCCTGGGTGGGAGCGCCGCCCTCCTCGGCCGTGTCGACGGCGATGATGGGCGCGCCCACGTCGACCGTCTGCCCCTCCTCGGCCATCAGGCCGCCGACCACCCCGTCCCAGGGGATCGGCAGCTCGACGATCGACTTGGCCGTCTCGATCTCGACGACGATCTGGTTGACCTTGACCGCGTCGCCTTCCTTGACGTGCCAGCGGACGATCTCCGCCTCGGTCAGCCCTTCGCCGACGTCGGGGAGCTTGAACTCACGTCGCATGAAAACGAGTCCCCTCTCAGTAGCCGAAGGACCGGTCGACGGCGTCGAGCACCCTGTCCAGGTCGGGCAGGTAGTGCTCCTCCAGCTTCGACGGGGGGTACGGCGTGGAGAAGCCGCCGACACGCAGCACCGGAGACTCCAGGTGGTAGAAGCACTGCTCGGTGATCCGGGCCGCCAGCTCCGCGCCGAACCCGCTGTTGACCGGCGCCTCGTGCACCACCACGACCCGGCCCGTGCGGCGGGCGGAGTCCATGACGAGCGGGGCGTCGAGCGGGTTGAGCGAGCGCAGGTCGATGACCTCCAGCGACCGCCCGTCGTCCTGGGCCGCCGCCGCGGCCTCCAGGCACGTCTTGACCATCGGCCCGTACGCGATGAGCGTGGCGTCGGTCCCCGGACGGACGATCCTGCCCTTGTCGAGGGGTGTCCACCAGCCGGTGTCGGCGGTGTCGATGTCGGCCTTCTCCCAGTAGCGGCGCTTGGGCTCGAAGAAGATGACCGGGTCGTCGCAGCGGATGGCCTGCTGGATCATCGCGTACGCGTCGGCCGGGTTGGAGCAGGCGACCACGCGCAGGCCGGCGGTGTGGGTGAAGTACGCCTCGGGCGACTCGCTGTGGTGCTCGACCGCGCCGATGCCGCCGCCGCAGGGGATGCGCACGACCACGGGCAGCTTGATCGCGCCGAGCGAGCGCATCGGCATCTTGGCGAGCTGGGTGATGATCTGGTCGGCCGCCGGGAAGACGAAGCCGTCGAACTGGATCTCGCACACCGGCCGGTAGCCGCGCAGCGCGAGGCCGATGGCGGTGCCGATGATGCCCGACTCGGCGAGCGGAGTGTCGATGACCCGGTCCTCGCCGAAGTCCTTCTGCAGACCGTCGGTGACGCGGAAGACGCCGCCCAGCTTGCCGACGTCCTCGCCCATGATGAGGACCTTGGGGTCGTCCTCCATGGCCTTGCGCATGCCCTCGTTGAGCGCCTTGGACAGGCTCAGGATGCTCATCGCTCGAAGCCCTCCAGGTAGGCGGCGAACTGGGCGCGCTCCTCGTCCATCAGCGGATGGGGCTCCGCGTAGACGTGGTCGAAGATGTCGAGCGGCCCGGGGTCGGGCATGGCCAGGCAGCGCCTGCGCAGGTCGGCGCCCAGCTGGTCGGCCTCCGCCTCGACGGAGTCGATGAACGCCTGGTCGGCCAGCTCGTTCTTGAACAGGTACGACTTGACCCGCTCGATGGGGTCCTTGAGCTTCCACGCCTCCAGCTCGCTGGCGACCCGGTAGCGGGTGGGGTCGTCGGTGGTGGTGTGGGCGCCCATGCGGTACGTGTACGCCTCGATCAGGGTCGGGCCCTGGCCCTCGCGGGCGTTCTTGAGCGCCTGGCGGGTGACCGCGAGGCACGCGAACACGTCGTTGCCGTCGACCCGGATGCCGGGGAAGCCGAAGCCGGAGGCCCGCCGGTAGAGGGGGATGCGGGTCTGCTTCTCCAGCGGCTCGGAGATCGCCCACTGGTTGTTCTGGCAGAAGAACACGATCGGCGCGTTGAAGACGCTGGCCCAGATGAACGACTCGTTGACGTCGCCCTGGGAGGTGGCGCCGTCGCCGAAGTACGCGATGGTGGCCGAGGGCGCGTCGTCGCGCTGGATGCCCATGGCGTAGCCGACCGCGTGCAGGGTCTGGCTGCCGATGACGATCGTGTAGAGGTGGAAGTTGTGCTCCTTGGGGTCCCAGCCTCCGTGGTTCACCCCCCGGAACAGGCCCAGCAGCTTGACCGGGTCGACGTCACGGCACCAGGCGACGCCGTGCTCCCGGTAGGTCGGGAAGGCCATGTCGGCGTCGGTCAGCGCGCGGCCGGAGCCGATCTGGGCGGCCTCCTGGCCGAGCAGGGAGGCCCAGATGCCGAGCTCGCCCTGGCGTTGCAGGGCGACGGCCTCCAGGTCGATGCGCCGGACGAGCACCAGGTCGCGGTAGAGCGACCTGACCTCCTCGGGCTTGAGGTCGATGTCGTAGTCGGGGTGTTCAACGCGCTCACCCTCCGGGGTGAGGAGCTGGACCAGCTCTGGGGGTGCTGCGGCACCACGAGAGGCGTCGGCGGTCACGTGCCACTCCTGTGCGGTCGGGGCCGATCTGGGCGGGATTGCCACCTCACGCCGGCCTTTTGAGCGTCGGACCATGTGGTGGTGGTTCGTACGCGTGTGGGGACATCGTGGCAGACGTCACAGCCCTCCGCGCAAGCCCCATGCTCTTCCCCGTTCCCGTTGTACCGTCTGCCACACGCGCCGGTAGGCTGGCTTTCCCAACCCGCCGTACCAGGAGGAACGCAGTGGCGCGCGTCATCGTAGACGTCATGCTGAAGCCGGAGATTCTCGACCCCCAGGGTCAGGCCGTCGCCCGGGCGCTGCCCCGGCTCGGCTTCTCCGGGGTGTCGGAGGTGCGGCAGGGCAAGCGGTTCGAGATCGAGCTGGACGGCCCGGCCGACGAGACGGCACTGGCGGAGATCCGTAAGATGGCCGAGACCCTGCTCGCCAACACGGTGATCGAGGACTACAGCGTCCGGGTCGACGGCTAGACCTCACATTCGGCGGCTGGATTTCCCCTTGGCGGCTTAAAGCCGGGTTCGGACGTGCCACAATGCCACGGGCGTGTCAACAGTAAATAACAACAGCGTGATTTTGCGGTTAGCCCCGTTTTCACGGGGAAACCTACTCCAGGTGACATTCCGGAGCCCGGAGGAGTCCGGTGGATATTGAGTTCTCGTTGGCGCTGCCCCGGGATGCGATCGGCATACCGATGGTCAGGCGGGTGCTCGGAGACGCGATGCGGTCGCTCAGCGTGAGCGAGACCTGCATCTCCGACATGCTGCTCGCCGTCTCCGAGGCGTGCTCCAACGCGGTCCGGCACGGAGGACCGGGCAACCGCTACGAGGTGACCGCGGCGATCGGCTACGGCCGCTGCGACGTCCGCGTGGCCGACAACGGCGGTGGTCTGCCCTCCATGCCGCTGCACTTCCCTCCCTCCGACACGGAGAACGGCCGCGGCCTGCTCATCATGCGCTCCGTGGTCGACGAGATCTCCTTCGGCGTCACCCCCGGCCAGGGCACCACGGTCCACCTGCGCAAGCTGCTCGCCTGGGACGACGAGGCCGAGGTCCGTCCCCGCCAGCTCGCCGCCGTCTGACCCACCCGCGCGACCCTCCGGCGCGCATGCCCGGCGAGGAACATCCGCTCGCACCCGATAACCTGGTGAGTGCCGCCCCCGTACACCCCGAGCGACGGTGGCGCGCGTGCGCATTCCGAAGGGGACGACTGTCATGAGCGCTGCCCGCGTGGGCGTAGTCACGTTTCCAGGAACTCTCGACGACCAGGACGCCGCCAGAGCCGTTCGCCTCGTGGGCGCCCAGGCGGTTCCGCTGTGGCACGCCGACCACGACCTCAAGGGGGTCGACGCGGTGTTCCTGCCGGGCGGCTTCTCCTACGGCGACTACCTCCGCTGCGGCGCCATCTCCCGGTTCGCGCCGCTCATGGACGAGCTGATCCCGGCCGCCCGCGCCGGGCTGCCCGTGCTCGGCACGTGCAACGGCTTCCAGATCCTCTGCGAGGCCCATCTGCTGCCGGGCGCGCTGACCCGCAACGCCTCGCTCCACTACGTCTGCCGCGACCAGCGGCTGCGGGTCGAGCAGACCGGCACGGCGTGGACGTCGGCGTTCGGCCAGGGCCAGGAGATCGTGCTGCCGGTCAAGCACGGCGAGGGCCGCTACGTCGCCTCCGCCGACACGCTCGCCGAGCTGGAGGCCGCCGGCCGGGTGGTCGTGCGCTACATCGGCAACCCCAACGGCGCCATGAACGACATCGCCGGCATCACCAACGAGGCGGGCAACGTGGTCGGCCTCATGCCGCACCCCGAGCACGCGGTCGAGGAGCTGGTCGGCGCCCCGAGCACCGACGGCCTCGGCTTCTTCACCTCCATCCTCAAGAACCTGGTGAACGCATGAGCGCCGACTCCGTCAAGCGAGCCCAGATCACCCCGGACGAGCCGATGCCGTTCGCCGAGCTGGGGATGAAGCAGGACGAGTACGACCGGGTCAAGGAGATCCTGGGCCGCCGTCCCACCGGCTCCGAGCTGGCCATCTACAGCGTCATGTGGTCCGAGCACTGCTCGTACAAGTCGTCCAAGGTGCACCTGCGGCAGTTCGCCACCAAGGCGCCGAAGTCCGAGGCGCTGCTCGTCGGCATGGGCGAGAACGCCGGCGTGGTGGACATCGGCGACGGCTGGGCGGCCACGTTCAAGATCGAGTCGCACAACCACCCGTCGTACGTCGAGCCGCACCAGGGCGCGGCCACCGGCGTCGGCGGGATCGTGCGCGACATCATGTCGATGGGCGCCCGCCCGATCGCGGTCATGGACGCCATCCGCTTCGGCGCCGCCGACGCGCCCGACACGCGGCGGGTGCTGCCCGGCGTCGTCGAGGGCATCAGCCACTACGGCAACTGCCTGGGTCTGCCCAACATCGGCGGCGAGGTCGTCTTCGACCCCTGCTACATCGGCAACCCGCTGGTCAACGCGCTCTGCGTGGGCCTGCTGCGCAAGGACCAGATCAAGCTGGCCACCGCGCCCGGCCCCGGCAACAAGGTCGTGCTCTTCGGCGCCTCGACCGGTCCCGACGGCATCGGCGGCGCTTCCGTGCTCGCCAGCGCCACGTTCGAGGACGAGTCGCACGCCAAGCGGCCCGCCGTGCAGGTGGGCGACCCGTTCATGGAGAAGCTGCTCATCGAGTGCTGCCTGGAGCTGTACGCGGCCGACGTGGTCGTGGGCATCCAGGACCTCGGCGCGGCCGGCGTCTCCTGCGCCACCACCGAGCTGGCCGCCAAGGGCACCGGCGGCATGCACGTCGACCTCAACCTCGTCCCGCTGCGCGACCCGTCGCTGCGGCCCGAGGAGATCCTGATGAGCGAGTCTCAGGAGCGCATGATGGCCGTCGTGCGCCCCGACGACATCGCGGCGTTCATGGCGATCTGCGAGAAGTGGGACGTGCCGGCCACCGTCATCGGCGAGGTCACCGACACCGGCCGTCTGGTGATGACCTGGGACGGCGAGGTCATCGTGGACATCCCGCCGGGCACCGCCGCCGACGACGGCCCCGTCTACGAGCGCCCCTTCCACGAGCCCGCCGGGCAGGCCGCGCTCAACGCCGACGTCCCCGACCGGCTGGAGCGCCCCGCCGACCTGCGGGAGACGCTGCTGCGGCTGCTCGGCTCGCCCAACCTGGCGTCCAAGGAGTGGGTGACCTCCCAGTACGACCGGTACGTCCGCTCCAACACCGTGCTGGCCCAGCCCGCCGACGCCGGCATGCTGCGCGTGTCCGAGGTGATGGCCGGGGCGGAGCCGACGACCCGGGGCATCGCGCTCGCCACCGACGGCAACGGCCGCTACGCCAAGCTCGACCCGTACGCGGGGGCGCAGCTCGCGCTGGCCGAGGCGTACCGCAACGTCGCCGTGACCGGCGCCCAGCCGCTCGCGGTGACCAACTGCCTCAACTTCGGCTCGCCGGAGGACCCCGAGGTCATGTGGCAGTTCGCCGAGGCCGTGCGCGGCCTGGCCGACGCGTGCCGCACCCTGGGCGTCCCGGTGACCGGCGGCAACGTCTCCTTCTACAACCAGACCGGCTCCACTCCCATCCACCCGACTCCGGTCGTGGGCGTGCTCGGCGTGATCGACGACGTGGCCAGGCGCGTGCCGTCCGGCTTCACCGCCGAGGGGCTGCGCGTCGCGCTGCTCGGCGAGACGCGCGAGGAGTTCGGCGGCTCGGAGTGGGCGCACGTCGTCCACGACCACCTCGGCGGGCTGCCGCCGCAGGCCGACCTGGAGGCCGAGCAGGCGCTCGCCGTCGTGCTGGTCGAGGCCGCCCGGCGCGGGCTCCTGGAGGGCTCCCACGACCTGTCCGACGGCGGCCTGGCGATCGCGCTGGCCGAGGCGTGCCTCGCCCGGGGTGTCGGCGCCACCGTGACGCTGAACGACGACCCGTTCACCGGGCTGTTCAGCGAGTCGGCGGCGCGGGCGCTGGTGGCGGTCCGGCCGGAGGCGTTCGAGGAGTTCGCCGCGCTCTGCGCCGGGCACGATGTGCCGTGCTACGGGCTGGGTGTCACCGGCGGCGAGTCGCTGGTGGTCGAGGGCGTGCTGGAGGTGCCGGTCTCCGAGCTGCGCGAGACCCACACGGGCACGCTGCCGGCCCTGTTCGGCTGACGCTTCGCGAGGTGAGGGCCGGTACGGTGCGCCGTACCGGCCCTACTTCGTGTTTCAGGACTTCTTGAGGCAGACGACGTAGACGGTGCCGGCGCTGCCGCCGCCGGTGAAGTCCCTGTCGTTGTCGTTGTTCTTGGTCGCGCTCACGGACCAACCGCTGCCGCTCGGCATGCTGGACAGGATCCGGTAGGAGGGGTTGACGTTGAAGCCGCCGCCGGTCACCAGGTCGCCGGAGTTGCAGGAGACGGAGCCGGAGCCGCCGCTGATCGAGCCGGTCTTGGTGTAGCCGGCGTAGGTGGCGCCGTCCTTGCCGTTGACGCCGTCCTTGCCGTTGACGCCGTCCTTGCCGGGGAGGCCGGGCTTGCCGTCCTCACCGTCCTTGCCAGGCTTGCCCGGAAGGCCGTCCTTGCCGTCCTCGCCGTCCTTGCCGTTGACGCCGTCCTTGCCGTCCTTGCCCGGCAGGCCGTCCTTGCCGTTGACCCCGTTCTTGCCGGGCAGGCCCTGCGGGCCGCGTGGGCCCTGGGGGCCGGTGTCGCCCTTGGGGCCCTGGGCGCCGGTGTCGCCCTTCGTGCCCTCCGAGATCGTGGTGGTCGACGTGCCGCCGCCGATCACCATCCGAACCTCGGTCCTGCGGCACGGCGTGGAGGCGTTGACGATGCGGGCGTACCGCGACTTCTTGTTGACGCACGCGTACACCTCGCCGCTGGACGAGGCGGTGGCGACTCCACCGACGGCGAGGAGCGACAGGGCGAGCGCTCCGACAGTGGCGAGCGTGAGCGTGCGCCCACCGCGAACCTTCATAGCCACGGCTTTCCTTCCCAAGGCTTGTTGCTCGTGTTGAGCATGAGGTTCACGTTTCAACCGTTCCACTGGATGACAGCCACTACATAACGTGTTCATCACGACACATTTCGTGACTGACGTTACTGACATCACTTGACGAGTCAAGAGCGTCCGCAGTGCGCAAAAGGACGCATTGGCCGGCGGCTCCGGCGGTGGATAATCGGGGTCTGCTTACGGCCACCACCCCCTCGCCGCGACGGAGGATGACCGTGCCGACGGAGAGTCCGTACCTTCCCCCTGCCACGCAGCCGGTGCGGGGGGTCGTCTGGGCCCTTCACCTGGCGGTCCCCCTGGCCGGCCTCTGGCTCCTGCTCGCCCGGCCGCACCTGAACGTGATGTGGCAGCACAACCCCAGCCACTTCTGGATGATCCTCATGGTGGCCGGGATCAACGTGGCGCTCGGCAGCCTCGTCAGCCAGGCGTCGGCCCGCCGGCAGGACGCCCGGCTCTTCCTGGTCTCGATGGTGTTCCTGGCCGGCGCCGGGTTCTTCTTCCTGCACGGGCTCGCCACGCCGAAGGTCATCCTGCCGACCGGGTCGCTCGGGTTCGACCTGGGTCAGCAGGTCGGGCTCACGATCGCCGCGGGGTTCGCGTTCGTCTCGGCCCTGCCGCTGGGCGAGCGGGCGGCGGCGGCCGTGCTGGCCTCCCGGCACCTGATCCTGGGCGTGCTGGTCGGTTTCATGCTCCTGTGGGGGCCGGCCTCGCTCATCGACGGGCTGACGCCGCTCAGCCGGCCGCCGCTGAGCGCGTACTCCTCCTGGGTGGCCTGGAGCTCGCTGCCGGGCGTCGCGCTGTACGTGGCGGCGGCCGTGATGATGTTCCGGCTGCACCGGCGGCGGCCGTCGGCCATGCTGGTCAGCCTCATCACCGCGTACGCGCTGCTCGCCGAGTCGATGGTGGCCGGGATGTCGCAGCACAACTGGCACCTGACGTGGTGGGAGTGGCACATCCTGCTGACGTTCGCGTTCGTGTTCGTCGCCTACAGCGCCTACCTGCAGTTCAGGCGGGAGGGGTCGAGCGCGGGCCTGTTCGACTCGGTGGCGCTGTCGGCGACGGTGGCGCGCATCCAGGCCCAGTACGACCAGGCGCTGGAGGAGTTGGTCGAGCACGTACGGCGGGGCGAGCCACTGGCCGCGACCCGGCTGTCGGGCAAGTTCCGGCTCAACGAGGGCCAGGCGGCGGTGCTCGACCGGGCGGGGCGGGCGCTGGCCGACGAGCGGGAGCTGTCGGAGCGGCTGGCCGCGCTCGTGGACGTGAGCACGCGCACCCGCGTCGGCCTGCCCGAGACCGAGCTGCTGACCGACGCGCTCGACCGGGTCCGCCAGGCGTTCGGCGACGTGCGGATCGGCCTGGTCTCGGAGGGGCGCGCGCACATCGGCTCCCGCGAGTACGACTTCGCCGGCGACCAGCCGATCCGGCGCGATCACCTCCTGGCCTTCCCGCTGACCGTCAAGGGCCGGCTGGCCGGGGCGCTGGAGATGCCGGTCGGCCGCACCACGCAGGACGAGGCGCTGGCCGCCACGCTGGCCGGGCAGCTGTCGATCTCGCTCGAGAACGCCCGCCTCTACCAGGAGCTGGACACGCTGTTCCGGCAGTACATGTCGCCCGACGTGGCGCAGGCGCTGCTGGCCGACCCGTCGCAGGCGGCGCTCGGCGGGCAGCTCAGGGAGCTCACCGCGCTGTTCGCCGACCTCAAGGGCTTCACCACGTTCTCCGAGCGGGTCACCCCCGGCGAGATCGTCGAGATGCTCAACCGCTACCACACGGCCGCCGTGCCGTGCATCCTCGACAACGGCGGCACGATCGTGCAGTTCGTCGGCGACGCGCTCCTCGCGCTGTTCAACGCCCCGGCCACGCAGAAGGACCACGCCGCGGCGGCCTGCCGGGCCGCGCTGGCCATGCAGCGGGCCGCGGCCGAGATCGCAGAGGAGATCTCCTGGCAGCGGGACGACGTCGAGTGGCCGACGTTCCGAGTGGGGGTCAACACCGGGCCGGCCATCGTGGGCAACATCGGCAGCCCGCGGCTGCGCGGCTTCAACGCCATGGGCGACTGCGTGAACGTCGCGGCCCGGCTCCAGTCGCTCGCCGAGTCCGGCACGGTGGTGATCGGCGACACCACGCTGCGCCGGCTCGGCTTCGGCGCCGAGGTCTCGCCGCTGGGCAGGCTGAGCCTCAAGGGCAAGGAGGAGGCCGTGGCGGCGTACGTTCTGACCTCCATGCCATAGAACGTGCGCCTCCGTGCCGACATAATCGGGCGCATGAACCCTGAGCCCGGCGAGTTCCTCTCCATGCTCACCCCCGAGGAGGTCGAGGCGCTGCGGGCCGCCGGCCGGCCGCGCCGGTGGGAGCGCGGCTCCACCGTGATGAGCGAGGGCGACACCTCCGACTGGGTGCTCGTGCTGACCGAGGGCCGGGTCAAGGTGTCCTCGCACACGAGCAGCGGCACCGAGGTGGTGCTGGCCGTGCGCGGGCCGGGGGCGCTCCTCGGCGAGATGTGCGCCATCGACGGCTCGCCCCGCTCCGCCACGGTGACCACGCTGGAGCCGGTCGCCGGGATCGTGCTCCGCGACTTCCCCGCGTTCCTGCAGGCCCACGGGCGGGTGGCCGTCCTGCTCCTGCGGCTCGTCACCGGGCGGCTGCGTGACGCCGACAGGAAGCGCGTCGAGTACGGCGCGTTCGACACCACCGGCCGGGTGGCGACCCGGCTGCTGGAGCTGGCCGACCGCTACGGCGAGAAGACCAACGGCGGCGTGCGCGTGGCGCTGCCGCTCTCCCAGGACGAGCTGGCCGGCTGGACCGGGGCCTCACGGGAGGCGGTGAGCAAGGCCTTACGGTCGCTGCGCGACCGCGGGCTGATCGAGACGGGCCGGCGGCGGGTGGTGATCCACGACCTGGAGGGTCTGCGCAAGCGTGCGCGCTGAGGACCTCGGCTCCCGCGACACCTCGGCCGGCTACGCCGCCCGGCTGCGGTACGCCTGGAAGGTGTGCTCGGTCACCAGCCTCGGGCTGGTGCTCATCGGGATCGCCGGGAGCACGCTGAACGTGGCGCTGCCCTCGGTGGTGCGGCACTTCCACGCGGGACCGTTCGAGTCGGGCTGGGTCCTGCTGTCGTTCCTGCTGGTCAACACCGCCAGCCTGGTGTTCTTCGGCCGGGTGGCCGACCTCGTGGGCCGGCGGGAGGTGTACCTGGCGGGCTTCGCCCTGTTCACCGCCGCCTCGCTGCTGGCCGGGCTGGCGCCCGGGGTGTGGTTCCTGGTGGCGATGCGCGTGGTGCAGGCGGTCGGGGCGGCGATGATCCTGGCCAACGGGACGGTCATCATCACCGACGCGTTCCCGCCGGACCGGCTCAGCCAGGGCATGGGCGTCTACATCGGCACACTGTCGGTGGCGCAGCTCGCCGGGCCCACGCTGGGCGGGCTGATCGCCGAGACGGCCGGCTGGCAGTGGATCTTCTGGGTGAACGTGCCCGCCGGCGTGGTGGCGCTGGCCTGGGGCGCGGCCACGCTGCGCAAGGTGCCCGCCGGGCCGAGGCGGCCGGTGGACGCGCTGGGCAACGCGCTGGTGTTCGCCGCGCTGTCGGCGCTGCTGCTGGCCTTGTCGGAGGCGGGATCGGCCGGCCCGGCGAGCCCGGTCGTGCTGACCGGGGCGGCGGTCTTCGCGGTGCTGGTGCCGTTGATCGTGCTGGTGGAGCGGCGGGCGCCGCATCCGGTGCTGGATCCGCAACTGTTCGGCGGTCGGCTGCTGGCCTTCGCCAACCTCGCCTCGTTCTGCAACGCGATGGCGCGGGCGTCGCTGATCCTGCTGGTGGCGCTGTACTTCCAGGCGGCAAGGGGCGTGGACGCCTTCACGGCCGGGCTGAGCGTGCTGCCGGTGCCGGTGGGCATGGCGCTCGCCTCGCCGGTCACGGGCGCGCTGGGGCGCAGGGTCTCGCCGTACGCGCTGGCGGTGGGCGGGGCGTTGATGAGCGCGGCGGGGCTGGCGACGCTGGCGCTGACGGCCGGGACGGGCACGTCGTACTGGGTCATCGGCGCGGGGCTGTTCGTGGCCGGCTGCGGCAGCGGCACGTTCCTGACGGGCAACACCACGCACGTGATGCGCTCGCTGCCGGCCGGGAGCCTGGGGGTGGTCAACGGGTTCCGGCTGATGGTGATGAACGTCGGCGTCGTGCTCAGCGTCGGGCTGGCGCTCAGCGTGCTTGCCGCGTCGGTCGGGCCGGAGCTGGGAGCCCAGGTGTACACGGGGACGCTGTCGGAGCTGTCGCCCGTGGCCGTGGAGCGGCTGATGGGCGGGTTCGCGCGGGCGTACACGGTGTTGTGCGGCGTCGCCCTGCTCGGCGCCGCCCTCTCCGCGCTCGCCCGGCCCCGCCCCTGATGCGTTACAGAACGTGTTACGTTGCCGTCATGGGGACTCTCAACGTCCGCACCGATGAGGCGATGGAGACGGCCCTGCGCGCGCTGGCAGGAGAGACGGGCAGCCGATCGGAGGCCGTCCGCCACGCCGTCCTTCACACCTACAAGGAAATGCTGCTCGAACAGGCCGCGGCCGACGCCGAGCGCCTGCGGAACGACCCTGACGACCAGGCGGAGATGCTGGCGATTCAGCGCTTCATGGGCGTCGTGGAGTGATCTTCCACGGTGCGTGTACGAGATCAAGGCTCTCCCCGGAGCTCGCGACCATGAGCAGCAGGGCCGCCGCTACGCCGTGATCATGCAGTCCGACCGCTTCACCACGAGCACGGTGACGGTGGCCCTGACGTCGTCGAGCGCCGGACCGGCCGTCTACCGACCCGAGATCCAGTTCGACGGCACCAAGTCCCGCGTTCTCACCGACCAGATCTACTCCGTGTCCCCCTCACGGCTGGGCACCTTCAAGGGCGCGCTGGAGGCGCATGAGGGCGCGGACCTGGACCGCGCGTTGATGCTGAAGCTGGGCCTCATCTGAGTACGCCGGACAGGCGCGCCTCCACGTCGCGGTAGCGGCTGACCGGGATCAGGTGGACGCCGTCGAACGCGCCGGAGTCGCGGATGGCCAGCACCCTCTCGCAGGCCGCGTCCACACCCGCCATGCGGTCGGCCGCCACCCGGCGCACCAGGTCCTCCGGGATGGCGATGTCGGGGATCGCCGCCGACAGGGTCCGCGCGTGGCGCTCGCTGGCGATCACGATGACCCCGGCGTACACCGGGACCTCCACCTGGTTGGCCTCGCGCCAGCGCAGCAGCGCCTCCAGCGAGAACCCGGCCTGGACGAACAGGAAGTCGGCCGCCCGCTTCCACGCCGGCAGCGGACGCGCGCCGGCCGCCGCCCCGACCTGGACGCCCGGGGAGAACTCCCTGGCCTCCTCGATCATCGAGCGCACCGTCAGGTCACTCGTCCGGTTGCCGCTCGCGGGCTTGTCCCCGTAGACGAACAGGAAGCGGTCCACCCCGTACGCGGCTGCCGTCAGCAGGTCGCGGCGGAAGCCGAGCAGGTTGCGGTCGCGGGAGTTGAGGCAGGCGATGCTGCGGCCGCCCATGGCCTGCACCTCGTGCGCCACGGCCACGCTGGACACGGTCGCCCGGCCGATGTGGTTGTCGGGGATGAGGAAGGTGTCGGCGATGGTGGTCAGCGTGCCGATCTGGTGGCGCACGCGCTTCAGGTCGGGCTTGGTGGGCGGTTCGATCTCGCACACGAGTTGGAAGGCCATGATCGGACCCTAGCGGCGGGCGGCGAGCGATTCGATGCCGCTGACGACGAGGTCGACGCCGAACGTGTCGTACGTCTCGCGGGAGATGCCGCCGACCATGGGCGCGGCCATCTCCACCAGGTGCGGGTAGCGGTCGACGGGCAGCGACTCGAGGGCGAGCCGCCTGCGGCGGATGATCTCGGCGGCCTCCTCCGGCGTGCGGCTCGCGGCGTGGTGCACCGGGGCGTCGGCGATGGAGATGGCGCTCTGCAGGATGTACTTGGAGATCACGCAGCTCTCCTCCACGCTGAAGCCGGCGATCCGCGCGAGCCGGAGCGCCAGGTCCCAGATGGCGAGGAAGCTCGGCACCGCGGTCTGGTCGACCTGCTCCAGCACGCCCTTGGCGCACGGATGCGCGCGCAGCACGCCGATCAGCCCCTTGATGAGGTCGCGCATGCGCTCGCGCCACGGCCGGTCGTCGTCGGGCACGGGCGCGAACTCGGCGATGAGGTGGTCGGCCATGCCGGCGACGAGCTGCTCCTTGTTCTTGAAGTGCCAGTACAGGGCCATCGGCGTGACGCCGAGGTCGGTGGCCAGGCGGCGGATCGTCACCGTGTCGAGCCCCTCGGTGTCGCCGATCTCCAGGGCCCGCTCGACGATCGCGGTCGCGGTCAGTTTTCCCACCATGGTTGACAACTATACGCCGTACAAGTTAGCTATACGACGTACAAGTACGGCGTATAGGAGAAGGTGTGGACCGGAAGAAGTGGTGGGCGCTGAGCGCGGTGACGCTCGGCACCTTCATGACGTACCTCGACAACAACATCGGCAACGTGGCCCTGCCGACCATCCAGCGGGAGCTGGGGTTGACGATCTCCGGACTGGAGTGGATCGTCAGCGGCTACATCCTGGTGTTCGCCGGGCTCATTCTGGCCGGCGGCAGGCTGGCCGACGTGCTCGGCGCCCGGCGGGTGTTCGTGGCCGGCCTCGCGGTCTTCACGCTCTCGTCGCTGGCCGCGGGCCTGGCGACCGGGCAGGCGGCACTCATCGCGGCCCGGGCCGTCCAGGGCGTCGGCGCGGCGCTGCTGACCCCGACGGCGCTCGCGCTGATCGGCCAGATCTTCCCCGACCCCGGCGAGCGCGGCAGGGCCGTGGGCATCTGGAGCGCGACCGGCGCTCTGTCGATGGCGCTCGGTCCGCTGACCGGCGGCTTCATCAGCGAGCGCCTGCACTGGGGGTGGATCTACCTCATCAACGTGCCGATCGGCGTGGTGACGCTCGGGCTCGCGCTGTGGGCGGTGCGTCCCTCCTTCACCCGGGCACGGCGCAGCCTGGACGTGCCGGGTCTGGTCACCTCCGCCCTCACCCTGTTCGCCCTGACGTACGCGCTCATCGAGGGTGAGGGAGCCGGCTGGACCTCCCCCGAGATCCTCGCCGCCATCGGGATCGCGCTGGCCGCCGCCGTGGCGTTCGTGCTGGTGGAGGCCCGCGCCGCGGAGCCGATGATCGACCTGTCGCTCTTCCGCTCGCGGGTGTTCTCCGGTGGAAGCCTGACCAGCGGCCTCTGGTCGTTCGGGGTGTTCGGGATCTACTTCTTCAGCGCCCTGTGGCTGCAGAACACGCTGGGCTTCTCGCCCATCGAGGCGGGCGCCGCGTTCGTGCCGATGGCCCTGGTCATGGCGGTCGTCGCGACCCTGTCGCAGCGGATCAGCGCGGCGATCGGCATCGCCCGCACCGTGGCCGCCGGCATCGCGCTCATGGGCGTCGCGCTCCTCCTGATGTCCGGTGTCGGCGCCGACGGCGGCTACATCGACGTCCTGCCCTGGTTCGTGCTGTACGGCCTCGGCGCCGGCCTGCTCGTCCCGCTGACCGCCGCCGTGGTCGGCGCGATGCCGCAGGGCCGCTCCGGCGTCGCCTCCGGCGTGCTGAACGTCTCCCGCCAGGTGTTCGGCCTGCTCGGCATCACGGTCCTCGGCGCGCTGCTGAACGCCCGCCGCGGAGACAGCGCCGACCCGGCCGCCTTCCTCGACGCCTACCAGTTCACGCTGGTCGTCGCCGCGGCCATCGTGCTGGTGGGCGTCCCGGTCAGCCTGTACGCGCTGCGCTCCGGGCGGGCGCCGGAGGACGGGGCCGCGGAGGAGCGGGGCCCGGCGGTTCAGACGGCCCCGGCCACCGCCGGCTCGGCGAACTGAGTGCGGTACAGCTCCTCGTAGCGCCCCTCGGCGGCGAGGAGCTCCGCGTGGGTGCCCCGCTCGACCACCTGCCCGTCCTCGATCACCAGGATCTGGTCGGCCGTGCGGATCGTGGACAGCCGGTGCGCGATCACCACCGCCGTACGGCCGGCCAGCGCCTCGCCCAGGGCCTCCTGGACGGCCGCCTCGGAGGTGGAGTCCAGTGCGGCGGTGGCCTCGTCGAGGATCACCACGCGGGGCTGGGCGAGCAGCAGGCGGGCGATGGTCAGCCGCTGGCGCTCGCCACCGGACAGCCGGTAGCCACGCTCACCGACCACGGTGTCGAGCCCGTCGGAGAGCGATTCGACCAGCGCGCCGAGCCGGGCGCGGCGCAGGGCGTCCCAGACCTCCTCCTCGGTGGCCTCCGGCCGGGCGAAGAGCAGGTTGGCCCGGATCGTGTCGTGGAACAGGTGGCCGTCCTGGGTGACCATGCCGAGCGTCTCCCGGATCGAGGCCGCGGTCAGGTCCCGCACGTCCACCCCGGCGAGCCGGACCGCGCCCTCGTCCACGTCGTACAGGCGGGGCAGGAGCTGGGCGATCGTCGACTTGCCGGCGCCGGAGGAGCCGACCAGCGCGACCATCTGGCCGGGCTCGGCGCGGAAGGAGACGCCGCGCAGCACCTCGACCCCGCCGCGGTCGTCGAGGGCGGCGACCTCCTCCAGCGAGGCGAGCGACACCTTGTCGGCCGAGGGGTAGGCGAAGCGCACGTTGTCGAACTCCACCGTGACGGGCCCGTCCGGCACCGCCACGGCGTCGGGCCGCTCCTTGATCAGCGGCTCCAGGTCCAGCACCTCGAAGACCCGCTCGAAGCTCACCAGCGCGCTCATCACGTCCACCCGGGCGCTGGCCAGGGCCGTCAGCGGAGCGTACAGGCGGGTGAGGAGCAGGGCCAGCGCCACCACCGAGCCGGGTTCGAGCTGGTCACGCAGCGCGTAGAAGCCGCCCAGGCCGTACACCAGCGCCAGGGCGAGCGCGGAGACCAGGGTGAGCGCGGTGACGAACACCGACTGCGCCATCGCGGTGCGGACGCCGATGTCGCGCACCCGCCGGGCCCGCGCCGCGAACTCCTCCGACTCGCGGACCGGCCGGCCGAACAGCTTCACCAGCGTCGCGCCGGGCGCGGAGAACCGCTCGGTCATCTGCGTGCCCATCGCGGCGTTGTGGTCGGCCGCCTCGCGCCGCATCCGGGCCAGCCGGACGCCGACCCGCCGCGCCGGCAGCACGAACACCGGGAGCAGCAGCAGGGCCAGCAGCGTGATCTGCCAGGAGATGCCGACCATCACGGTGAGCGACAGCACGAGCGTGACGACGTTGCCCGCGACGCTGGAGAGCGTGTCGGTGAACGCCCGCTGCGCGCCGATCACGTCGTTGTTGAGCCTGCTGACCAGCGCCCCCGTACGGGTCCGTGTGAAGAACGCGATCGGCATGCGCTGCACGTGGTCGAAGACGGTGGTGCGCAGGTCGAGGATCAGGCCCTCGCCGAGGCCCGCCGAGAGCCAGCGGTTCACCAGCCCGAGCCCCGCCTCGGCGACCGCGAGGCCGCCGATGAGCGCGGCCAGGCCGACGACGACGCCGAGCGGCTCCCCCTTGCCGATCGCGTCCAGCACCCGGCCGGCGAGCACGGGAGGGGCCACCGCCAGCGCCGCCATCACGATGCTGAGCCCGAGGAACAGCGCGATCTTGCGGCGGTGGGGCCGGGCGAAGCCCCAGACACGGCGGAGCGTCGCCCGGGAGATCGGGCGACGCTCCTTCTGGTTGCCCATCGAGTAGAGCTGCTGCCATGCGATCACTTCCATGCTCATGCATGGAAGCGTAGGACCTAAAGCGAACTTGAGGTCAACGGTTTTCCGCTCAGGCGCCGATCTTCTTGCCCTGAGTGTGCCAGGTGACCGCGACCGACGGGCGCGGCTGGTCCCCGTCGGGCCAGTGGCTCACCGGGCTGTCCGGGGTGGCGCCGTCGGCCTCGCCCGGGTGCTGCACCGCGACGAACACGCTGCGCTGGTCCTCGGTGACCATCGGGCCGCACGTCTCCGCGCCGATCGGCACCGTGAGGAACTGCCGCACGTGGCCGCGCTCCTTGCCCTTCAGCGGCGTCACGAACAGGCCGTCGTTGCTGCCGAGCGCGTTGCCGTCGGTGGCGATCCACAGGTTGCCGTCGCGGTCGAAGGCCACGTTGTCGGGGCAGGAGATCGGCGACACCTTGGTCTTGTCGTAGCCGCCGAAGTACGTGGAGGGGTCGTTCGGGTCGCCGCAGACGAGCGGCAGCGACCAGGCGAACGTCGTGGACCCCGCGTCGTCGCGCCGCTCGACCAGCTCCAGGATGTGGCCGTGCTTGTTGGCGGGGCGCGGGTTGGCCTCGTCCACCTGCGCCGGGACGCGGTTGGAGTTGTTGGTCAGCGCGACGTAGACGGCGCCGTTGACCGGGTTGCGCTCCACGTCCTCCGGACGGTCCATCTTCGTGGCGTTCACCTTGTCGGCGGCGGCGCGCGTGTAGACCAGCACCTCGGCCGCGGTCATGCCGTCCACGAACGACTTGTCACCCGAGACCAGCGGCATCCACTCGCCCGACCCGTCGAACGCCCCGTCGGAGGGCAGCTTGCCGGAGCCGTCGATCTCGGCCGCCGGACTGTCGCCCGTGAACCGGGCCACGTACAGCGTGCCCTCGTCGAGCAGGTCGCGGTTGTGCCGGTCGAAGCCCGGGATGTAGCGGTTCTTGGAGACGAACTTGTAGACGTACTCGAAGCGGGAGTCGTCGCCCATGTACACCACGAGGCGGCCGTCGCGGGCCAGCGTCGTGGTGGCGGCCTCGTGCTTGAAGCGGCCGAGCGCGGTCCGCTTGACCGGCGGCGCGTCGGGGTCGAACGGGTCGATCTCCACGACCCAGCCGAACCTGTTGACCTCGTTCGGGTGCTTGGCCAGGTCGAAGCGCTCCTCGACCCGGTCGAAGCGCCGGTTGCCGGAGGCGATGCCCGACGGGATCGTGTAACGGGTGATGTACGGCTTCTGCGCCGCGGGCACCTTGTCGCCGTTGACGAAGTACTGGTCGAAGTTCTCCTCGGCGGTGAGGACCGTGCGCCAGGGAGTGGTGCCGCCGGAGCAGTTGTTCAGCATGCCGACCGGCTTGAGCCCCGCCGGGTCCGCGGCCGTCTTCAGCAGGTCGCTGCCCGCCGCCGGGCCGCTGAACCGCATCGGCGTGAGCGCCGTGACGCGCCGGTTGTAGCGCCTGCGGCCGGTCGTCACCAGCTTCCACTGGCCCGTGCCGCGCACCCGCTGCACCTCGACCACCGAGCCGCCGTGCGCGGCCAGCGCGATCCTGATCTGCTCCTCGGTCGCGGCGGTGCCGTCCTTGTAGCCGCGGAACATCAACGCCTCGTTGGTGTACTCGTGGTTCACCCACAGCAGGCCCCGGTCGTTCCCCAGCGGGAACAGGGTCACGAAGTCGCAGTTGTAGCCGAACTGCTTGGCCTGCGCCTCGGCGCTCTGGTTGTCGAACGCGAACTCCGGCGCGTCGGGCAGCACAGGGTCGCCCCAGCGCACCACCACGCCGGTGCTGTAGCCGTCGGGCACGCGCAGGGCGTCGTCCTTGTTGGGGGCCACGGGGGTGAAGCGCAGGTTGCCGGCGCCGCCGCCGAGCCGGGCGGCGTCGTCGGACACGGCCTCCGGGGCCGCCGGGTCGGCCAGCGCCGGGACCGCGCCCGCCACGCCGGCGCCGACCACCAGCGCGCCCAGGGCTCCGGCGCGCAGCACGCCCCTGCGGGTCAGCGCCTCGGCCACGACGTCGCCGAAGTAGGTGTTGCCGCTGGTGTTGCCGACCTCGTGCGCGCACGCGTTGCCGCAGCGGAACTGGCAGGTCATCGCCGAACGGCCGGATTTGTGCGGGCTGGAAAGCAGCGGAAGGTGCCGGTTCGCCACGGGGTGCTCCAAGGTTGTGCGCAGTAGTTCGGCTGGGACGCTACGGCGGGCGTCGAAACCGGAGGTGAACGACGACCTCCGGGACGATGAACGCTTCCAGGGAGAAACCGGACACCAATGCATTTCGCCCCCCGCCGGACGGAGCAGAATGGGCGGGTGCCACCACGCAGACCGGACCCCGAGAAGCTGAGGGCCGCGCTCGACGCCCAGCTCGTCGCCCTCGACCAGCCCGCGTACGACGGCCCGGCCGCCGCGCTGCCCGGCGCGCTGGTCGAGGCCGTGCTCACCGCCTACGACCGCGGCCTGGAGCCCGAGCGCGACGCGGCCCGGCAGGCCGTGCGCCACCTGCTCGACCGGCTCGCCACCACCGCGCCCGGCCGCACGGTCGAGGTCCGGGTGCCGCCGTACGCGGCGGCGCAGGTCATCGAGGGCCCCCGGCACACGCGCGGCACCCCGCCGAACGTCGTGGAGATGAGCCCCCGCACCTGGATCGAGCTGGCCGTCGGCCGCCGGACCTGGGGCGAGGCCATGGCCGAGGGCGCCGTCGCGGCGAGCGGGTCCCGCGCGGACCTGTCCGGGCACCTGCCGCTCACCTGAGCGACCTCGGCCCGGACCCTAGCCGGAGCGGCCTACCCAGGGGAACCTGCTCCGGAAGCACTGGTCGGCGAGCTGCCCCGGCAGCCGGCCGCAGTCCTGCACCACGTTCCAGAACCACATGGCCACGATCGTGAACAGGATCAGCGCCAGGACGCTGACCACGATGCCGGCGATGGCGCGGCCCTTGCCCACGCCCCTGCTGAGCGCCACGCCGCCGAACACGATCGACAGGATCGCGGTCAGCACGCCGACGAAGCAGACGAACACGAGGAACGGGCTGGCCACGCCCAGCACCAGCGACGCGGTCGCCAGGCCGCTGCCCGGCCTGGGCTGCTGGTACGGCCCCTGGTAGCCGCCCGGAGGCGGCGCCTGGTAACCGCCCGGAGGCGGCGCCTGGTAGCCGCCCGGGCCCGGCGCCGGCCCGTAGGGGCCTCCGCCGGGTGGCCCGCCGTACGGGCTGGAGGTCTCGGTCGGCGTGGGCCGCACCTGGGAGGACGCCGGCCACTGACCCACCCCCGGGCTCCCCGGAGGCGGTCCGTTCCGTGCGCGCTGCATGCGCGCCGTGCACGCCCTGTGTGGTTTA
>NZ_JALHBK010000049.1:0-26017 GCF_031570565.1 Nonomuraea sp. 3-1Str
TGCCGGTGGCGCCGTGCCAGACGTTCATCGCCGCCGCGGTCAGCGCCAGCAGCCACGTCCACACCCGCAGGCGCGCGGTCGGCCGCTCGGCCTCCAGCGCCTTGTGCGTCAGCCAGGCCAGGTACCAGGCGCTGCCCTCCAGCGCCACCGGCACCGCGGCCGCCAGCGCACCGAGCTGCATGACCTGAGTGCCGAACTCCAGCTGCCCGTCCCACGCGATCGCGATCGGAGCGCCCATCGCGATCGCGCCGACCAGCAGCGGCACCCGCGCGCTGATCGCCTCAGCCGTCGCCACGGCCGCCTCACCGAGGGCCGCCCGGCGCGCCGCACCCCGCTTGGCGCGCTCAGTCCGGCGCGTCTCCTTCGCCTTGGCCTTGGCCTGCCGCCGCTCCTCGCGGGCCTGCGACGCCGTGCGCTCACGCTCGGCGTCCATCTGCATCCGCGTCTGCTCCAGACGCAGCGCGGTCTCCGCGCGGGTCGCCTCAGCCTCAGCCAGGCGGGCCTGCGCGTCGGCGGCCGCCGCGGTGCGCGCAGCCTTGGGGTCCCAGTAGGTGGTCATCAGGCACGCCCTCCTTCGTGCTGGGTCAGCGGGTTCGGGGAGGCGTGGCCGGCTGCCATCACGATGTCGGTGGGACGAGCCGAGAGCGCGGTGGGGTCGGCCGGCAGGTCAGCGGGGTGCTGACGCCGGAACAGGTCACGCCACGAGCGGCGGCGCTGGCCGTGGTCGTCGACGGCGGCGGCCAGTCCGGCCACCTCGGTGGCGACGTCGGCCAGGCCCTTACCGGCGACCTGATCCAGGGTGGTCGACAGGTCCGCGACCTGGTCGACCACGTCCGTCGACGCGGCGGTGACGGCAGTGGCCAGCTCGCGCACCGCCGCGGCGATGTCGGCCAGGTCCTGCCGCACCGCGGCCATCTGGCCGACGCTCTGGCGCAGCTCGGCGAGCTCGCCGGTGATGGCCAGCAGCGCGTGCGCGGTCGCGGCCTGCGCTGCGTACGTCGCCGTCGGCGCGCTCGCCTCGGTCAGGCGCTGCGAGCGGCTGCCGTCGGTGTAGACGGGACTGTAGAAGTGGTGCTCATCAGCCGCGTAGGCCAGCAGCGCCCGAGCCTCGTGACGAGCGGCGTCCTTGGCAGAGCCGATAGTCGTGACCGGCCTGCTCTGGCTCTCGGCGCTCGCCGTGGCGATCAGCGTGTCGGCCAGCAGAGCGATGACCTCGACACCTGCCTGGCCGGTGATGTCGTCCGTCCAGGCCCCTATGGGGGTACCGGGAGCGATGACGTCGCGCAGGTCGGCCGGCGTGCTCACGACGCGTACTCGGGCCACGGGACCGTAGAGCTCGCTCATCTCCCGCTCAACCTCGGCCACCTCTCGCAGGCCGTGGATGTCGAGCATCTTCCCGGTCGGGGTGAGCACGCCGCAGTGCGCCCACTTCCAGGCCTCGTCGATGTACTGCTCTACCAGCGCGAACGACCATCGCGTCCGCTCGTGGATGGCGGCGGCCAGCCGGTGGCACTGGGCGAAGCCGAACAGCTCGACCGCGTCGGCATCGATGACGCCCGGGCGCAGCCGGAACTCCGTCTGGCCGTGGAAGCTCGGCTTGCTCAGGGTGATGGTGACCTCGACGTCAGCCAGCGGCCGGTCGACGGCCAGCTCGGCCAGCGCCGGGTACAGCGTGAGGTCAGGGGAGACGGGCATCGCGGTGATCACGCGACCACCGCCTCAGGGATGTCCTGGCGGTCACGCCGCAGAAGCGCTCGTACTTCGGACTCCCGGTAGCGGCGGTGCCCACCGAGGGTCCGCTCCGCAGTCAGCTTGCCGTCTCGTGCCCATCGGGCGACGGTGTGCACGGTGACGCCACACATCACGGCAACAACGCCAGGGGGAAGCAGGGGATCCTGCTTGCGGTCGGCGATGATGGATTTCAAGGGTCGTGTCCTTCCTGTGAGATGGCTGGACGGCCCTCGCGGCCTCGGCGGGTAGCAGCGCCGAGGCCGCACTGTGTTCAGCTCGGAAAACCGTGCAGAACGTTGGACTAGTGCAGAGCGTAAGCTTTGCACTAGTCCAATGTCTAGCCGTCAAGCGGAAGTCGCAAACCCGAGTCGGAGAAGCTTGCACTAGTCCATTACAGTGGCCTTGCACTAGTCCATGTTTGAGGGAGATCGCTGTGGCGCCCACACTGAACCGGCCCGATCCGCCCTACCTGCAGATCGTTAGCCACTTCCGGCAAAAGATCATGTCTGGTGAGCTCCGCGAGGGAGATCGTTTGCCGACTGGGCGGCAGATCTCCGAGGACTTCAGCGTCGCGATCGCCACAGCAACAAAGGTGATCACCACCTTGCGCAGCGAAGGGCTCGTGGACACGGCCCCCGGCCGAGGGACCATCGTGAAGCCCGCCTCGCACTCCCCGACCGACCGGGCGATCGCGACACGCCGGACCGGCCGCATCTATCCGCCGGACGAGCACGCAAAGATCAAGACGGCGGCGCTAGTCGACGCGAACGAGCGGATCGCCGACGCCTTGGGCCTCCAGCCTGGCGCCCCTGTGGTCCGCCGGCAGCGTGTGACCTACCGCGGTGACCAGCCGGTCTCGGCGTCAACGTCCTGGTTCGACGGCCAGCTCGCCGAGGTCGCACCGCGTTTGCTGGAAACAGAGCGGATCCTCCAGGGCACTTTCGGCTACCTGGCCGAAGTGACCGGCCGGACGATCAAGACCGTCCGGGACCAGAACGCCGCCGACGCCGCTTCTGAACAGGACATCCAGGATCTTGGCGTTCCTCTCGGCTCACCGGTCCTGCGGGGCCGCAACTGGGTCTACGACGGCGACGGCAACATCATCGAGTACGGCGAGTACGTGTCGGCTGCCCAGCGCTGGCAGTCCTACGAGTTCGAGATCACCGACAACTAAGGAGACCCTGTGGAACTGCTGCATTCGGGCAAGGTGCGAGACGTATACCTCGACGGCCAGGACCTCATCCTGGTCGCCTCCGACCGTGTGTCGGTCTACGACGTGGTGCTGCCCACGCCCATCCCCGGCAAGGGGAAGATCCTGACGCAGCTGTCGCTGTGGTGGTTCGACCAGCTCGCCGATGTCTTCCCCAACCATGTGATCAGCGGTACGGACGTGCCCGCTGAGTGGGCGGGCCGGGCGGTGCGTTGCCGCCGCCTGGAGATGCTGCCTGTGGAGTTCATCGCCCGCGGCTACCTCGCCGGCTTGGGCCTACAGGAGTACCGCAAGCAGGGCACCGTGTCGGGTGTGCCGCTGCCGGAGGGCCTGGTCGAGGGTTCCAAGCTTCCGGAGCCGATCTTCACCCCCACGACGAAGGCCACCGTGGGGCACGACGAGTTCGTCACCTTCGACGACGTCGCCGGCGAAATCGGCGCCGAGACCGCCGCCAAGCTCCGCGACGTGACCCTGGAGGTCTACCAGCGCGGCGCGGCCATCGCCGCCGAGCGCGGCATCATCATCGCCGACACCAAGCTCGAGTTCGGCCGCGCACCGGACGGCACGCTGGTCCTAGCCGACGAAGTCCTCACCTCTGACTCCTCCCGGTTCTGGCCGGCCGACTCCTGGGAGCCGGGTCGCCCCCAGCATGCGCTGGACAAGCAGTTCGTCCGCGACTGGTCGAGCACTCTCGACTGGGACCGCACCCCTCCGGGACCTCCCGTCCCGGACGACATCGTGCAGGCGACCCGAGCCCGCTACATCGAGGTCTACGAGCGCATCACCGGCAAGTCCTGGCAGGAAGGCGAGTAACCATCATGCAGACCTACGACCCGCACCGCCTGGTCGACGACGTGCGCACGGTGCTGGAGGCGCACGGCCTTGCGCCGAACGTGGCCCCCGGGCAGAAGGGCCAGGCCGTCTCTACTGCCGGGCAGCTGCTGCGCACTCTCGGCATCACGCCCGCCATGGACCCCGTCGAAGCGCTGGCACGGGCGATGGACAAGCCATGGACGGAGATCGACGAGCGTTAGATCTTCGCAGAATCCAACACGGGACCACGGGCTTACCGTGGTCCCGTGTCTTTTGAGCTGGCCAAATGCTCAATCGACTATCGCTGAGCTGCGCTGGCGATGAGCGTGCTGATGGCGCCGTTGCGGTCCTTGATGAGGACCGTCATGAGCGCCCGGAGCACGGCGACGTTGGTGGTCTCGTGGCTGGCCGCCCACTCCTTCAGGTCGCGGTAGAGCGACGGTGCGAGGTCGTAGGTGGTCTTGGTCAAGGTGCCGGCGGGCCGCACGGCCTTGGCAATGGCATCTTCCACGGCGAGGTCCAGGGCCGGGTTAACCATCAGCTCGGCGATCAGCGCACGCACGACCGGAGCAACGCCGACCAGGCCATGCCGAGCTGACCAGACCCGGACCTGGCGAAGCAAGTCCGGCTCCAGGTCGAACGTCGGCTTGTACGGCTTGACCCGGACGACGGGACCACGGGACGCCTGTGGTCCCGTGGCCGGTTGACGTGCAGCAGCGGCCGACATGCTGCCTCGACTACGCCGCTGGGTCATGCCGCCGGCGCCTTGAGGGTGAGGATCTCGATGGCGGCCTCCTCGTAGGCGGTGCCCTTGGCGAGCACGGGGGCGCCGTGGCTCTGCGCGAACAGCTCCAGACGTGGGATGCGCGTCTCCAGGACGTGGTGGCCTTGCTCGGCCAGAACGGTGGCCGCCTCTCCCGTGCTGGCGGCCTGGGATACGCAGCGGTTGAGCAGGACGCAGGTCGGCAGGTCCTCGCTGCGCAGAGCGTTGACCTCTTCGATCACATGCAGCACGGGCGCCATGCGGTCGATCTCCACGGTGGTGGGCGCGACCGGGATGATGGCGACGTCGGCGGCGCGGAGCGCCGAGATGGCGATGCCCTGGTGGTCCTCGATGGGCGGGGAGTCGACGACCGTGAATTTGTAGTCGGCCGCCAGCGTGGGCAGGGTCCGGTGCAGGTCACGGGTCGCCAGGCTGATCACGTCGAACGGCATCGGCGCCCGGGCGTTCCAGCGTTCGGCCGACCCCATGCCGTCGCTGAGATCGGGTGCCATCTTCAGGCGAGCGCCGCCGGGATCGGCTCCGACCAGCAGGACCCGGTGGCCCATCTCATGCAGCGCGTGGGCCAACCAGACCGCGCTTGTCGTCTTGGCAGTGCCCGGTTTGAGGTTTGTGACCGTCCATATCGACATGGCGGCACCATACGGGACCACGGCCTTCCCGTGGTCCCGTGTCCTCTGTCCAGGCGTGTCGCGGCCCTGTACCCGTCACCTCGGTGCCGTGGGCCGACGAAGTCGGTCCGCGGCGGCGATCGCCCCCGACCACGTACGGCCGGTACCGAAGTGGGGCGATCGTGAGGCCTCAGCCGCCTACGGATGACTGTCTTGTCCGAACGAACCTTGCGACGCGCCATCGCTCTGACCTGAGGCTCGCAAGGTAGGTCCGGACGCGTTGCCTACGGCCGTCCGGACTAACCCTGCATTTTCGGCGACCGGCAACGTGCATACCAAGGCCGCGGTGGTACGTGAGGGACGTCTGGTCGCGTCCGTGACGCTCGCGGCAGCGCCGCTGCGTGCCTCGGGGTTTGCGGCCATTTAGTCCTGCACGTCGAGTGTTTCAGCGGCGACAGCGAGAGCTGCGTACGCCTGGACCTGAGCCAGGAGCTCCATCATCACGGCACCGGAGCGGGCGTTGGCGACCTTGAGCGTCTCTTCCGCCCTGCGGAAGTAGTCCTGAGCTTTCGCGTTAGCCATGTCGTTTCCTCTCGCGCCTGGTCACAGGTAGGTCTCTCCGTCGCAGGGTTAGTGCGGACGTTGCACGATCGATCGCAAGGTAAGTCCGGACGTCGCAAGGTTCGCGAGGACTGGGCAATGACGCTCCATCTTTCGTCCCGGACGTATTGGCGAAGCCGTAGATACCTTGGTCCGTTCCGCCTTTCTGATCTTGCTCGCGAGGTGCGCGAATGAAAGATGCCTAGGTGTGAACCCCGCTGGCAGTCGATGCGTGAGGACATGACGGCATGGGGCGGGGGAGACCGTCAGCGTTGTAATGCCGTGGTGTGAAAGATCGTTGAGGCGTGGAGCGCGAGAGCGAGACAGGGGGCTCGGAAGGGCGCTGAAGGTCTGGGGGCGGCTGTGGTGAGGGTGCGGGTGCGGGCGTGGCGGGCGGCGGCCGGGACCGGCCGCCAGGGCCGCACGCCCGGCCGTCGATCCGCCGGGCCCGCGCCCCCCGCGCGCTCAGCGCGGGGCGCGCTTGATCCTCATAAGAACAATTCGGCAACCCGGTAGGCGCTGCTATCGCTAGCACCTGGCCCTGCTATCGCTAGCACCCTCGCTAGCACCGAAACCCGCCCGTGACCAGGGCGTTAGCACGCTAGCAGGCCGTGGGGGCAACCTCGGGAACCGCCCGTGGCATCGCAGATGCATAAGTACATCGCCGCGCGCGACCGCGTAGCGGGCGCCTTGATCGTCGTAGAGAAAAGTTGCATTCACGGCCGGCGCCGGCCGAGTTGGGGGGCACTTAGAGCTCCTAACGCAATGAAGCGAGGCGGCGCCAGCAGATGAGCGCGCAGGCCAGCTTGAGGAACGCTTCATGGATGTCGTCACGGACCTCCCAGCGGATACGCAGGCGCCGGAACGCATGCAGCAGGGCGAAGGTCTGCTCGACCACGTAACGGTGTTTGCCCAGGCCGGACCCGTGTTCGGCGCCCCGGCGAGCGATCAGGGGGCGGATCTGCAGCTCGCGGACCAAGCGGCGGTACTTGTCGTGGTCGTAGCCGCGGTCGGCGAGTACGGCATCGGGGCGCTGACGAGGCCGGCCGCGCTTGCCACGAACCTTCGGGATCGCGTCCAGCAGCGGGCGCAGCTGGGTGACGTCATTGCGGTTGGCGCCGGTCAGGATGACCGCGAGGGGGATCCCGGTGGCCTCGGTGATCAGATGATGCTTGCTGCCGGCCCGCCCGCGATCGACCGGGGACGGGCCGGTCTGCGCCCCCCTTTTAGCGCCCTGATCTGCGAAGAGTCCACAGCAGCGCGGGAGAAGTCCAAGGCATCCGCCGCTCGTAACCGATCCAGCAGCACCTCGTGCAGCCGCTGCCAGACACCCGAGGAGTTCCACTCGTTCAGACGCCGCCAGCACGTCATCCCAGAGCCATAGCCCAGTTCCTGTGGCAGGTGCTCCCAGGCGATCCCGGTGTGCAGCACGAACAGGATGCCCTGCAAGGCCAGCCGATCGTCCAACCGCTTACGTCCCGGATGGCGAAAGCGGCGTTGACGCTGAGGGAGCAACGGCTCGATCACCGCCCACAGCTCGTCACTGACCTCCCATGGCTTCGGCTTGGCCACCCGTGCTCCTCTCACGCTCACTACAGCGAGAGATCACATCACACCGGAGATCATTTTGTTAGGCGTTCTTAGCGCCTATCTTGCTGCGCCGGTCGCGTCGGCCTGGTGCTCGTGAGCGTCAGCGGCCCAGGAGCCGGTCGAGGCCTCCGGGGTGGGCGCGGTCGAGCGCGTTAACGGCGTCGGCCAGGGCGCGATACAGCCGGGCGTGGTTCCAGTGCTCGCGCCCGAGCTGGTCGTCGTCGAGCTGGCGGGTGAGCTCGTTCAGGTGCTCGACCCACCCGCGAGCGGTGGCCGGCGGCCGCCGGTCCAGACGCGTCTGGACGCGGGTCTGGGTGTGGGTGACGGTCTCGGTGATGACCTCGCGCACCGGTTCGGCAGTCGCGGCCGCGGTGGCGATGTCGCGCTGCAGGCGGGCTTCGGCGGTGCGCACTTCCCAGGCGCGGTTGCGGTGCGCCTTGCTGCAGTAGGTCGGAGGCCGGCCGCGCCCGGAGTAGGGGATGAGGCTGCCGCACCAGCCGCAGGTGCGGCTTTGCAGGCGCTGCTGTACGCGGGTGCTGAGGGTGCTCTCGCCGGCGGGATCCATTGATCCATCACAGCGGGCTTGCGTCCCGGACGGAACGTCTTCTCCGAGTTTCGTACTAACTTGCTCCGCGACGATCATGGCTTTGGTGACCGGCCCGGCGGCACCGGTGCCGCCGACCGGCACGCCGGGTTGCCGCGAGGTTCCGTCCCGGACGGAACGCTAAGGCTGTCTTATCCACTAACTTGCTCCGCCAAGAGGGATCATTTACTGCACTCGTTCCCGTACGGGTCACCCAGACGCGGACAGCGCTGGTAGTAGCTGGGGTCTACGTTCACGGGGCGTTCGGCACGGCCTTGTGAGACGTGCCATCCGGTCCAGTGGCGGGTGTTGCAGCCGTTGCACAGGGGCGCGCGGACATAGCCGTGTGCGTGGCAGTGGTCCCAGACCTGGGCACGGTTGGTCATGCACGCCGCGCACACGAACGCCGCCGCTTTCGGCCAGTCACGACGCCGGCGGCGCTCGGCCGTGTAGGGGACGCCGTCGAGCTCGCCCGCGTAGATACGCGCCCCGCCGTGGACGCCGGCAGGCGTGTAGAGGACCAGGGATCGGGTGTACTCACCATGATCGGCCACCACGGTATGCCCGGACATCTGGTGCCATCCGGGGCTGTTTTGGCCGTGGTTGGCGGCCAGGCAAGAGCAGTCGCATTCGTCGCCGGTCGCCTCAAGGCACAGCCGGTTGCATGTGGAGAGCTTGGCCATGTCACGCCACACTGCGGCGTAGCCGTAGCGGTCGATGCACACGATGATGAGGCGACCGAGCGAGGAGCGGGGCAGGCGCCATTTCTTGTCGTCGCCGAACTGGGGGGCTCGGATGCCGGCGGACCTCTTGAGCCATCGCTTGGTGCCGGGGACCGGGGGAAGCTCGGCCACGATGCCGGCGGCGAGGGGGAGCCAAATACGCGGGACGGGCACCTCGGGCGGCGCGATCAACTGACCGTCTGCAACATGTACATGCTGCTGCACGCACTCCATCGTGAGCGCGGCCGGGCCAGCTGCACAGGCCCGGCTTCGCCAGGTTGTAAGCGTGGGCGGCCATCTCAGTGATCTGGCCAGCGGTGTAGGTCATGAGGCGAGCTCTGCCGGAGAGGGTCAGCGGGTTGCACGGTGCTGGTGGAACTGTGCGGCGTAGGCAGGAGTGGTCCACACGCGGGTACCCGGCCGACGGCTGGGGCCGTAGACGCTAGGAAAGTACAGGTTGCTGTGCTGGGGGACCGCGATGTTGATGAGGTTTCCGGTGAGCACCGCGGTGACGAAGACGTTTAGTTCCAGCGGCCCGGGGTTTTCCCAGGTGCGAGTCGCCGTGTCGTAGCGGCGGTGCCCGTCGAGGACGGCGGGGACGACGCCGGGGGACTGGGGCCTGACCGACTCGAAGGGCCAGGGGCCGACAGACTCGATCTGGATCGAGGGGAACAGGCCAAGCCAGTGCCTGAGTCGGTCGCAGATCCAGCACACCGCCACCCGGTCGCGAGCCAGGGTTTCGGTACGGCGTTGCAAGGTGGCCAGGTTGGCAGGGGAGAGCTGGACCTCCCAAGCGACCTTGCGTCCGGTGCTCGGGTGGGTGGCCAGGGTGTCTGCGCGCCAGCCCTGGCCGGGAACCTCCACCTCGGCGTGCCAGCCAGCTTCCCTGGACAGGCGGGCGAACAGGGTCTTGAGGTAGAGGTGCGCCTGTGACTCACCTCGGCAGGGGCAGGAGGGATCCGCTATGTCGTGTGCGAAGAAGCGCAGGCCTTGCGGGCTGATCTTGGCGTGCACACGGCCTCCACACCACGTGCAGGCCAGCATGGGACGGGGCCGAACTCGATGGATGGTGTCCCAGGCCAGGCCGCAGCCCAGATCCTCATGCGTGGCATCAAGTCGGCCAGCGTCGGCGTGGTGGGCGGTGAGCGGCACTTGAAGGACCTCCCGATAAGGAGTGTCCACGCCGAGTGCATGGCTGGCGAGGGTAGAAGACCAAGATCGGAAGCTACTTGTGAGAACGAGATGTTCCCGCAAGCTAGCAACGCTAGAGCGATGCTCTCGAATATGCGGGCCCGCAAGCTCGCTGGGGAACCCTCGGGCGCGAGCCGGTCGGTTATCGGTCACGGACGACCGCGTGCGCAACGGCACGCCGTTGCCGCCAGGCACGGGTTTTGCAGGCCGGCGAGCAGTACAAGGCGCCCCGCCGGGTTTCGACCGGCAAGAACGAGTAGCAGACCCGGCAGAACCGGGCCGGGTCTGGGTCAGCGCTGTCCATGGCGGCCCACCGGTACCCGAGGACCAGCCACCGCCGCACCTGCCGCCGAAACTTGGCCCGGCAGGCGTCGCAGCAGAACCGCGCGTCGGCGCGGGCCCCTGGAGCCAGGAGGCGCTGGCACGCGTCGCAGCGCCGCGGCGAGCCGCTGACGTCGGAGGCCACACCTTCACCGTACGCCCGGGTGATGGAGACTCCGGCGACCGTGGCTCTGTCAACCGGAGGCGTCGGCCGGGTCGGCCAGCTCTGCCGGCGACGCTGCGAGCACCAGCCGAACCGTGACAGCCGCGCCGTACAGGCGGGCCACCTCGAAGAGGTGGTCTCCGACACCCGCGGGAGCCGGTTCCGGGGTCAGGTCGTCGACGGGTTGCTACCTGCTACCCGCCAGGTCAGTGCCGGTTTCGCACTGCTAGCGGGGGTGCTTCCGGAAGCAGGCCGGGTCGCTGCCGGCAGTGGCCTACCGGCGGCCGCGCCGTCCCATCCACGGGACCACAGGATGCCCGTGGTCCCGTGTGATGTTCGGCCAGGTCAGCGGCCGGTGTGACGGTGTTCCGGCTCAAGCTCCAGGTCTCCGAGCCATTGGCCTACCGCGTGCGCGCCGGCGTGGTCGGCGAACAGGCTGCAGCCCTCGTCGTCGACGCCCTTGGGGTCCGGCCCGCGTCGCCGGGCTCTGCAGGTGGGCAGCTCAACCAGTTCCCGGGTGCCGTCGCCCCAGCGCAGCCATGTGTCCCGAGACGGCGCTTCGCCTTGCGCCTGGGCGGCGTGCAGGCCCGGGTGTCCGGGCTGCAGCTCGCAGCCGTAGGCCAGTCGGCGGGCGAAGGCGCCGTCAGCCAGCGGCTCCCACTCGGCGTCGGTGAGCAGGTTGTAGGCCGGGCACCTCGCGGGGCGGGGGTGCCGGTGCAGGCCGACGGCGACGGCGAGGGCCTGTGAGGCCGTCTCGGTGACCGCGTAGATGGCGTCCTGGACTCGGGCGGCGTCCTCGCCGACCAGATGGGCGTCGGCGAGCTGGTCGACCAGCAGCCGAACATGCGTGGCGTAGCGCCGGCTGGCGTCCAGCAACGCGGTGACCGCGTCGATGCCGTCGGCGGGTGCTGTCGGGTCGGATGGGATCACGACCGCGACGGTACGCCGCCGACCCGTGCCGCGCCCGCCTTTCCTCCACTGACGCGTCTACCTGCGGCATCACGGAGACGGGACCACGGGGTGGCCGTGGTCCCGTGTCATGTCACCAGCAGCCGAGCCGCGTGAGCCACCACGGCGTCGCCTCGCGCGCCTGCGCGATGACGGCTCCCAAAACTCCCGGATCGTGCATGTGCACGCGTGCATGGCCCTCGGTGCAGGCGCGCGCGGTCCGTGCACGGTGCAATGCACGGCAGGACGCGGGCCTGCGCTCGTCCCGGGGCATACGGGACCACGGCCGCCCCGTGGTCCCGTGTCGCCGCTCGGCCTGTCGGCCCGGGCCTGGAGGGCAAACGGGTGGCGGGCGGGCGCCTCGCACGCGCGCGCGTAGACCGGCCGGAAAAGTCCGGAAACTCTCGCCGCCTGGGGCTGCTCGGCGAGGGCCTGGTGCTCGCGCGTGTGCGCGCGTGATGCCTCGCGAAAGTCGCCGGGGCGGGGGTGGTTCCTGTTTTTCGACCGGAGATGAGGGAGGCGGTCATGAGGCTCTTGCGGCGATGGCGGCGAGGTCGAGGTCGTCGGGTGGCACGCCGTTGCGGCACAGCGCGCACCAGGGTTGGCCGGAGCTCGGGTTGATCTGGTCGCCGCCGGGTTCGCCGTGTGGGCAGGGCGGGGCGGTGCGGCGGTTGTCGGCGGCCTGTCCGGCGTGGCGGCGGGCGGCCTGTTCGCGGACGTGGCCCTGCCAGTCGGCCAGGTCGCCGTTGCGGGCCAGGGTGGTGATGTAGCCGGCCAGGTTGTGCGGCTTCACGGCTTGCTCGATGGCGGCCGCGATCGCCTCGGCTTCGCCGGCGTCGACGCCGAGCTCGTTACGGACGATGTCGGCCGGCCGGCGCCGTGATGAGGAGAGTTGACGGGGTTGAGGGATAGGGGTCCCACCAGCCGGGACGCTGAGGCTGGCGTTCCGGGACGCTGAGGCTCGGGAATCGGGACGCTGAGGTGGCGGCTCAGGGTCCCGATTCGCGGGACGCTGTTCAGCCGCAGCGGCAGCCGGGTCAGGCTCAGCGTCCCGGTTTTCGGGACGCTGAGCGTGCGGCGGGTCGGCGGCCTGGTCGGTGAGGGCGGCTCCGGCCTGGCGTAGCAGGGCCTGGACGTCGCGGCGGCGCCCGGCCGGGGCCTGGCCGACGCCGATGCCGGGCCGCTCGACCTGGTCGACGTCGCCGGCGTGCTCGGCGGCGCTGGTCGAGGCGTCGGGCGGGGCCATCTCCTGGATGCGGAAGGCGGCACGCCGGTACTTGCGGCCGCCGGTGACGCGCTCCAGCACACCCTTGCTGATCAGGCTGTTGATGGCGGCGTAGCGCTGGGAGCGGCTGAGCCGGGCCCGGCGCAGGAAGCGGGGGTCGTCTTCGACGCCGGGCCAGCATTCGCGGGTCACATCGCGCGCCTGCTCAGCGAAGACGATCAGCAAGAACAGCTCGCGGTAGGTCAGTGTGGCGGGGGCGTGGTCGAGGACCTCGATGATGAGGTTGATGCTCATATCACTGCCCGCCGTCGAGGGGGGCCAGGCCGAGCATGGCGCGGACCGGCGCGGTGGGGATGAGGATCTTGCGGCCGATGCGCAGGGCGGGCAGCTCGCCGCGGCGGACCGCGTCGTAGGCGGCGCCGCGGTCGATGCCGAGCACGGCGGCCGCCTCGCGCACGGTCATCGTGGGCCGCTGCAGCGGGCCGGACTCGGCGCCGGCCGGGGCGGGGGAGGGCATGGTCTGCTGTGGGCCGGTGTGGGCCTGCGTGGTCTGGGGTCGCATCACGCCGCGGATTGCTACACGAAAGGGGCGCTTGCGTCCTTCTACGATCACGGAGACCCGGTCGGGGCGGGCGTTGACGCAGATCAGCGCGGCCAAGGTCATCCACGGGACCACGGGCTTCCCGTGGTCCCGTGGCGACGGGACCACCCAGAGGTGAAGTCCACCGGTGTCAACATCCACGCGCGGCCTCGGCTCCGCTTCCTCGGGGCCTTTCGTCGAGCACCGCGGCGGCCGCCGGCGGACGACGCAATCCCCCCACGCTCAAGATCGTTTTCGCGCAGGTGGGTGGGTGGGCGATCGGGGAGCGGCGCGTGCGTGACAGGGGGGTGGGGGTGTCACAGAGGGCGTGACAGGCAGAGAGTCACCGGTCAGGGCCTCGTGACAGGGGTCGTGACACCCCCGCGTGACAGGGGACATACCGGCACAAACCACCCGGCGTGACACCCCCTGTGACACCTGCCGTGACACCCGTCCGGCCGTGCCGTGACACCTCCAGGGGCCGATCACAGGCCGGCGAGGCGGGCCGCGTGGGCGTTGGTCGGCGGCGGTCGCCTGGTGGCTGCGCACAGCGCCGGCGAGCGCGGGCTCCCAGCCGGTCGACGGGGGCGTGCCCGGTCCCCGTCGAGCGCGCTCTCCTGGTCGACGTCGACCAGGTCCTCGACGGTGCCCTCGGCGGGGTGCAGGTGGGCGGCGGCCTGGTCGAGCTCGGCTGCCAGGCGGGCGAAGACCGCTGTTTCGGTCGTCACGCCGCTGTCACGACACGGCAGCAACAATCCTGCTGAAGGCCATAGGCCTGCAGTAGGGCCTCCTGGCCGGAAAGGAGCCACCCATGCACGGGAAGGTACGTCTGCTGGCGCTCGGACCGGCACTGCTGGCGGCGCTCGCACTGCCGCCCACGGCATCGCACGCCTCCAGCGCGCTCGACTCGGCAAAGGCAGCAACCACAGCAACGAGCAACGTCCTGCATGCGGCGAAGCCGAAGCCGAAGCATAGTGAGTCATGGTGGCGGGGTTACGCGGCCGGACAGAGGCAGGGCCTCCGCGATGGGCGGATGGACTGCCGCAAGAAGAAGTCCAATCGTTCGTTCAACGCCTCCGACTACTGGCAAGGCTGGGCAGCCGGATACCGAGTCGGGTATGCCCACTTCTGCGGCTAAGGAGCAGCTCCACAACCGCCCGCAGAAAGCATGAAATCCTCCGCTCAGGGCGCCAGGATCGGCACCCTGAGCGGAGGGCAAGGAAGGCCTTTGCCGTTCCTCAACCCCGTGCCTCCTCGAGGGCGGGGTTTTGTCGTACGCCGCGGCGGCCGCCGGCGGGCGACGTATTGCGTCGCGGCGGCCGCGCCAGGCCTTGGCGCGACGCAATGCCGGGCGCTCACGAGCGGCTCCGGGCGGCCATCATCTGCACCAGCCACTCGCGGTCGGCGGCCACCGCTTCGGCGCTCGGCGTGGCGTCCGGTTCGTTCTCGGGCGTCCCGGATGTCTGATCGGGTAGCCGGTGCCGGTCGCGGACCTCGCGCTGGAAGATCTCTTCCGGCTCACAGAGCCCCCCAGACGGTCGCCACGGGGCGTTCGGCGCGTCGCCGGACCGGTTGCCCGGGGGCAGGGGGTGCGGGCCGCTGAGGCGATTCTGGGGCTCTGCGCCGTCGTGGGGCGCGGTGCGGGCGTCCAAGCGGGTCAGCTCGCCCTCGACTCGGTCCCCCGCGAGCCTGCGCGCCTGACGTCGGGCCAGCTCGACCAGCTCGGCGCGGCGAGCCGCGTTGGCGGCGTTGCGCTCGGCGTTGGCGGCCAGGAACGCGGCATGGCGCCGCCCGTCGTC
Source organism: Nonomuraea sp. 3-1Str (assembly GCF_031570565.1). Classification (NCBI taxonomy): domain Bacteria; kingdom Bacillati; phylum Actinomycetota; class Actinomycetes; order Streptosporangiales; family Streptosporangiaceae; genus Nonomuraea; species Nonomuraea sp. 3-1Str. The sequence continues at coordinate 14,869 of NZ_JALHBK010000049.1, forward strand.
GTCGACACGCAGCTGACGGGCCCGGCGGCCGGCGCGGCGCAGCTGGGCGAGGGTCCGGCCGATGCGCCAGCGCAGCACGCCGCACAGGTCGGTCGCGGAGGCGACCTGCGTGGTCAGCAGCTCGCGCGCCTCCGATTCGGGCATATGGCGCAGCAGCAGCATCACCAGATGCGCCAGCTCGCCCATCTCGGCGTCGCTCGGCACCTGCCCGGCTCGCTGACGGGCCCACTCCGGCGCCAAGATCTTTACAAAGTTAAGGGCGGCGCCTCGTTCCTCGTCGAAATCTCGCCCCTGGAACGGCAACAGACGCGGCCGCTGACGCTTCTGTGACGGCTGTGACTGGGGAGGGGGGAGTCCCTCGCGTGTATAAGGAGACGTGTGAAGTCGTCCACAGCCAAGAGCCGTCATGATCGGCTCACGGCGGACCGCTGAGCCGTACCGGACCACCTCGCACTCGGCCAGGCCCTCATCGAGCATGGCCTTGGTCTGGCCGCCCTTGGCGATGGTGATGGGGTTGTCGATGTGCCGGCGCACCTCGGCCGCCAACGTCTTGGGCAGATCGTCGGGCAGCGCGGCCAGGTCCATGGCCAGCACATAGCGCGCCTGGATGCCCGGCGCCGGACGGCGGGCCTGACGCACCAGGCCGGCCGCGATGAGCCGATCCAGGTCGGTCCAGCCCACGCGCTTGCTGAGCAGGTGCGTGGCCGCGTACTTCTCCAGCACCTCATCGATGTCGACCAGGCGGCCGCGCTTGTCGGCCTCCAGGCTCAGGTGCTTGGCCAGCCGTGCCGCGCACGGATGCAGGTACTCCCCGCGCGTGATCAGCAGCCGCAGCAGCCGCCACCACAGCTCCGAAGGCAGGCCGGGCAGCTCGTCAGCGCCCTCGTAGTGCGGGTAACGCTTACTCCGTGACTCAGGCTCAGCATCGAGCCCGGCGTCCAGCTCCGCGGCGAGCGCGCGAGCGGCCGGGAAAGGAGGGTGAGCGGCGCGCAACTGCCCCGGCGTGTCTTCAGGGCATAGTGGGCTGACCGCCTGGCTGCCTGCTATGGTCGTCTCCAGACGTGCAAGGACCACTCAAGGTCGATCCGCTCTTCGCCGGCCAAAGCAACCGAGCTGATCGTTCCAAGACGTGTTCTGCTTGATGAAGTTGTTTTCGACGCCCCGCAGCCTGCGGGGCGTTTCTTTTTGCCTAGGGCGACTCCCGATGGGGCCGTAGTGGTCCAGTCAGCTCGGCATCCTTCCACGATCACGCCATGCCGCGCGCCCTTGCACGCCCCGTAAACGTGGGCGTGTCGCACTTCTGCAGGCGCACATGCGTCCTGACGGGCACAGATCGGACGCTGACGCACGAGGGACAGGGGACCGGCGGCGGACGCCACCGGCATGCAGAGATCAGTACCACACTTCTTTACAAGCCGTGCGGATCTTTTGTCAGAAAACTTCGGTGTGCAGGTGTTTTGTCCCTTGCTCCCTGTCCTGACAGGCGCGTCGACGTCGTCAGGACGCCGACACCCGCACCCTCGTGCCCCGGGCTGGCCCGGTCGGGATTGCGTCGCGCGCTGGCGGCCGCCACGGTGGTCGACGCAAAGCGCCGGGCCGGAGAAGCCGAGCACGGGACCACGGGTTGCCCGTGGTCCCGTGGCCGTGGTCACCGGTGGTTGTGGTTGATGGGGCTGGTCGACTGCGCCCCGCACGAGCACGTGTAGACGGGCTGGGACTGGCCGCCGTTGGCGCCCTGCGGCCACTGCTGACGGGTGACACGGCTGCTGTTGGATGTCATCGTGGAGACTCCTCACTGAGGGGCCCCGGGGCGTGCTCTTGGTCGGGTAGCGCCCTGGGGCTTTGTCATGGACGGGGGCGTCCGGGGCAGGCACCCCGGGCACCCCGCCCGGCACTTGGCCGAGCGGGGACCCGCGGCGTCGGCGCCGGGTCACGGGTGGAACCTTCTGATCGGCATCAGGCGCTGACCTCCCAGCCGTGGCAGTCCAGGCAGGCGCCGTAGCGTCGGGGCAGGCAGTACGGCTGTTCGACGCCGCAGTCCGGACAGATGCGCCGGGCGCGCAGCGCCTTGGCGATCGCCTCGCGCTGGGCCTCGGTCGGGGTGCGCTTGGGCTTGGCCAGGGCCAGCTCGTACAGGTAGGCGACCCTGACGCCTGTCTTCGAGCGGCGTGAGCGCCACATGATCTGCGCGCACACCGGCTGTCCGCCCGGTCGTAGCCCGGCGGCGGCGAGCTGCCGGTAGGTGGCCAGTCCGGCCGGGGCCATCTGCCAGGGGTAGGTGGGGATGCCTCCGTGGCGCTGGCCGTCGGGGTCCCAGAACGGCATGCGGGCCCGTCCCATCAGCCCACGTCCAGCATCGCGATGAGCTCGGCGGCCTCGCTGTCGCTGCTGGCCATCCGCTCGCACAGCTTGCGCACCAGTACGCGCGCCTCATCCTCGTTCGGGCCGACGCGGTCGCTGGTACGGCGCGAAGGGACCGGACGGGTGGTGTCGTCGCGGTTGGCCGGGCCGGTCGAGGCCCGCCGGCGGCGCGTCCTCGGCTCCTCGGCCGCCTGAGCCGTGTTCTGGGTGTTCGGCGAGGCCGGGGCGTCCAGCTCGTTCAGCCACGCCTCGGCGGCGCTCGCCTGCTCATAGGCGGCCGCGACCAGGTCGACCAGCCGGGCGCGCAGCCGCTCCAGGGCGGCCATCCAGCGGCGCGCCGCCTGGTCGTCGCCGACGGCCGGCAGCCGCTCCTGCAGCCGGCGGGCGCTGGCGGCCACCTGGCCCAGCGGGCAGCTTCGGGCGAGTTCCAGCAGCTCGGGGGCGCCGGTGAGCGGCAGGCGGGCCAGCAGCGCGCCGATCGCCTCGACCTCACTGATGTGCTCGCCGATCTCTTCGCTCGCGATGGACGGTTCGGGTATGGAGGTGGTGGTCATTGTCCGGCCCCCTGCTCAGCCGAACGCCAGCGGCAGCGTGATGACCAGCGCGACCAGCGCGACCAGCATCAGGTCGACCGCCAGGCGGACCAAGGTGTACTTGGCCAGCGCGATGCGCGAGAGCCGGTGCAGGTCGTCGGCCGCGCGGGCCTCGGGCTGGGCGGTGGCCACGGCGGCCAGGAGCTCCTGGCCGCCGGAGGTGCGGGCGTGGGCGACGAACCCAGTGCCGCCGACACGCGGGATGCGCGGCCGCACGACCGTCAGCAGCACGCCGGCCGCCCCGGTCAGGGGCAGCGTGGCCAGCAGCACCCCGGCCACCTCAGCGACGCTCAGACGGGGCCCTGCGGTGATCAGCGCGGCGGCCACGGCGGTCAACGCGCCGAGCGCGAACGCGAGCAACATGTTCGCCTTGGCGTCGACACGGGCCAGCTCGGCGCGGGCGGCGTCGCCCTCGCGGTGCAGCACGGCCAGCAGCTCGTCACCGCTGACCGTCACCTCGCCGACCGGGACGGACGGCGTGGACGGGCGGGAACGGGTGTGCGTCATGATGGAGGTGCCTCTCTGATCTGGGATTGGTGGGGTGTGCGGGCGCGCCCGCCGCGGGTGTCTTGGCCGATGACCGCGGTGATGCGCGCCCGTCTGATGTCAGGAGTCGAGCAGGTCCCGCAGCAGCTCCTGGTGGGCGGCGAACACCCGCGCCTGGCATCCGACCTGCAGGTGGTCGACCAGCACCGCGTAGCTGTCCGCCGGCACCCACGCGGCACACGCGGCGTCGTCGGCCCCCACCGGGACTGGCACGTCCCAGTCGGCGACCTCGCCGAGGTCGATCCGGACCGGCACGGTGACCATCCACGCCTCATCCGAGGCGCGCGGGTCAGGGACGTACCGGGCCGGGAGCACCTCGCGCTCCTTGTCGGCCAGGTCGAGGCCGGTCTCCTCGGCGAGCTCGCGGATCGCCGCGTCGGCGGGGTCCTCGCCGGGATCGACCGTGCCGCCCGGCAGGGCCCAGCCGTGGCCGTCGCCCCGCTCGACCATGACCAGCCACCGACGGCCCTGGCCGTCGATGGAGGTCACCACGGCGTCGGCGCACACCTGCTCGCCCCAGTGACCCAGTTCGGCGCGCCCGTAGCGGATGCCGGTCGGGTACTTGTGCCTGAAGGGGTTGAGGGGGCGCCCGTCGACCACCTCGAACGGGATGAGCGCGGCGGCCTGCCGGGCGGGCCAGTCCATCGTCGTGGGGTCGGTACGCGGGTCCGCCCAACCCTCAGCGACGCCCCGGTCGAGCACGTCCGGGTGGGTGAAGGTCGACTCGTCGCCGACGATGTCAGGGATGTTCATGGGAGTGATCTCCTCTTTGAGGTGAGTGGGCTTACAGGGCGGTGTGCTGCGTGCTACGGCGGGTGCAGTCGGCCGGGCAGTCGGTGCACAGGCCCGGCTCGGGACCGGGGGTGCCGCCGGTGACGTTCCACAGGTGCTCGCCGGAGCGCGGGGTCTCGCCTCGGCGCAGGTCGGCCTCGTGGGCCTTGCGGAACAGCGGGCCGATCTCCTCGGCCATGGCCACGAGGTCGGCGTGGGCGCGGGCCAGGTCCTCCAACGCGTCGAGCACGGTCTGGTCGACGGGGTACTCGCCTTCCAGGCGGCGGCTGTAGGTGCGGATCGCGGTGGCGGTGAAGTCGTCCACGGCGGCGATCTCGTCGAGCTCGTGGGCGACCTGCCACATGTCGAGCGGGGCGTGTGCGGCGGCCACGGCGTTGAGGTCGGCCGCGGCGGCGGCGATCGGGTTGACGGTCATCTCTCCTCCTTCAGGTGTCCGGGTGTCCGGGTGTCCGGGGGGCGACGGGGTGGGGTGGCGGGGGTGTGGAGGGCTACGCAAGGGGGTCCTTCGCTCCCCCGGACGCCCCCGGACGGGCCGCGTTTCCCCTGGTCGGGCGGTGTCCGGGGCGGATGTCCGGGGGTGTCCGGGTGTCCGGGGCCGGATGTCCGGGGCTTGTCCGGGTCAGGCGGCCGGCCAGGCGGCGACGTCGGCCGGCACCTCCAGCTCGCCGGAGGCGATCCGCTTGGCGGCGGCCTCCAGGTCCTCGCGGGCGTAGCCGCGCCGCTCGACTCCGCCGCGCAGGAAGGCGCGTGGCAGGGTGGCGACTCCCAGCGGGCGCAGCAGCGCCGCCAGGGCGAGGACGTCGGGGGTGCGCTGCCCGGCGTCGTTGACGGTGACGATGCCGAGCGCGGCCGCCAGGGCCTCGCTGTGCATGCGGGTGTCGCTGCCGAACGCCTCCAGCGCGCGGCGCAGGATCTCCGGAAGCGGCCGGGACGCAGCGGCCGGGGCAGCGGCCACGGGGCGGACGTGTTCGGCCCGGAGGATCTCGCTGTGGCGCGGCCGGGGCAGGTCGGGCCAGGCGGCCGCCTGCGTCATCGCCGGGGCGGCGGGCTTGCGGGTCAGGCCGCGCAGGTCGGGCCAGGCGGTGGCGTCCGGACCGCACGGCACGGCGGTCAGGTGAGGCGGCGAGGCGGTGGCTGCGGTCTGGCGGACGTCGGCCAGCTCTTCCTGGACGGTGTCGAGGTCGGTGAAGGCCCTGCGCATCCGGGCGTAGCGGGTGGCGTAGGTGTCGCCGGCGACCTTGCGGGCGGTCGGATCGAGCTCGGGGCGGATACGGGCCACAGCGTGCGCGGCGTCCACGATGTCGCCGGGTCGCATGTAGTAGGACCGGAACGGGCGCGGCGCGCCCTGGCCTGCCTGGATGAAGCCGCAGCCCACGCCCGGCAGGTCGGCCAGGCTCACGCCGCGGTTCCAGCCGAACAAGAACGACAGCTCTTCCTCGTCGGTCACGTACATGCCGACCCGGACGCCGCTCTGCTTCTTGACGTTGGCGGAGATCATGTCCTGCGTCGCGCGCAGGGAGCTGACGACGACGTTGCAGGCCTCGTTGCGGCCGATCCGCTGGAGCTCCTCCAGCGCCTCGCGCAGGTCGCGCAGGACCGGATCGCGGTTGGCCGGCGCGAGCGCTTCCGCGCCTTCGTCCACGATGATGACGATCTCGGGCAGGTCGGCGCTGACCGGCATCAACGACGCGTTGGCCTTGATCTTCAGGGCGCGGGTGCTCTTCTTGCGGTCCTTGGCGATGGCCAGCGCGGTCTCGGCGATCGTCACTGCTTCCTCGGGGGTGGCGGCGGCCCAGTCCACGGCCGGCCGGTCGGACTCGCCCTCCAGCCAGGGGTGCAGCCAGGCCTGGCTCATGCCGCCGCCGTTGAGGTCGATGTGCCAGACCAGCGCGTCCCGGCACAGCCCGACCCCGGCGGTCAGCGCGTGCAGCGTGGTGGTCTTACCTGACCCTTTCTGTCCGGTGACCAGCGCGGACGCCTCCCGCAGCAGCACCTCGGTCGGGCTGGAGTCTCGGTACTCGCCCAAGACGATCGGCTCCATGATGGAGCGGGGCCGGTAGTCGGCGGGGTAGTCGATGTTCTCGGTCAGCCGGTTGACGGTGGCCACCCGCAGGACGACGGCGCCGCGGTGCGCGCCGGGGGTGATCTCCACGCCGCAGCCCTGCGGGAGGCGGGCGTCGGTGGCCAGCGCATCTGCCGCGGCCGCGAGCTGGGTGCGGGTCGATCCAGCGCCGGGCAGGTCCACGTGCACGTCGTAGCCGCACCGGGTCGGCCAGGCCGCCACGCCTGTGACCTGGACGCGCATCCGGCACACCCGCTGGATCCGGCGCTCCCAGTCCTCGCCGACCTTCGCGGTCCGGCCCAGCACCAGCGCCCTTCCGGTGCGACCGGCGCCAGACGTGCGAGGCGTCGCACGACCCAGCGGGGCGAGGATTCCCGCCGTCGCCGCGCCGATACCCAAAACGGCCCAGGCGCTCTGGCTCCACAAGCCGGCGGCCAGCGTGTAGGTCAGCCACGACCCCGCCCCCAGCCAGCACACCAGCCGGTACAGCAGCCCGGCGGGCGGGTGGGCCAGGTGAGCGGAGCGGACCACGGTGGCCACCGCGCCGGCGGCGGTCGCGGCGCCGCCCCACAGCGGCTCCACGGCGGCCAGGTCGCCGGCCACGGCCACGGCGGCCAGGGCCAGCGCGCCTTGCGCGGTCGCGGTGACCGGGCTGCGCGTCGCGAGCGACCAATGGACCTTGGTGGTCTTGGCGGATGTCTTGGTGGCCATCAGATCTCCAGTCGGTCGTCATGCAGCTCAAGCAGAGAGGGGGTCGGGTCGGTTCCGCCCGGCATCCCGGCCGGTCAGGGCCGGGATGCCGTACGCAGCCCACCCGGGGGCGGATCGAGTCAGACGTTCCAGGCGGCTTCGTTGGTGCGCGGGGCCTCTTCGCGTTTGAGGTCCTCGGCGTGCGCCCGGCGGAACAGGGCGCCGATCTCCTCGGCCTGTGCGACGAGCTGGGCGTGGGCCATGTACAGCGCGCCGAGCGCTTCGACCACGGCCGGGTCGATCGGGTATTCGCCCTGCAGACGGACGGTGTAGGTGCGCAGCGCCATGCCGACGTTGGCCGGGATCTCCGGGAGCTGGTCCAGCTCCCGGGCCACCTGGAACATGTCGACCGGGGCGTGCGCGGCAGCGGCGGCGTTCAGTTCGGCAGCCGCCGCGGCAAGCGGGTTCGCGCTCATGGTGCGGTTCCTCCTCGTGTAGGTGCTGGATGCGGTGAAGGGGTGACGGTGCCGGTCTCGACCGGTCGCCGTGCTCGCGGCCGGGCTCTCGCCCGGCTGCTTGCGGAGAAAGAGCAGCTCAGTGCCGCACGGGCAGATGACCGACTGGCCGCCCTGCCCGGCCGGGATGGTGGCCGTGTGCCGCGCGCCGCAGCCCACGCACGTGGCGCTGGCAGTGATGGGCCGATCAGCCGGGCCAGCCGCGTCGTCCCAGTTGTCGGGCGGGTCGTTCGGCTTGCGGTAGAAGCGGATCTTGAAGCCGCACGCGCAGGTGACCCAGACGTCTTCTTCGTCGGCCGGGATGGTGCCCTTGACCTTGGCCCCGCAGCGCGGGCACGCGACGCTCGCAGCCAGAGCGTGGTCGCCGTCCGCCAGCGGCTTGTCGGTGGACGTCTCAGCCCCGGCGCCGGCCTCGCTCGCCTCCGCCCCGTCGTCCTTCTCAGCCTCACCCTTACGGGCTTTGCGGCGACGCCAGGCCTCGGTCAGCAGCGCCACCAGCGCCATGACCGGCCCAGTCACCGGCCCGTGCCAGCCCAGCACGGCGGCCGCGCGACGTCGGCGGGCGCGGAAGCTGCGGTCGGTACCGGTGGTGGCGGCCCGGTAGCCGGCCGACACGCGACGGCCGGTCTTGCGGTCAGCCCACACCGCCGCCTTGCGCGCACCGATCGCGGCCGCGCGCGCAGCTGCACGGCCCGCCCGAGCGGCACGAGCCGCACGACCGCCGCTCTTGCGATCCCCCCAGGACGCCGCCCGGCGGGCCCCGCCGGTCACCGTCTTGGCAGCGGCAGCGCTTTTACGCGCCGCGGCGCGGGTGGCCTGGCCCACGCTGGCCGCCTGCTTGCGGACAGCGCCCACCGCGCTCCCGTTCCGGCTCGCGTTCTTGCCCGTGGCCCGCGCCGCGGTAGAGCCGCCGGCAGCGCGCCCACCAGCGGCCCGACCGCTCTGACCGGGGCGGGAGGCGGAAGCCCTTCCAGCGGGAGTGGCACCCGCGGCCGGGCGGCTCGCGCGAGACGCGCCCGCCTTGCCTGACCGAGCCGAACCGCTGGCCCCGGTGCTGAACAGCGCGCTAGCGGACTTGCCGGCAGCCTTCCGGCCGCCGAACAGGCCACCCGCAGCAGACGCGGTTTTGCCGCCGCTGCTCCTGGAGCCCGACCCGGCCGCCCAGCCCGTGCCGGTCTGCGCGCGGCCACGGCCCCGGCGATGCCGGATGTAGGCCACCGCGCCGCCACCGGCCAGCACACCACCGGCAACCAGCCCGGCCACGCCGGTCAGCTGGTAGAGCGTCCCCAGCAGCACCGTCCCACCCGTCATGCCGCCGGCCGCCAGATGCCCGGCCGGGATGCCCGACGGCGCATCCTCGGCCTCGGCCTGGTCCTCGTGCTCGTAGTCCTCGACCGGGTCGACGTCGATCGAGTCGTCGGCCGGGGACTCCTCGACCTGCGCGGCCGGGGCGGGTACGGGCTGGTCGAGGTCGTCGCGGGTCTCGTTCGTCATCACGTCACCTCCGGGGACTGCCAGTCCAGCCAGCAGCACACGGTGCGGCTGGCCGGCTCGGCGCGCACGTCGTAGACGTCGGCCAGGCCCTGCACGAGCTCCAGGCCGTGGCCGCCCTCGCGCGGCTCACGCTGGAGCGGCACCAGGGCTGGGCCCAGGTCGATGACGGTCAGCCCGACGGTGCCGGGCTCCAGCTCGACCTGGACGGCGAACCGGCCGCCGACCTGGCCAGAGGCGCTGTGCAGGATGGCGTTGGTGGCCAGCTCGCTCACCACCAGGGCGACGTCGCCAGCGCGCGGGCAGTCCGCCGGCAGCAGACCCAGCGCCCACGACCGCGCGGCCGGGATCGACGCCGCCACGCCGGCGAAGTACTCGCGGTGGGCCACCGGGGCGGGCATAGCGATCGCCATCACGCCACCCCCGCCCTGTTCGCCCTGGTCGAGGTGATGGCGGGGTGAGCCAGCAGCACCACCGGCCGGGCGCCGGCGGGCGGCAACTGGCCGTGCCGGGCCAGCACGTGCCGCACGTGGATCAGCGGATCGCCCTCGCCGAGCGCGGCCGCGGCCACACTCGCCCTGGCGGCCGCCAGCAGCTCGGCATACTCGCTGGCCAGCAACGCCGCCTGGTCCCGCTCGGTGCGCACCACAGGCGCGACGGCGGCCATGGGAGGAGTCATGCCGCACCCCCGAGCACGCTGGCGATCTCGCGGTCCCAGTCGATCCACTCGTGCTCCAGGCCCTTCGGCACGAGCCGGTAGGAGCGGGCCACGAAGGAGACGACCTGCTCACGCGCCACGAAGAACGACACCGTGTCGGCGGCCTCGTTGCGCAGCTCCTCGCCGCTGAGCTCGATGACCAGCCAGTCGTCGTTGCCCACCGGGCCGACCCGCACATCGCCCTGGCCAGCCGCCCCGCTCAGCCCGTCGGCCAGCAACGAGCGAGCGAACACGTGCGCCTGCAGCTCGTCGCCGTAAGCGTCCAGCAGCGCCAGCTCCACCGCGTAGGGGTCGCGCGAGGTGTAGGTGAGGGTCGCCGCCAGCGGCGTGTCCGGGCGCTCCTTGTCCAGCAGCAGGATGCTTGTGCGGAATGCGCTCATGCCGCCACCCCCTCGGCGAGCTCGTCACGCAGCCGGCGGGCGATGCTCGGGGCGCAGCGCAGCGTCTTGCGGATCGCCTCCGCCGTCGGGCGAGCATCGATCGATCCCGCCTCGATCGCCGCCGCCAGCGCGGCACGGTGGCCGTCGATCGATCGACGGGCGCCCGGGGCCTCGATCTGGCGGCGCGCAGCCCGGCCCGATCGACCCGATCGGCCCGCCGGTCGATCGACGGGCGTGTGCCGGCCGACCGCGAGCACCGGGGAGTCGATCGGTGCGGAGACCGGCTGAGCCGGGCCCTCGATCGATCGAGGCAGCGCTTCGGCTGCCGGGGCCTCGATCGATCGACGCGTGGACGCCGACTCGCCCGACGGCGCCTCGACCAGGCCGGGGGTCGATCGATCGACGTGCGCCTCGACCTGGTCGATCGACGCAGCCGGGAGCGGGAGCGTGGATCGATCGACGCTCGGCATGACGATCGGGATCGGTCGACCGATCACCAGACCGCCGACCATGGCCGCCTGTCCCTTGCGGACCGCCTTGCGATCGGCGCGAGCCTGGCGGCGCATCGCCCTGCGCGACAGTCGACGCTCGCGCCCGGAGGCGTCCGGGCCGACGCCGTAGCGGTCGATCCACGCCGCCCGCCACGCCAGCTCTGCCGAGCACTGCGAGCCACGGGCGGCCTGGATGCTGGCCGCCGCCCACGACAGCCTCGGGTAGCGCACCCGGCGCCACAGCGCGGTCCGCAGCTCAGCCAGCGGCCGACCGCTGGTGCGCTGCCGGCGCGCCATCACCGTCAGCTCCCACAGCCCGACCCCCAGCAGCGAGGCCAAGCCGCGCACCAGGCCGACCTGCAGCCCGTCGGCGCCGAAGGCGGTGCCGGTGGCGCCGTGCCAGACGTTCATCGCCGCCGCGGTCAGCGCCAGCAGCCACGTCCACACCCGCAGGCGCGCGGTCGGCCGCTCGGCCTCCAGCGCCTTGTGCGTCAGCCAGGCCAGGTACCA